>CAZNQQ010000031.1:0-2847 GCA_964575575.1 uncultured Candidatus Saccharibacteria bacterium | reverse complement strand
CTGGTTTGATTTCTGACTCTGTGCTTTGTACTGGCTCGGCCCCAGCTTCTTTTAGGGCTTCTCTGACTGACTTTTCTTCCTCTTGTTGAGGCACAACTTCCGTTGAAATTTCAACCGATGGTTCCAACAAAACACCTTGTGTCTTTTTCATATATTCTCTTACTGGCAAAAATATTTTCTCATTTATATCTTTAGCAATCATATTTATTTTTTCATCCGGTAAATTAAGTCTGGTTTTTATGTTTCTAATAAAATCCGCTGATCGTTTAACACCTAACATTGTAAACCAAACTTCTTCCCCAAGTTCACCTATTTTATCTACATGAAGATTATGTTTTTCTCCAATCTTTTTAACATTTTCAGTAGCTTCACCAGAAAACATAGCGTCCTGCAGTTCTTTCGGAAGCATTTTATATTTTTCATTTAATTGTTCTTTTGTATATTTCATTTGACTAAATTTAATTTAAACCTATTACCAAAAAATACTTCCTGGACCAGTAGTCATAAAAGTATGCCCTGGGCTTGCTGGATTTGCCAGTATTTGTGTTTTTATATGAGCTTTATCTGCAAATGACAAGACACCGCTATTTGTTAACGCTTTAAGTTGTGATTCTTCTAAACTTTGAGCTACACCTGTTTTGCGTAATTGTGATGGACCTAATTCTGGTACAAATTTGGGGTCTAGCCCAGCGATTACTGTGGATACTGGTGGTATTACCATGCCACTGATCTTATTTATACTATCTTTAATCTCTTTTTCTTTAGACACCTTTCTGTCCTCTACCGCTTCTTTTACAAGACCCCGCTTAACATCAATCCTAGAAACACCGCTTCCAAATTTCATAGCTTCTACACCCTTAGCTGTTTTCTTAGCACCTTTTGTTGCTCCAATACCAATAGCTCTAAGTGTTCTGCCAACTCTGCCAGTTGGAGCTGAGCCTCTAATAGATTCTTCTGCTTTAGCTAGTCCTTGCCTTGCCAACCCAGCTGGACGTCCGATTGTAGTTCTACCAACCACGCCCTGACCAAACTTACGCGCTGCGGCACCCCACTTCATTACTACTCCTGAACCTTTAATTCCGAAATAGTTTGAGATCAATACAGAAGCTACTATAAATGCGATTACTATAATAAAGTTAAATATTATTGCCATGTTGCCACCATCTACGACTTTTGCAAATGACGCTCCATGATCCAGCCCGATAGTATGCCTAAACGCATTAGAATTAATCACTTCTATAACAAACCAAGTGAGTATCATATATGCCGGAGCAAATAGCGAATACCGTACAAGAGCACTCAACCATACACCAGACTGTTTTTTAAGGCCAGGGAGGGCAATCCCCACAAAAGCAAGTGGAGCCAGTATCATAAGGAATATAAGTACGACAAACCTGCTGATAAGTAAAAAAGCACCGGCAAGAAATGCAAAAGAAGCAACAAGAAACATTACAGATCCTAAAATAGATGTTAAAAATATCTGTGAATAAGTATTTGCAGAAGAAAGTCTATCCGGCTGAATGATTTTTTCGCCGTCATATATAGTGGTAAGTCCAAAAGCGTCCATATACCTCTCTCCAACCTTTCTTATAATCGGTTGGCCGTCAGAATCTTGCCCTGTTACAGTTATTTTATTATAAAACTGAAGCGATATCAGATTACTCGAATCTATAACAACTTGTGTGAAAAACAAACTAAAGTTTATAAGGAGTGCCACTGCTATAAGTTTAGTGAGGAGTGCTTTTGTATTATAATCTTGAGAATGTAAGATCGTCACAATACCTATAAACAAAAGCACAAAGATAATCACAATATTTGAAAGATCTCTAAACACCTTCCAACCCTTTTCTATAACGTCTATCTTTTCTGTATTTGCGCCCATACTTACTATCGTATAGTCAACCGCTTTATCGAGCATGAAACCTGCAATTCCTGTAAAAAATCCAAATATTTTTAATACATTGTTGCCAATTATCGCAAGCACCGCTTTTGTACATACATCAAGATTAAATCCCCAAACACTACACCCTGTTTTACTCTCCTCTAACGCTTTGTTTCTTTCATCAAGAATATCTTGTGGTATTTGTGGTCCGACAATGGTTGTACTGTCTTCAGCGTGCGCAACGTTAGCACCAACAACACCAAAAAATCCAGTAAACAATACCACTGTTATCAGAAGTGCTGGAAGTATTTTTTTAAGTGCTAATGCTTTCATTTTAATTTTTTGGGTTTTGTTCTACAAACTTATGTTGTCGGAGGTATAACTGGCGCCGGAGGCGGTGGAAAATTCTGACATTCAGTAATCTGTGTATTCGTCGTCGTATTAAGTGAACTCATCTGCGCAGTTATAGTGTCTTGTTCTCGCTGAGCATATAAAGTATCTAAACTAGTACTATTTAAGGAACCGTTCTGTATTAATTCACTTAAGATATTTGCATGAACATTAACCTGTGTTGCGTTAGTGGAACTCTCAACATCACCTGACATTTTATTAAGTGTTGCCAAATTCTGATCTGAAACATCTACATCATTTTCAAGAAGCGTCTTTATAGGGATAACTTGGGAAGCTATTGTACTTGAGGCATTACTCATTCTTGTTTGTGCAAGTGCTTCTTCTGCTGATGTTAGATTTAAACTTAAATCTGTAAGTTTATTAGCATAACAAACTTGTAGGTTTGCCAATAAATTCTCAGAAGCAAGTGCTGCGTTAAGTGTAATTTGTTTTACATTTCTATAATCTATCTCCCCATTGATTTCTTTGTTGATTGCACGAATAGTACTATTCTTAATACTTGTTAAGTCTGTACCCCCTGAAGCAGATCCTAATTGTGATGTAAAAGATGTTCT
>CAZNQQ010000030.1:0-2872 GCA_964575575.1 uncultured Candidatus Saccharibacteria bacterium | reverse complement strand
ATTATCAAAATAACAAAAATCCAAGGGTAACCCTTGGATTTTTGTTATTTGCTCCACTCGACTTAACGATGTTAGAACCTGTTTGGGGTAGGGAATAAGAAAACCCGCCAGAGAGAACGGGTCTCTTAGTTGGCGGGTTATAATTGTATTTTTATATGACCTGTACGATTTTTAGAAGAATAATATCCTTCTACATGTTTTTGTAGCTCTACATCAAATCCTTTAAATATCCAAGATTCTCCAGATCCGTCTTCTCTTTCAATACAGGAAATAATAATCTTGTAGTCCATTTCTCTGTCATCTTGAAAAGTAACAAATTTTCTTACTGCAATTTGCCCTTCGAAAAGGGAAACCATAATATCAAATTTACTCGGTCCGTTTACAATATTTTTGGAAGTCATACGACTCCTCCTTTCGATAAAAACAGTTTCTTAATTAAGAGAAGAAACAACCCTCTTACTCAACCTAGAAGAGTGACCTATCCATACGAATAGGAATTAACACTACACTACGTGTATCCTAACATGATATGATATATTTGTCAAGCTTTGCTCCACTCGTTGGACGATGTTCGAACCTGTTTGGGGTAGGAGAGGGGGTAGGAGCTATTTTGAGAGCTTGACAAATAGTATGGGTGATGATATACTATCGCAGGTTCTTTAAATAAAGTCGCCCCGTGAGAAGGTGCTATTCAGCTTATTTTGGCCAAAATAAGTTTGGGTAATTGGGTGTGTTGGCTCAGGCATCCGCCAGTAATTAAGGGAATTAATTACTGGTATAGAGCTATCTGGTGCATAATTGCACGGGACAGTTCACTGGCAAATCTTACTGGTTTAGATTAGGGAAATGGCCCTTAAAAAACTAGGTCGGTGGTTAGAGGTTGACAGAAGCTACTGGGAGTCAGTGAAATAGGCCCTCACAAGAGCTCACGGCTCATTTCTGTCAAATAAGGGTTTGGTTCTTATTTTTATAAGACATCAAACCCTTCTGTTTTTCAAATGTGTATTTGAACTGATGAGCTCAAAAGAGCGAAAACAGAATGTTCTTAAATAACTAAATATTTTTTCTAAGAATTCTTTTTGAAAGGAAGTAAGTTATGAAAACAGAAATAGAATATGAGAGAGAAAAAGAAGATATAAGTTTTATTTTTGAAGGAAAAAAGTATTGGGCAGAGGAATATGAAATGAGAGTTGGGAATATTGTTTCTCTATGTAATATTTGTAAAAAAAGAGGTCTTGGGATGTCACAAACTATAGCTATTCCTACCAAAATATCTTCCGATGATGAGGATTTGGATTTTGACGTAGAACAAGAATTACTAAAAAAAATAAAAGAGGACGAAAAAATAACAAAAATGTTAGGCGGAAAACTTCGTTTAATTAGAGAGGAGGAAGAAAAAAAGTACTTTATTTGTTATAAGTGTGTTAAAAACAATACTCCAGAAGAGTTAGAAAAGCTTTTGTCACTTATGCACTTAAAGGAGTTAAGATTTAAATTTAAAGAACTCCTTAAGCAGAAAGAAGAAGTGCTTAAAGAAAAGCCTATGGCCTCACATGAATTGGAGGAACAAATTTCTGAACTTGCAAAAGAAATCGATGGCTTTCAGAAATGGGAAGACTCCTAAGTGACAAATATTTTTAAACCCCACCCATCATTCTATATCGGTAAGAATGATAGGTGGTTTTTTTATTTAAAAATCTCAAAAGTTCGAACACGCCCAAATATCCTATGAGGGGTAAAGAAAAATACCGCTAACTAAAGCGGTATTTTAATCTGCTCCACTCACTGGACGATGTTCGAACCTGTTTTGTATAAGATGAGACAACAAAAAACCTCAAAAATTTATTGAGGTTCTAAAAACTTTATAAATTAAAAGTTTTTATTTATTAGGATTTCTCGCATTCTCCTTGGCAATGGGGATACCCACAATGACTGCAACATATTTCTTCAAGTCGTGCTATATTTTCATCCATTGCGTCTGTGCCACTGTCTGGTAATATTCCACTGTCACTATCATCTCCGTGTTTAAGTAGAAAGTCATAGCGAGAACAACTTTCACAATCCTCTGGATCACATTCTAAAGAATACATGCAATTAATCATTTTAATCCTCCCATTTAAATTTTGTGTAAAAACTTTTTAATTTAATTATAAAAGGAACAACTATGCCAATAGTGTAGCATAAAATTACATATATGTCAAGCTCCACTCACTGGACGATGTTAGAACCTGTTTTTGACTTTACCTAGTAAAGGAATTATATATCTGATCTAAAACGATGTGCTCGGATTCACCACTAAACTTAAGAATATCACCGTTACCTAACCACACACTCATGTTATAAATATGTCCAATAAGACCGTGGAAGTTTCTCTTATGGAATAAGACGTCATTTTTATTTATATTTTTCTTTTCAAATGAATACGTGGCTGAAGAATTAAGATTTTGTTTACTCACGTAGTTTTCAAATTCTTTGATTGTATTATTAGAGTATTCATCAAAAGAGTTATAATCTGTTTTTTCATAATAAATCTTCATAGTAAAAAATTCAGTATTATTGATTATACTAACAATAGTTTTCCTGTCAGGGTTTTCTTTTACAATAGAATCTAAAGGGTATTTAAATGAGAAGTTATATTCTTTATTTATGTATGTTGCCCAGCCTGTAGTTTCGTCATTAGTAACGACACCAGAATCTTTTATTGTTTTATCAGTATTGTTTGAATAATAATAACCACCGACAGATACGGCAATAATTATGACGACAATTATTAAAAGTTTTTTATTCATACCTAAATGTTATCACATATATCTAAGATACTCAGTCCGACGATGGGTATAAAAAATATCCTTAAATAAAGCTATTTTGCTCC
>CAZNQQ010000029.1:0-2914 GCA_964575575.1 uncultured Candidatus Saccharibacteria bacterium | reverse complement strand
CTTGCCCCACGAAGCCCCCCTCCCGCACCACCAACTACTCGCAATACAAGCTGATTAAGAAGTGCTCCTATAATTTCATTGAACTCGTCCGCTAGTTCAAGCTGACGCACACTACTTCCAAGAACGTTAGCAAGCTGATCTTCTATTACAGCACCTGGTGTCACTATCTTACAATTCGTAGGGGCGCCAGGTCCACCACCTGGAGTTGTTGGCTGTCCCCCTTCATCACACTTCTTATACGATAAAAATCCCCTACCCCAATTAAGCTGTTCTCTGTCCAAACTTTGCTGACGTGCGATGCGTGAATCAAGCTGTGACGCTGATGATATATAAAGACTGTACGGATTATTGTTTGGCCGTGTCGTAAGTTGGAACCACCCACCCCAACCACCTTGCCTGAAATCTCCGTTTACAAAGTTATCAATATTTGCCACGATGTCAGAGAGCGTACAAGCAACCTCTTGTCTAAATCCAGACGGTATAGAAAGTGCAACCCTGATATTTGCCCTCCAAGGACTACACAAAAGCTCAAGCGCGGTACCTTCAATAAACTGCGCAGTCGACCTATCTGCAACCTCCCTAAGAAATCCTCCAAAGTCATCTACAAATGCAGGATTACCGTCAAATCCTCCGTTAATCCAATTAACTGTACTTTCTGTAATTACATTAATAGCAGCCTTTGCAACAAAAAATGCAACTGGGTCGAGCACATATTCTTTAAAGGCAAGGCTACTTATGGAAGATGATGTCACTGTATCTGCTGCAGCAGATACAGAATTGAATCCAGCAGATAATGTATCTTGAACAGTTCCAAGACCACCAACAACAGTAACAGCATCAAAAGCTTTTGTTTCATGTGTATTTACCAAAAACAAAGGTGTCGCCACAAGAGAAACGGTAAGAATCGCACTCACGATACACTTATTTATGTTCTTATTTTTTTTAAAATAAAAATTTATCACGGAAGAATATTAGCAAATATATAACCATCCTCATTACTACTAAAAACAATATTGTTTACTTGGAAATATTTATTTATGTCTTGAAGTGCTATAAATAATCCGTTTACGTCTTCCTGATACGTACCGATTTTATTCAAAGTCATCAATGGATCAGTAAATACTCTTCGCATTCCTTCAATTGAACTAGCAATTTGGGAAAAACTATTTATAAGTCCTAAATGAATGTTTGTCATATTTTGAGGAGTCGAAATTTTTAATGAGTCATTTAAAATATTCCTATATATGACTATAATCAAATCTAGTTTCTTTAGTTCATCTTGATTGTTTGTTTCAAGCGCGCGTCTGAGAATTAACATTTCGTTTTCTTTTTTTTCTTTTGCAGAATATCTTAATATTGTAGCACCTATTGTATTCCCATATACCCTTATGGCTTCTTTACTATTATCATTGATAATATTTATATCATCTGATGTATAGATCTTACTACCTCCATCAATCTGTATTTTCCCCAAAGTTGAGCTAAGAAGAAACTCTTGTGCGCTCGCATCGTCAAAAGATATGCCAGAATTTTTCAAAGAAAGATATTCTTTGAAAAATTCTTGTGAGAATTTTTCAGTCTCATTCAAATCTTCATACTGTGCCCTTGTCTTCTTGCTTTTTACAAGAATATCTTCACCGAGTTCGTCATCAGGACCAGCCTTAAGCGGATTTCTATTAATATCTACCTCTTCTCCATCTTTCATACCATCCTTATCAGTATCTTCATTGTACAAGTCAGTTCCCCATAAAGATTCTTCCCAATCTTTTAGACCGTCGTTGTCACTATCTTGCCTTGCTATATTTGAAAATATTTTTTGCCTAGCTTCTGTTTTTAAACCACCTGCTTCAGACGTACCACCTAATCTATTATAGGATGTATTGTTTATACGTGTTGACACAATAAAACTAATCACCACTATTAACAGCAACCCTAAAATCACAAACTTCAGCTTTTTTCCTAATAAAAAATTCATTGTTTACATTTCAAATTATACCAAGAAATAAGCGGATTTCCTTGTAAAAATATACCTAATTTTGTGGATAATAATTAGTACGTAGACAACCATTCACAATATAAAGATTGTGGATAACTTTTACCTTGACAAGCTATAGATATTTTGGTATCCTGTGTGTAGATGTAGATGAAATAATTAGATGTCAGCAATATAATATGTAAGAAATTCTCTTTAATTTTTCAGATTTTTAGAAAGGCGGTACAATATGTTCTATAAAAAAATTAGTACTGTAATTTTTTGCTTGTTCGTTTTGTCATGCATAGCAACATCTGGATGTACTACTATGTCAACGTATTCAACAGTAAACCCGGTTGTAAGTAGTCGCATCCCACCCGGAACAGAGGTGGAGTTTAGCAGAATGATGAACCCAAATTTTGCTATTGATTACGTAAATGCTGATATTACAACAAAAGCAGTATTTCTTTCATCAAGCTTCCCAGAATACAACTTTGGAAGAGGAGAAATCCCAACAGGGTACTTTCCATTCAAAGTTGCTGTGCCAGAAGGCTCAGAAAGTAATATAGTATTTGCACCAAACCATTGCTCTGATTTTATTTTCTCTTTAAAGCCAGGGGAGTTGATTAAGCTAAGCGGGGGTACTCTTGTAAGAGAGTTTTCCTTATTTACAAAAATATCTACCTATGGCTTGTCTGGGAAAGGTACTCGTGTATTCTTCAAGGCAACTGATTGTAGTAAACAACTGGTTGCAAGTGGTTACTAATGCAATCTTGTAGTAACGGAATAGCCTCTGTAGATTTCATCTCAGAGGCTTTTTTGTTTAAAAGATTACAAAGCTTGTGTTAAAAATACACTTTGAAGTAAATTGTTTCCACCGCTCTAGAGACAGCTCTTCTGCGCGGGCTTTTTCGTTTATTTATTTACGTTTTCTTTCTCTAT
>CAZNQQ010000028.1:0-3296 GCA_964575575.1 uncultured Candidatus Saccharibacteria bacterium | reverse complement strand
TAATGAATATTCAGTCTGAGGAGCTTGTTGGTAAAGCAAAAAGTTTGTTTAATGAAATGGTGCTTAGTTTTGGTTCAGATCCTTATCACTTACGCACACACCTTCAAGAAGCGCAGAAGTGGGCGTACTATATGACAAAGAAATATCCAGAAGCGGATAAGGAGGTGATTTTATTAGCTGTTTGGCTACATGACATAGGGCATTATCCAGTTCCGACAGATATTGATCATTCTGTAAGAGGTGAGTGTGTGGCCAGAAGGTTTCTTAAAACAGAAAGCTACTCAGAGGATAAAATGGAGAATGTGTTGCACTGTGTTCGTGCTCATAGGTGTCGAGATGTACGACCAGAAACTCTCGAAGCAAGAATTATCGCTTTCTTGGATGCGGCTAGTCATATGACAGATACAATGTATCTTAGTATGGCAAAACAAGTTAAAGAGAAGGGTAAAGACTTCGACGTTTACGCAAAGATGGAAAGAGATTTCAGAGAACTATCTTTGTTTCCAGAGATTAAAGAAGATTTGGTAGAGCTATATGAATCATGGAAAAACTTGATAAAGGTTTATGAAAAAATTGAGTTTAAATAAGTTGTAGTAGTCTGTACAAGTTCAAAACCCTTTGCGAGATTTTTCGCAAAGGGCTTTTTTGTTTTACCTTAACACCTTTGTCTTCTCAGCAACATAATTTCTAGCTGAGAATCGATCTTCTTTTACATCCTCCATTATGAATGGATCACTGCCGAACATAGACCATGTAGATGATAGTTTTTCAGGATCTGTGCCTTGTTTCAACATATCGGCTAGTTCTTCATCTACAATCTTCTTACAGGCGTTCACAGCCTCATTGTAGGTAGAGAACTCACCATGCTTATATCTATGGCCTTCATCCATATAATGGAAATTATCATCTATCATTACTATGTAACTTTCGTTTGTCATACTACCATTGTATCACAAAATATGGCTTAAATAAAGACTTATTTTACTTTTCGTACAATTGACATTATATTTATTGCGTTATTTAATAAAGTACAGAGATATCAACACCTCAAATCTTGTTCATATATACATATACGGTATACAATAAAAGTAACAATAGAATATTAAATTTGAAAATGTATTAAATTGAGGCGAGAAAGTGCCCCAAGACGATGTAACTGACGTTGTATTGTCTTGGGGCTTTTTCTATTGTCATAGGTCGATATACCTACTCCCAAGACTGATTATTTATTATCAGTCAAATTAAATATATATTATGACAAAACAAATTATTTGGCATACAGAAAAACGTAAAGTTAATGATCTGTTGCCGTACACAAAGAATCCACGTGTTATCTCAGAAACACAGATGGATAATCTAAAGAAGAGTTTAGTGAAGTTTAATCTAGCAGAGATTCCTGCCATAGATACAAACAATAAGATTGTTGCAGGACATCAACGTGTCCACGCCCTCCAATTACTCAAAAGAGGTGATGAATTTATTGAGGTACGAGTTCCAAATCGTAAACTTACTAAAGATGAGTTTGAGCAATATTTAATTACAAGTAATGCTGTTACTGGTGACTGGGACTTTGAAGGATTAAAAAACTTTGATGTTGGTATGCTTCTCGATATCGGATTCGATAAAAACGAGCTATCTGATGTTTGGAATGAAAATCTTGAAGTTGTAGATGACGACTTTGATGAAGCTAAAGAGCTAAAAAAGATAAAGAAAACAGATATCAAAAGAGGTGATGTGTTTTCTTTAGGAAAGCATACATTAATCTGTGGCGACGCTCTTGATCCAAATACAGCGAAACGGCTTATGGGAGATGTAAAAGCTGACTTCGTGAATGATGATCTACCATTCAATATTGGATTATCTTATGACAAGGGTGTAGGTAACAAAAGCAACTACGGGGGTACTATAAATGACAGTAAGACGGATGAAGAATACAAAGTATTCGTAAAAACTATTATGCAAAATGCATTATCAGTTTCTAAACCAAATTGTCATTATCTGTTTTGGTGCGATGAACGATATGTTTGGTTATTTCAAACTCTGTACAAGGAATTAGGTATAGATTCAAAACGATTACTTATTTGGTTAAAGAATAATGCTTCGCCAACTCCTACAGTTGCCTTTAATAAGGTAACGGAGTTTTGTGTGTATGGTACGCGGGGAAGTGTATATCTATCAAAAAATATTAATGACTTAAATGAGGTTATTAATAAGAAATTTACTACTGGAAATAATTTATCTGAAGAAGTTTTAGATCAACTTAATATTTGGATGGTTAAACGATTACCAAGTAAAGAGTACTCACATCCGACTCAAAAAAGTCCTACGCTACACGAGAAAGCCTTGCGTAGATGTACACGTGTAGGTGACATTGTGTTGGATTTAACGGCTGGTTCAGGAAGCATCCTCTCAGCGTGTGAGCAACTTAAGCGTGTGGCGTATCTGTGTGAGTTTGAGCCGATATTCTGCCAACTCATTATTAATCGCTTCCAGAAGCAGACTGGGATTAAAGCGGAAAAGATTGAATAATGAAGAAAGATCGTGTAAAAAATAGTTTTTTGGAAGAGCTAAGAAAGATACCAGTTGTGCAAGTGGCTTGTGAGAGATGTGGTATATCACGACAAAGTGTATACCGTTGGAGGAAAGAAGATGGTGAATTTCGAACACTTATGGACAATGCTCTCAATGAAGGAGAATCACTTGTTAACGACATGTGTGAAAGCAAGCTCCTCACTCTTATTAAAGAAGGGAAGTTTCCTGCTATACGGTTTTGGCTCGGTAAACGTCATCCTAAGTTTAAAGATAAAAATAAGGATGAAATATCAAGGGTACATAATAAGATTGATTCGAATAAAGTTATAGCTGAATTAGGATTGGTTGCTGAAGACTTTAAGGAAGAGAATACTGATAAGACTATAGTACGTATCTACAATCACCTCTATGGACGCTAGTTCTTTTGTGGGATAAAAATATGATTAATTTGATTGAAAAATCGAAGCTTTTTATATGTGGGTAAGTATTAATTTTTCTATTTTCTCAACAGTTTCTCTTGCGAGTTCTTTGGTAAAATTACTTGGGTTTTCAACTTTCCAAAAAGTTACTTTCGGATTGTTGAGTAAGTAATCAGGACTTTCATCATCTTCCGCCATTGATATTATCTTATCTGCCCAATCTACGAGCTCAGGAGTAACCGGCTTGCAGATATTTTCAGAAAGATCAAAACCTTTTTCTTTCATCACCTCAATTAGATTGATTAGGCTCATTGGTGAATTTATACCATCAAAATCTTTTAATTT
>CAZNQQ010000027.1:0-3641 GCA_964575575.1 uncultured Candidatus Saccharibacteria bacterium | reverse complement strand
TGAGATACTAAACAATGTTATTTTATTTACAATAATAACTGTATCATTTGTAACATTGAACATACTGGGGAATATGGCCTATAGAAAGCGTATGAAGCGTTTAAAATAAAACTTGTTGCTACCCTAACCTAAATAAATTATAATAAAAACATGTCAAAAATACTTATAATAGAAGACGATAATTTTCTTCTTGAGATGCTTGCAAAAGCAAGTGTGGAGGAAGGTTTTAATATTGAGATCGCTGTTGATGGAGAAGCAGGTCTTGAAAAGATCAAGAACGATAGTTTTGATCTTGTGTTACTAGACCTTGTATTACCAAAACTACACGGACTTGAACTTCTAAAAAAATTAAAAGAAGAAAACAACACTACACCTGTAATTATCCTCTCCAACCTATACGACCAAGAAAGTGTTGACACAGCAACATCACTCGGTGCAAAAGACTACATAATAAAAGCACAAAGCAATCCTGAAAACATCATTCAAAAGATTAAGACTTTTTTGGAAGCGTAAAGAAGAACGTGGAACCCGCTTCAGAACTCTGAAAACCAATCTTACCGTTGTGTTCTTCTATTATGTTTTTTGCTATGAAGAGCCCAAGACCCGACCCTTCTGTATGCATTGATATAGCTCTGTCATCTCTAACAAATTTTGAAAATATATCTGATTGTGAACTGTTTGATATACCAATACCGTCGTCTTTAACAGTAAATCTTACATTCTTTTCGTCCTCCTCTAGTTTTATACTTACATTGCCCTTCTCTTGAGTGTATTTGATAGCATTGTCTATAAAATTATCAATTACTACTTTTATTCTGTCTTTGTCTGCTGTCACATTTGAGATTGAAGTTTCTGGTTTATGAAACACCATTGATATTTTCTTTTCTTTCACATCTTCCACCCTGTCTTTGATCGCACTTTCAATAATATCCTGCAACTTGGTCGGTTCTAGCTTGTACCCAAAATTCCCCTCTTCCATATCGGTAACTCTAAGCAAGAGTGATGTAAGCTCTATCAATCTGTCGGTGCTTTCTATAATATTGTTTACAAATCTGTCCTTATCTTTAGAACTAACACTCTGATCCAAAAGGCTTGGTGCCGCCCACTTGATGCCATTGAGTGGTGTTAGGAATTTGTGAGACATAACAGTCAGATATTCTGACTTCATTTTATTCAAATGTTTTTCTCTTGATATGTCTCTTATTATCTTTAAGATCTCGCCTCGTTTCTGGCTAAGCTTTACGCTTATTATCTTAAACACATACTCTTTACCATGTTTATCTTTAAATGAATGTTCTTTTTCGTCCTCTGAATTGAGTTCTTTGAACAATGCGTCAAGTAAAGACGACCGCTTATTTACCTCTGAACTGGTTTTGTACAAAAGATCAAGACTAGAAACTCCGAGAAACTTTTCCGCAGCGCTGTTTACTGAAAGGATCTTACCTTTCTTGTTGTGCACCACAAGTCCCTCTACCATATTTTCTACTATTTCTTTTTGGCGCTCACGCAAAAGCTTCTTCTCGTCTTCTTGTTCAGAAATCCTTGAAGTAAACAAGACGGAGAATCTTGCGAATACTATAATAATAGCAACTATAAGCGGTATGATCAGAAACATTATATATGCTATTGTCGTAAAATTACCTGGGTATGCGTAAAACAAAGCAAGGTTAACGATTCCAAAAGCAAACACTCCAGCTATGATTAAATAGATATTTTCTTTTTTCATACTTATTATAAATCTAACACAAAAAGACGTTGTGCTGAAACAAAATACACACAACATATGTTGTGTGTATTTTAAATATTGCTTAAAATCAAAATCAAATTACATCATTTTGTTTCCATTGCCTATTTTGTTTCGAGCCTTTGCAAGCTTATACAAACCTAGGATTACCAAAATAAATCCTAGACCTACACCAAACGCATGAGCGATGGATGAACCTGCTGGGCCAAAGAATGTTGGAAAGGACTCAACTCCTGTATACATCCACACAAGAAGGTGCGAGTCTCCTATACCGTATAGCAACACACCCCATGCGATGAAATAAAAAGCTGACTGGAATGAAGTCCCTTTAAACATCCTTGCAACCATATAAGCAATGAAGGCTGTCATAACAAGAAGAGTTATCTCTACCACAAGCGTTACGAACACTTCTGGTATGCCGTTGGCGCTCACTTTCATAAACTCTCCAACTTTTTCATAAGAAAGCATTATTGGAAACACAAGTATCAAGTCGATAACTATAACAGCTATTACTATTGATTTTAGTTTTGAAATACCATGCATAAATATAAAAATTAATTTAACAAATATTTTCGACCTATTGCGGTCTACATAAGAAATTATCTCACACTACCACCAAACAGAGCAACAGAGTTATCCTATTGTAGTACAGTTTCAACAATAGCTGTTTCTTTAGATTGAACAGAGATTGGCTGTATATCTATACCACCAACACTATGCAAGCTTGAAGTATTTTGGCCACTGTTTCCAAAAAATATCCTTATTATATCCCCTACTTCCCCCAAAAGTGCCCCGCCCAAAAGTGCATCTACTCGTCCATTAAATACAGAGTAGTCAGGAATCTTTGCTAAAATCTCTTCTTCATCTAATTTATGGAAACCACTATCTTCAACGTCTTTGTTAGTATAGATCTCACCTTCCATTACGTAGTATTCTCTGTCGGCTCTAGAGAGCCCTTCTTTCGGCTCAACAAGTATCATCCCGTACATCCCTCTTGCAATGTGGGTTGGTGCACTTGCGCCACCACTGTTGTACATATATAGACCTGGTTTTGTAGCTTCAAACTCAAACGACTTTGTCTCTCCGAGCCCTACTTTTATTAACTCCTCACCGTCAAGATCAAACGAATACTCAAAACGGTCTGCGTCTTTACTACCTTCAGTTTTTATTGAACGTATGCGTTCAATGTCACCAGGACCATGACTGTGAGAACTTGTAGTATCTTGTTCTACAAACACCTTGCGCAAATGAGTAAGTGTAATATCTACAATGTCGCCCTCTCTTACACGTATAAAGGGGCCGGGAACCTGCTTATTAAATGTCCAATATTCATAAGTCTTACCGTCGTCAAACTCTGCTACGACAGCCACCGCTTCAAGATCAACAGATACGCGCTTTGAATAACCTCTATTGATTTGAGGTGGCAAATCATCAACATTGCGAGAAATATCCTCCACAGTTACAGCCGTTATCTTCTTGAAGGATTCACTAAAAGAAAAGTAGGCTAATGCCCCGCCAAATATAAGAATCAATATAAATGGAATAATAAAAAGTATCTCTTTTTGCTTGTTCATATTTTATATTTATACCATTTTAACAACTACTGTGTAAAAATTTATTGTATTACCTAGACAATGATTTATAATAAACATATGATACAGCAGTTTGAGTGGGAAGCTCTTGAGTACGAATACACACACAAAAACCCAGATTGGTTTTGGGCGCTTGGTATTATTGCTATCGCAGCTGCTGCAACATCTATTATCTTTAGCAACGTATTGTTTGCACTAGTTATCTTGATCGGGGCATTTACTCTTGGTATGAATTCTGCCAAAAAACCAAGTGTTGTAAATTTCAAAATCAATACACGCGGTATTATAATAAACAAAAAGCTATA
>CAZNQQ010000026.1:0-3780 GCA_964575575.1 uncultured Candidatus Saccharibacteria bacterium | reverse complement strand
GCGGAGCGCTTGCCTTGCCGAAGCTTCAGCGCAGGCAGGATAGTGGAGTCGTTGGTGCGATTGGGGTTACCACGAACACGAATGCGTAGTGTTGAGATTGAAGTTACCGCGCGCTCGGCGCGTGTTAATCGGTCTTATGCTCAAAATAAGTTCGAGCAAAGGCTAATATGTCACCGCAAAAAATAAACACCTCAACGCGTTGAGGTGTTTATTTTATAAATTTTTTAACCTCTTTCTCTACTTTTTTGACCTCGCTTGGTTTAAACCACTTAATCCTAGTGTCTCTTTTGAACCAACGCATTTGGCGTTTGGCAAATTGCCAGATATTTGTCTCAAGTTTTTCTAACATCTCTTCCTTGTCTATTTTGCCTTGCAAGTATTGTGCTGAGAATCTGTATTCAAGCCCTAGTGATTCTAACCTTTTCCACGACAAACCATCAGAGCGTAATCTTTCTATTTCTTTAACCATTCCCTTTTTCATCCTGGCTAAAAGCCTTTTGTGAATATTGTCTTTTAGTTTTTTCTCTTCAAGCTTTAGCCCGATCTGAAGCACATCGTATTTGGAGTTTGTTTTTAGTTTTGGTACTTTGCCGAGTTCTTTTGCTATCTCTATTGCTCTTATTAAGCGCCTTGGATTATCTTTCTCTATTTCTTTTGCGCGGGCTTTGTCTAGTTTTTTTAATATATTGAATAATTCTTCTACAGTTTTCTTCTCAAGCTCTTTTCTAAGCTTTGCATTTGGCTTCACTTTAGGAAGAACCAAACCGTCAACTATAGCCTGTATGTAAAACCCAGTACCACCAACTATTATAGGAAGCTTGTCTTTTTTACTTATATCTAAGATAGCTTCATCTGCGAGCTTCTTATACTGCGCTACGGAGAACTGCCGTTTAGGGTTGGTTACATCGAGTAAGTAGTGCTTCACGCTTTTCATCTCTGTCTTTGTGATCTTGCCACTACCTATGTCCAGGCCTTTATAGATTTGCCTAGAATCAGCAGAGATTATCTCGCCAGAAAACTTCTTGGCAACTTCCACAGCTAAATCGCTCTTGCCGGTGGCAGTCTGGCCTAAAATTACTACGATTTTTATTTTATTTTTCATTATGATATAATCTTCATTATTAACACTAATCTACTATAAATATATGTCAAAAGAAAACAATTGTTGTTTCTGTGGTAGTTCTGACTGTATAGATTGCTGTAGCGGTCTATGTGCTGAGGGTACCGTAGAAATAGGAGACAAAATACCAGATATGCCTTTCAAGGTCTTCCATGAGAATGACGAAAGAAGCATGAAAATATCTGACTTTGAAGGGAAGTGGCTTATACTTTTCTTTTACCCAGCGGACTTTACGTTCGTATGTCCTACAGAGCTAGAAGAAATGGCAGAGCTTTACGAAGAGTTTAAGAAAGAAGGTGCTGAAGTAGTGTCAGTAAGTACAGATACAGTTTATACTCATAAAGCATGGCACGACTCGTCAAAGGCTATAGGGAAAATCAAATTCCCAATGGCAGAGGACGCAAACCATATACTCTCAGATATGTTCGGAGTACTCATAGAGGACGAAGGTCTAGCTCTTCGAGGGAGCTTCATAATAAACCCAGACGGCGTATTAAAGGCGATGGAAGTTAATGATAACAGCATAGGAAGAAATGCCAAAGAGCTTCTAAGAAAACTCCAAGCAGCTAAGTTCACACACCAGCACGGCGACAAAGTATGCCCAGCGAGTTGGACACCAGGGGATGATACACTAGAACCAGGAATGGATTTGGTAGGGAAGATATAAAATATGAAAGGATACGTAACAAACATAGAAGAAGAGACACTGAATAATGAAGATTATAGAAGAGTTCTCTATACTGCCAAAAACAGCCAGCTTGTGCTTATGAATATAAAGCCAGGCGATGAAATAGGCGAAGAGGTGCACGAGCTCGATCAGTTTTTGCGGTTTGAAGAGGGAGAAGGGAAAGCAATACTTGATGGAGTAGAGCATGAAGTTAAAGACGGGACAGCGGTGGTGGTGCCAGCAGGGATGAAGCATAATTTCATAAACACAGGAGATACAGATTTGAAGCTTTACACTGTTTACTCTCCGCCGGAGCATAAAGATGGCGTAATAGAGAAAACAAAAGCAGACGAATACGAAGAACACTTTGACGGAAAGACTACAGAATAATTAAAAAAAAGAAACTAGCTTTAAAACTAGTTTCTTTTTTGATTACTATACACAATGCTATATGATTAAAATCGACAACCGTTGTCGATTTTAATCAATCATAATATTATTTAATATATCTGACGATTCCTCTGACCATTCTTGTAAGAATTCGGTATAATCCTTCCTCTTTTTAAATTGTTCTGTTAAGATATCTGTTCCAGAGAGTATTGGGTCTTTAAAATCTTCTATAAATGCTTTTAAGCTTGACCACGGATATTTAATAAGTTTGACTTTTACTTGATCCCAATTTTTAAGTTGATTTTTTCTCCAAGATTTTTCAGCAAGAAAATCTAAAGGATTAAGATGAATATATACAGAAAGATGAACTAGATATTCATTGGTAGAAATATGTTTTGCTTTAAATAAACTTTCAAAAAGTGGACCAGATCTTTCATTTTTAATATTTATATATTTTGCAACCGATATATTGCACTTATGAATAAAATTACTAATCCCACTTTCTTTTCTTTCTCTTAAGAGTAGGTGATAATGGTCAGGCATAATTGTATAACATAATACATCAACAAGTTTTTCCCCTTTTTCAATAATTTCAATTACATCTTCAATTTTAGCATTCTTATTATTTCTTAAAAAAGAAAAAGCATCACTGGATTTTGTAGAATTAGCAATCAAGAAAGCTTGTGAGAGTTTCTCCGCATTTTTAACATTTTTGAATTCTGGAATATTAAATATTGTACGATTATAAATATGGTAATATTCTCCGGGAACAAATTTATCTTTTCTAAGCATCTTTTTATTATAATCGACAACGGTTGTCGATTCAAGATAGAATTATTGATTTGGTAGGGAAGATTTAATACGAATTACAAATCTGTATAGGTATACGAATAAAAAAAGCATCACTTAAAAGCGTGATGCTTTTTGTGATGCTAATAAGATGGATTACCAAGTGTTTTTTTATGTTAATATCAATGGCTTAATAATTCTAATATATGGCGGTACAATACCTCCATCATTTCCCATAGTTACTCCATTTCCTCCAGTATGGTGACTTGGAACATGCTCTATAACAAAATTATCAAATAACATAGTTTTTTTGGGTGGTATCTTCTTGATTAGGCTTTCATATAAGGGATCTCCTATTACAATATTTGGTGCGTTAGATTCTGATAGCCAAACTATTCCGTCCCATTTTTTGTGTGGTGCCCATCTTTTCTTACCAGACATTTTCTTTTCTGAGATTGGTATCTCTGTCAATTTAAAAAGTAATCGAAGAGCCTTTTTTATATCTCGTGTATTTGCAGCTATTAAAAAGCTTTTCTCCCATTTTTTGTTTATTCTATCTTTCATTGTTTGTTTTTCCTTTCAAATAACAAAATGATATAAATTACCATATTCAAATGTAGCACAACATATTTAAAAAGTCAAGTGTCACGGGAGAGAATCGGTCACAAGTTACTAATTTGCTTCGCTCATAAGTACTTTCGACCCCGACTCGGCGCTCGGACCAATGGCGCGCCTCCGTCTTTCGATTCTCACTATCCGCATAGACATAATAAAAAGCACTACCTAGACGGCAGTACTTTTCATTATGTTGTGC
>CAZNQQ010000025.1:0-4475 GCA_964575575.1 uncultured Candidatus Saccharibacteria bacterium | reverse complement strand
AGGTAAAGATTATAAATAAAAAAACCAAGGGAGTGTCCTCTTCCTTGGTTTATATTGGTGAGTCTTTATGTGGTCGAATGCTACCTTGTTTCTCGACCGTTATTTTTTCAACCGTCAGGGGACACTCTTTTGTGCAAGCCGGTTTAGTCTTAAAGAAGTATATCCCAACTTTTTAAGACATCATTTCGTATAGTGTAATTAGTCAGTTCTAGTACTCGCTTTTATAGCAGGGATAATAATCTTAATAAAAGCCCTTCCCAGAAAAGTCTCTCGCTAGATAATTAAGATAGAGGGAGAGCGTCCTCGTATCTTAACCCCTTTCTTAGTTCCTAATTATAGGAACGGGGAGGGGGTAATAATCATTGCCTGTACCCCGTAAGGCAATTAAAATATAAAGAACCATAACTTCACTTGCTATTATACACGATTCATACATTTTGTCAAGACACCGTTATGGTTCAATAGCCTGAAAACACTTCCCCTAGAAAGATTAGAACTATTGTTGACTTTCTATAAAATAAAACCCTAGCTATAACTTTAAATCTTAATTCTGTGTCACTTTTGTCACTTTTTTAAAAAATCAAAGGTGCACGAGGACCCTACAATTGATATACTTAAATAGCTTAAAACTGCCTTACAGAGCTTGACCGACCACGGTTCCAGCCCGAGGTGGCCCGCAGAATTTATATTATATGAAAGAGGCTGCAAAAATAGTAACAATGGTAATGTCTGCGCTTTTGCCCGCATTCATATTGTTTGCATTGATACTATGATAAAAAATAGTAAAACCATTGGTGTCGATTTTGGCACAAAAAAAGTTGGCATTGCGCTTTCAGACGAAGGTGGCAACTTTGCAATACCTAAAACTGTTATAAAAAACGACAAAGACTTAATAAAAAGTTTTGAAAAGATTCTTAAAGAAGAAAATGTTGGAGAAATAGTAATAGGGGAGTCTGTAGATTACAAGGGAGAAGAAAATCCGGTAATGGAAGGCGTTAGAGATTTTATAGAAAAAATAAAAGAGTTTACTGATGTGCCAATAATACTTGAGCCTGAGTTCTTAACATCCTCACAGGTAAGAAATACTCAAGGAGATGGTAAAATGATAGATGCATCAGCGGCAGCACTGATATTGCAAAGTTTTTTAGACAAAAGAGATAATTAATGGAAAATTATTTAAGAAAAATAAAAATAAGAATGCGTGACTGGATGGTTAAGCATGCAGGAAGTACACATGCGAAGGGGTGGCTTTCTTTCTTTTCGTTTGCAGAGGCGTCTTTCTTTCCTATACCACCTGATTTTATTTTGATTGCAATACTTGGTTCAAAACAACAGAAAAACTGGGTCTATTATTCTGCACTTACTGCCCTATGGTCAGTGCTAGGTGGTGTGTTTGGATATGCTATAGGTTTTTTGCTTTTTGATAGTGTTGGACAATGGCTTATTGCCACATATGATCTTGGTGACCACATGATAGCTGTGAAAGAGCTTTTTGATCAAAACGCATTTTGGGCAATATTTATATCTGGCTTTACCCCTATCCCTTATAAGATATTCACAATCTCCGCAGGATTTTTCAGTATTAACCTAATTACATTTGTAATAGCTTCTGTTATATCTCGGTTCCTACGTTTCTTTGTTGTCGGTTATATAATGAAAATGTTTGGAGAAGAAATGAGTAAGTTTGTATTTAAGTATTTCAATATTATCACACTCATTTTTGCAGTGGGAGCCATTGCTCTTGTGGTGGCAATCAAGGTTTATTAAAATAAACAATCTCTGCTTTTAATAGTATCTTCAGCAGGATATAATATAAATATGAATTCTACAGAGATTAAAAAACTTTTTTCTAGGTTTTTTCCTGTTCCAAAGTTTCTAACAATGCCTGCAGTTGGGGTAGATATATCTGACAACTCTGTCCGCTTTTTAGAATTTGCACCTAAATCCAGTGGGCTTTTAGGAAAGTTTGGTGAATATTCGATTCCAAGTGGAATAATATCAAGAGGTGAAATAAGAGACGCTAAAGCACTTTCAGAAATACTCAAAAAACTCAAAAAAGATCATAAGATAGACTTAGTAAGAGCATCACTTCCAGAAGAAAAGGTATATCTTTTTGAAACACAAATACCAAACGACGCATTAGACAAAGACATCAGAAGTATTTTAGAGTTTAAGCTTGAGGAGTATGTTCCGATCGCTCCACAGAATGCAGTTTTTGATTACGATGTAATATCAAAACATAAAGAACATGTTGATGTGGTCGTCGCTGTGTACCCTAGAAAAACCATTGAACAATACACCTCTGTGTTTGAAGACGCAGGATTAACTCTCCTGTCTTTTGAGACTGAAGCTCAAGCTATTGCTCGCTCTGTAATAAAGAAGGGGGATAATGGAACATATATGATTGTAGATTTTGGGAATACAAAGACTGGTTTATCTATAGTAAGAGGAGGTATATTAAGTTTTACATCAGCTATAGATATAAACAGTAACGATATGGACGAAGCTGTTAAGATGTATTTTGCCGATATAGAGACAGACGTTAACCGTGTAAAAAACGAATACGGTCTTATAAAAACAAGAGAAAACAAAGAATTATTTAACGTGTTTATGGGGGTGGCAGAATCTTTAAAATATAATATTGATAAACATTTTAAATATTGGAAAGCTAAAGTTGACGAAAAAGGAAAACGTATACCACCTATTGAAAAGGTTATCCTCTGTGGTGGCAACTCAAACCTAGCGGGTCTTCCTGAATACCTTTCTTCAAGTTTGAAGCTAAAGATTGAACGTGCAAACGTCTGGACGAACACAGAGTCCTTTGGAGATAGTATTCCTAAACTTAACAAATTAGATTCACTTTCATATGCTGCGTCTATCGGTCTTGCGTTGAGGAATATAAGTTAGTTGATACAAAACAGTATGCGAAATATTTTATTACAAAAGGACAAAGAAAAACTTCACAAAGAACACACGTTTCGTAAACTTGTTTTGATTATGGTGTTTGTGTTTATAACTATACTTATTTCACTGCTCCTACTAATACCTTCTTATGTAGCTTCTAAATATAAAGAAACCAATACATTAGAGTATGCAAGCATTATAAAAAAATCTATTGAAGCACAAGAAAAAGGTGCAGTTGGTTTGGTATTAAATAATATAAACATAAAACTACAGCTTCTTTCGGCAGACAAAGACGAAATGTTGTTTGGAGATATGGTAAAGACAATAATTGAAAACAAATCAGAAGGGATAAAGATAGATGGGTTTTTTTACACAAAGAAAGCTAAAGACAAAGACGAAATTATCGTAACAGGGGTAGCTTCACAGAGAAGCACACTCCTACAGTTTCAAAAAGATCTAGAAAATGAAGATATGTTTTTTGAGGTTGTGTTACCTACGTCAAGTCTTGCTTCTGACAGAAACATAGAGTTTTCAATAAACGTAATTGGTAAATTTTAAAATATATGAATCAATTTAAGAAAACAAAAAAGACTTTTATATTTATAACCATCTTGGTTATAGTGATTGCTGTTGCATATATAATGTTTTTCACAAGTATAAAAACTAAAAATGAAAATATTTCTTTAGTAGTAAACGACATTGATGTATCTATAGAAAGAGAAACAAAACTAAAATCAGTCAAGAGTTTGATAGAAGACATAGAAGACGATCGTGAAAAGCTGGATACATATTTTGTAGACGATGACGAAGTGATTGATTTTATAGAAAACATCGAAACTCTTGCAGAAAACATGGGAGTAAGTGCTGAAGTACTGTCCGTTGATATAAGTGAAGACGAAAACAACACACTAGAACAAAACCGCATCAGTGAATTACTGCTTTTGAGTCTAAGGGTAGAGGGTTCGTGGAGTGATTTGTTTCATTTTATATCTATTGTAGAAGGTTTGCCGTTCAAGATAGATATTTCAAAGGTTAATATTGACGCGATGTATCAGGACGATGAAAAGAGTGTAAGTTCTGGCAACTGGAAAGGGTTACTTAGTTTGAGTGTTCTGAAGCTAAAAAAAGATGTAAATAATTTATAAATATATGAATTTAGGAAATTTATTTAAAAAGAAAAAAAACAAGATTTACAATAAAGACGAAAAAAGTTTATCTGGGGACAGAAAGATGTGGAGGACTATAGTGTTGGTATTTGTGTTTATAAATATTTGTACGATCTCGTTTAGTTGGTATTTGTTCCTGCAGATAAGTGGTGGCGATATCTTCAGTGTAAAACAGGACAATGCTATTTCTATAAAGACGGTTAGTAGAAAGCTATTAAGCGACACCACCACTTCTTTTGAAAAGAAGGTAGATGACTTTAACAAATTGAATAATACAGACAGGTCAAATGTCATTGACCCGTCGCTTTAGTATTGGTACATTAGTATTTATTGCCCCTGTAGTTTAACGGATAAAACAACTCCCTTCTAAGGAGTGGCTCTAGGTTCGATTCCTGGCAGGGGCAC
>CAZNQQ010000024.1:0-5727 GCA_964575575.1 uncultured Candidatus Saccharibacteria bacterium | reverse complement strand
CAAAAAAACTTAACAACATTTTTGTTCATAATGACCTCCTTATTCCTCCCCTTAGATTCTTAAAAATATTAATAACTGTAAAGATCTTAAATCAACTGCAATAATACAATATAGTTTAGTTTTTATCAATATTTAGGCAAAAATTAAGAAATGCCTCTAAGATATATAAATCCTTCCGCTCCAACTTCATCGCGATCATCAGCAAAGATTATGTACTGGTCGTAATCAGAGAATATTTTTTCATTGCCATCTGTTGCGATATGCTGACCAGTAATTACAGGTTCAAAATTTTTAAATTTCTTCGCAATTCTGAACTTGTCAGTTTTTGTCTTGTATATGTGATCTGCTCTTAGTATTTTTTGATTTTTATTAACTTTATAATTAATATTGCTCTTTATCATACCAAGTTTTTTCAAAAGAATATTTACACTATTTAAGGCAAACTGAAAAGTCTCATCTTTCTCGTGGAAACCGCATTCTATACATACTCCCATTTTATTATTTTTATACATAAAGTATCCTGTTGCTCCAGGCTCTATAGAGTCAAAACCATGACAACAGATTGAGACTGGGAGATATTTTGCAAGATCTAAAGAGTCTTCATTGCAAATAACGAAAGGGTTTGTTTCTTTGGAAGAGATTGAGTGAAGGTCTATTAGTATATCTGACTCTATAAGATACGGCATGATTTCTCTTGAACGGCTGTATTCATACGACCCCTTTTCTTTTTGTGATAAATCTTTGTCATCTCTAAATACACGATTAAGATTGATGTCTATGTATCGCACTTTTTTTTCTATCGCTCTCGGATTCCCGAAAATAAGATGAACTTTACCTGAAATTAATTCAAGATTCTTTATTAGATGCAATAAAGTCTTAACACCACATGGCTCATTTCCATGTATCCCGCCCATAATAGTAACTGTGGGCCCAGTTTTCTTAGAATCTATTGTTTTTATTTCTTTTAAATCCATTTTCATATTGTGTTTATATTAACATAGTAAAGGAGGGTAATAAATTTACCCTCCTTAAAGTTACTATTCTACTATTTACTCCAAACAATTTCTTAAGAACAAAGATTATGACATACTCTAGCCCAATCTAAAATCGTGTCTATGTTTGAAGTTGTGCCAAACATTCTAAACTCTATTGTACCGTGAACTGATATTCTTATAAGATGCCAGCAGCTTCTAGGGTCTTCTATAAAGTCTTTTTCAACAGCTTCGTTGTAAAAAGCATCCCAGTTTTCGTAATGAGGTGGAGAGTAGTCAGGTGCCATAATTTTATAAATCCTCAATCTTTCACCACTAGACAGATCTCCCATTTTACAAAGTTCAGATGTCTTTTTTATAACTCTATTGTAAGTCTTTAAAGCAGTTTCATAATCTTTCATCCCAACATGGATGTGTGTAGCGATTACTCTACAAGCCGCTCTCAAGATCTCTTTTGGCATATCCTTAACAATTTCTTGGTATCTACCAGTTGGGTCTGGATATACATCTAAAGGCATATCATACGGACCGACTTCATCAAAAGACCTCCTAAACCCTAATTTCTTCTCTGCCAGTTTCACACTTTCTTCGTTTAAAAGTAGCTCGTCCTTTAGTTTATCTATGACAATTGGACCAACACGACTTTCTAATTGGCAAGCCGATAATTCATAGCCAAAACGTCCATCTTGCCCTCCTAGAAAATCAAGAACTTTATTAGCGATTGGTATAATTTTACCGCTACCATTTGTCAAAAAAACCTCCCTTTCCATCCCAAGCATTCCTGCCATCGATGGATCGAAATTAAATTTTCTTAAGAACTCTCGTTCTTTACTTATTGTCTGCATTTATTTATTCCTTTCTCTAAAAGAAAAAACTAGAAGTTATCTATAATTAGATAAAACAAAGATTTTTACTATTATCTATAGTGAAGTATATTTATATTGAGATAAATGTCAAATTTAATTTACTTTGTTAAATAACGTTAAATATTAATAATTATCTAATTTTTAGCTATAATTATATTTATAATGATAAAAATTACTTTAAATAAAGAACTAGATAAAGAGACGTTTTTGAATTTCTTTGAATTAAAAGCGGGTGGTGTTGATTTTGGTAAAAAAATTAAAGACACTCATTATTCTATAGATAGCGAGAACTACGAAGAATATATAGATAATTATTATGATGAAAATCATGAAGAGCTAATAAATGCACTAGAAGATATTAATAATAGTTTACAAAGAAGCACGAACAGCTTTTTTAACGCTGTGAAGGATGTTTTTAATCAAGATTTTTCTGAAAAAGAATATGTGGGAGCGCTTTCAATTTTTGACTGTAACCCAAGATATTTAGATAAAAACATATTTCAAGTCTATTACATAAGAGATACTCAAGATAAACTCGGAGTGATCTTTCATGAAGTGCTACACTTTATCTTTTTTGATTATTGCGATAATACTTGTAGTGAATTAGTGAAAAATCTCGATAAAAATTCTGGAGCATACTGGGATTTATCAGAGATATTTAATGTTATAATCCTAAATCAGCCAGCTTTTAAAGAGATTTTAGGAAAATCTGAAATGGTATTTTATCCAAACCATAAAGAGATTTATCCAACTATTGAGAGGGTGTGGAATGAAAATAATGGAGATATAAAAAAGTTTGTTGAGGACAGCTTAAAAATTTTACAAAAATAAATGAGAAAGTTATTAGACGAAATTATGCATAGTGATGGAGGGAACAATTGGTGGAAACCTGAACTATTTTTGAAAAATACTTTAGATAAGCTACCAAAGGGGCTTGAGATTTTAGAAAATCCTCCAAACAAAGAAACTAATTACAATTGTTTTATACACGTATTAGGTTTGTCTGACGACAACGCTTTAATTAAAGATTGTGGTGGTTTTATCTATGATACTTTCTTTCAAAAACTCTTAGACGAAGGTGTGTTGGAATACATAGATGATCCACAAAAAGGAGACTATGTACTATATCGTGACCCTGTAAATTATCCAGATGTAATTACACACATCGGTGTCTTTGATGATAAAGATACTATAATTTCAAAATGGGCGTGGGGGCCACTATTTAAGCATAAAACTTTTGATGTCCCAGAATCATATGGTAACGATATATCATACGTAAAAGCAATTTCGAAAGAAAAAGCAATAGAGTTATATGAGAAGTATAAAGAGTTTAATGTAAAGCCAGAATAATGATAAAAATTACACTAGATAAAGAAACATTTTTAAATTTCTTTATATATCTTATTTATATTTGTGTAATTCAGATTGAATTTGTAAACTTTAGAAAAAAGTTTTTTAAAATCGTTTGGACTTTTTGAATCTTTTGATTGTTTGATCAGATTAAGGAGTTTCTTTTTGCCGAACTTTTTTATAAGAAGATCAACGACAAAACCTGATTCTTTGTATACTCCGGCGCTGCCTGATTTCTCGAAACTTAGAAAGGTAGCAAATTTTTCAGGGTGCTTTTTCCATTTATTTTGTCCTGATGTGTATATAGAAACACCTTCCTTAAACCATGACGGGCAATAACCATTCTTACTAACCGCATGAAAGAAGGAATGGCTTAATTCATGATTAACAGTTGCAAGATATTTTTCTTTGTTATAGGTATGACTGCTTTCTTTTTCTAAATTCTTTCTGTTTAACATAAAAACTGTTGTTTTATATTCTGCCCACGCTTTAACCCAACGTTCAGTCTTCTCTCCTCTCCAAGAGTCTATTGTCTTTCTATCATCAACGATAATTATTTTAGGTTTATTATATTTCCAATTAATTTCATAAAACTTGCTAAGGTCTCGCATTGCTTTTTTGTGCGCGCCATCTACGAGCTTGTCTTTAAATTGTTTTATTTTATAAGCCATAATGACTGTATTATACCAATATTTTAGGGTAATATAAATTAAATATCATGAGACCAAAAAAATCCTTAGGGCAGAATTTCTTAACGTCACAATCTGTGGTGGATAAGATAGTAGAGACGGCAAATCTTGATTCTAAAGATGTTGTTTTGGAAGTGGGTCCAGGGAAGGGTGTGCTTACGCAAGCTTTGCTTGAAAAGGTGGGGAAGGTTGTCGCTGTAGAGAAAGACGACGCGCTGATTTATATATTGAAAGAAAAGTTTGCTAAAGAGATTGAAGAAGGAAGATTGATTCTAGTAAATGACGATATTTTAGACTTTGACCTGCCTTGCCGGCAGGCAGGTCCTCAACTTTCTGACTCCAAGATAGTCGCAAACATCCCTTACTATATTACTGGGGAGTTTTTGCGAAAGACTCTGTCTGCAGATGTACAGCCGTCACAAATGGTCTTGCTTGTGCAAAAAGAAGTAGCAGAGAGGGTGGCTAGGAGTAAGAAAGAAAGCATTTTGTCGCTAAGTGTAAAGGCGTATGGGCAGCCGAAGTATATTCAAACAGTGAAAGCAGGAAGCTTTAACCCAGCGCCGAAGGTGGACTCTGCGGTTTTGTCTATAGAAAATATTTCAAGAGACTTTTTCAAAGAAGTAAATGAGGAAAAGTTTTTCAAAGTTATAAAAACCGGCTTTGCACACAAAAGAAAACTTTTGTTGAGCAACTTGAGTGTATTAAAAGAAAAAGAAGAAATAAAAAAGGCTTTTACCGAAGCTCAAATAAACGAAAAAGCCCGCGCGGAAGAGTTGTCCCTAGAGCAGTGGCTACAACTTGTTGCGATATTTTCTTAATATGGTATGATTAAAAATAAAGATTAAACCATATTATGAAATATATTGATTCAAAAATAGCAAAGCGGTTAGAGGAAAAATTGAATAAATTAAATTCTTTACGCCCGCTTCCAAAAGTTGCTATAAAAAAACTTCAGGAACAATTACAGATTGAGATGACATATAATTCAAATGCAATTGAGGGTAATAGTTTAACACTCAAAGAAACCTTTTTGGTCATTAACGAAGGAATAACAGTCAAAGGAAAACCACTGAAAGATCACTTAGAAGCAAAAGATCATAGTACTGCATTACAGTATCTTTATGAATTAGTTGAAAAAGATAAACGACATAGTATTTCTGAACAACTCATCCGTAATTTACATCGTCTCATTGTGCTTGATACGGATAAACAGTGGGCAGGCAAGTATCGCAATGCCAGTGTTATAATTGGTGGGGCAGATCATAATCCACCTGATGCATTGCATATACCACAAAAAATGAAAGAACTTATTAATTGGGTAAAAGAAAATAAAAAGAAACTTCATATCATAGAGTTGGCTTCTTTGTTTCATCATAAACTTGTTTACATTCACCCATTTTTTGATGGTAACGGTAGGACGTCAAGAATCATGATGAATCTTATTCTCATGAGAAATGGTTTTCCGTTGGTCATTATTCTTAAAAATGATCGTAAGAAATATTACGATGTTTTAGATAAAGCAGATAAAGGAGACTATAAAGCGTTGGTACGTTTTGTTGCTCAAGCTATGGAACGTTCACTCGACCTATATTTTAAAGTCCTTGCTCCCTCTACAGAGAAGCATGAGAAATATCTACCATTATCAACACTGGCTGAAAGTTTTCCCTATTCAGCTAAGTATCTTAATTTATTAGTAAGACAAGGAAAACTAGAAGCACATAAAGAAGGGCGTATATGGCTTACTTCTAAAGAAGCTGTGGTTAGATATATTAAAAATAGAGAAAGAAAACGTAAATAAATAAACGAAAAAGCCCGCGCAGAAGAGCTGTC
>CAZNQQ010000023.1:0-6306 GCA_964575575.1 uncultured Candidatus Saccharibacteria bacterium | reverse complement strand
GCGGAGCGCTTGCCTTGCCGAAGCTTCAGCGCAGGCAGGATAGTGGAGTCGTTGGGGCGATAACGTTACCACGGACGCGGGGCGTAATAGAAAGTTTGAAGACACCACGCGCTCGGCGCGTGCGTTAATCGGTCTTATGTTCGAACAGAGTTCGTCCAAAGGCTATTAAAAGGTCACAATTTACATCCACTTATACCCTTCCGGTACTTTGAGCGTACTTGCGTCTTTGCCGTTCCAAGAGATCTCACCATTTACAACCATGCTTGTGATAAGTGGTTGGTACTCATGCTCTTTCTGGTTTACTCTCTTACCTAAAGACTCTGCTGTGTCACCCTCTTCTACCTCCACTGGAAGAGCAAAAAACACAGGACCGTCGTCGTAGATGTCTGTCACGAAATGCATTGTAACCGCAGTTGCAGGTGCGCCCGCTTTTATAACCGCCTCGTGTACATGTATACCATACATACCGTCCCCACCGAACTCTGGAAGTTTACCTGGGTGGATGTTAAAAGTCGTACGAGGGTCAAGACCTTTTGTTAGCTTGAGCCAACCAGAAAGAGCTGTCCAGCTCGCGCCAGAGTCTTTAATAATCTCGACATACTTTTCCGCAGTAAAAGGCTTTTCAAAATAAATAAAAGGTACGCCAAGTCTGTCTGCACGCTCTCTTACTCCCCCGTTTTCATGGTTTGAGACAACGGCGACTATGTCGTAATTAAGATCCTGATTCTCTCTGCCTTGTACTACCAAGTTTTCAAACCCTGAACCACCGCCGTCTTTTGTGCCAGACGAAAACACTATGATTTTTGGTTTTTCTTTTTGCATATAACTATTTTACGATATGTGCTCTGTGCTCCTTTCCAAAGTGAGCTCTGTTCCAAACTCTTTCGTGAATATAAAAAAAGATAAATTTGAACGCTTGAATAGCAGATGCCTCTATTAGCGACACCTTAACGTTATTGTTGAAATACACCAGTACAAAAAAGGATACCGCAAACCCTACGATAAACCAGCTGACTGATTTGAAAAATGTCCTATGGTGTCTTTCGTGAAATGCCATGCTTATATTGTAACAGCTTTTTTGCTACAATAGAAACCGAATTCAAGGTAAATTAGGGGCGATTAGCTCAGCTGGTTAGAGCGCATCATTGACGTTGATGAGGTCACAGATTCGACTTCTGTATCGCCCACATGAAGATTTTAAGCATAGAAACAAGCTGTGACGAGACAGCTATAAGTATAGTTGATGCAGATAGCAATGGGTTCAAAATCCTTGGCAATGCACTCATCTCTCAAATAGAACATCATAAAGAGTTTGGTGGTGTTTTCCCTACTGTGGCCAAACGTGAACATATAAAAAACCTACCTATTCTTTTAAAGGAAGTCCTAAAAGAAGCAGGTTTAGAAGATTCCGCAAAGAATGAAATAGACGCTATAGCTGTAACGCACGGACCCGGGCTTGAGCCAGCACTCTGGGTGGGCATTAACTTTGCAGAAGAACTTGCACTTGCGTGGAACAAACCAATAATCCCAGTGAATCATATGGAAGGGCACGTTTTTTCAGCTCTTCTGAAAGAGAGCCGAAAAAACGAATTTTTAATTTCAAATTTTAAATTTCCAATGTTGGCTTTGTTAATATCAGGCGGTCATACGCAATTAGTATTATCAAAAGAACATTTAAAGTATGAAATATTAGGCGAGACACTCGACGATGCAGTCGGCGAAGCGTTTGATAAGGTGGCGCGAATGATGAACTTACCATACCCAGGTGGACCTGAGATATCAAAACTTGCCTCTGAATCCCCAGAACATGAAGAATATAAATTCCCTCGCCCTATGCTTCATTCTGGCACTTGTGACTTCTCGTTCTCAGGTCTTAAGACCTCTGTGCTCTATACACTCAAAAAGATCCCCGACATCACAGAAGAAACTAAACAAAAAATAGCGAAAGAGTTTGAAGATGCAGTCATAGAAGTCTTGGTATCAAAGACCAAAAAGGCTCTTTCTGAAAGTGGAGCGCAGACACTTGTCATAGGTGGTGGAGTATCTGCAAACCAGAAGATCAGACTCGCATTTGAAGAATTAGTAAAGAGCGAACTTCCTGAAGTAGAGCTTTATGTGCCAGACAAAGAGCTCTCAACGGACAATGCGATAATGATAGCAGTCGCTGGGTACTTTAGATATATGCAAAGTCCAGATAAATATAAGAAAGATATAGATATAAAAGCTGATGGAAATCTGTCGCTTGAACTCTAGACAATAAAGGAGTTATCCCCTATAGGACTTGACAAAATATAAATTATCCTGTATTATGCTACACAGAATAAATATGTCAATATATACTACTTAAATTGACAAGGTCTTTAAAGAAACACCCACTGCAGTATCTGTACAGTAGTATCTTTATAAATTCTATATTTCAAAATTTGAAAAAGGGGGATTTGATGAAGAAGAAAGGGAAAACAGTTGATGAGTGTAATTGTTGTATAAGTCATGTCATTGAAAGCGTATCAAGAAAATTAGGAAAGACAGTGAAGCTTGTTAGTAGAGAAGAAAAAGGCGTATGCCCAGAAGCTTCTGATCCTTTGTACAAATATACTTTTAGTTGTACAGGAGGAGACAACGGTAATGGTGCTGATTTAGTACACATAACAGCTACAGAAGAAGGTGTTTTGTTTAGTCTATTTGAGCTTGCAATGGGTTGCAAAAGTCGTTGTACTTATTGCGAAAGCTTTAGAGAAGATGAAGACTGTTTTAGTAAACGTATGAAATCTGGCAATGTAGCTTATTCAGAAATTGAACACAAAGATTCTGAAGAGATACATGTAGTAAAGAGGTGAATCAATATTGTTTGTTTATTATTTACCTAAAAGGCGTTTAGATCTATTGTTGATCTGACGCCTTTTTTATTTGGCTATTTTAGCCATATTTTGCTATTATTTTATGAAATGGACGATAAATTCTTAAAGCCATATAACCCGCAGGAAACTGAGGACAAGATCTACAAACTCTGGGAAGAAGGTGGTTTTTTTAACCCAGATAATCTATCAGGAGAGAAAAAAGAGGTGTTTACAATCCTGATGCCTCCTACCAATGCCAACGGCGACCTACACGCAGGCCACGGACTTGTAATGACAATAGAAGACATAATGACTCGCTACAAGAGAATGCGTGGGTTTAAGGCTCTTTGGGTTCCAGGCACTGACCACGCAGGATTTGAAACACAAGTAGTGTATGAAAAAAAGCTAGAAAAAGAAGGACGGTCTCGTTTTAAGATGGAGCCTGAAGATTTGTATAAAGAGATTCTAGACTTCACACTTTCAAATAAGAAAAACATCGTAAATCAAGTCAAGAAAATAGGTGCATCTTGTGATTGGTCGCGCGAGAAGTTCACGCTTGATGAAGATGTTATAAAAACCGTTCACAATACGTTTAAAAAATTGTCAGATGACGATCTTCTATATCGTGGCAAACGAATAGTAAACTGGTGTACAAAACACCAAACTTCCCTCTCCGAACTTGAATCACAGTCCGAAGAACAAGTTGACCCACTTTATTATATTAAATACGGACCATTTACTCTTGCAACTGTACGACCTGAAACAAAGTTTGGTGACACTGCTATAGCTGTTAACCCAAACGACGATAGATATAAAGACTATATTGGAAAAGAAATTGATATTGATACAGAGATAGGTAAGAAAAAACTAAAAGTAATAGCCGACGATTTTGTAGATCCTGAATTTGGTACTGGAGTTGTTAAGGTTACTCCAGCACATGACCCGAACGACTTTGAGATGGGCTTGCGACATGACCTAGAAGTTATAAATGTGATAGACAAATACGGTCGCCTAAACGAAAACGCTGGTAAATACGAAGGTTTAAAAATAAAAGAAGCACGCAAGGTTGTTGTAGAAGATCTACAGAAGCAAGGACTTATAGAAAAGATTGATGAAAACTACAAGCATAAAGTCAAAGAATGCTACAAATGCCAATCAATACTTGAGCCTAGAATAATGCCTCAATGGTTTGTAAAGATGGAGCCACTTGCAAAACCAATTATAAAAGAAATTGAAGCGGACAATATTAAATACCTTCCAGAAAACTACAAGAAGATAACTCTGCATTGGCTTAATAATATTAATGACTGGAATATATCTAGGCAGATCGTCTGGGGTATACCAATACCAGCAAAGATTTGTGAGAAATGTTCTGAAGGTTTTGTTGACCTAGATGATTCTATTAAAGAATGCAAAAAGTGTGGTGGTAATGTAGTACAAGAGACCGATACTTTTGATACATGGTTCTCATCTGGACAATGGCCATTTGCAGCACTTGGATACCCTGATTCAGAAGACTCCAAAACATTTTACCCTACTCAAATCCTAGAAACGGCTGGCGACATTATATTTTTCTGGGTAGCTCGTATGCTTATGCTTGGGAAATACATAACAGGTGAACTGCCTTTCAACACCGTCTACTTGCACGGAATGGTTCTAGACGGCAAAGGCAAAAAGATGAGTAAGAGTAAAGGTAATGTTATAAACCCGCTTGATCTCACTGAAGAGTTTGGTACTGATGCATTTCGTATGGGGATGACCATAGGAAACACTCCAGGAAGTAGCATCGCCCTATCTTCTGACAAAATACGAGCTTACAAACACTTTGCAAACAAACTTTGGAACATAACAAGATTCATTCTTGAAAACAATGACGGCGTTGATTTGAAAACAAAACCAAAAATAACAGAATCTGATGATAAGATATTAAAAGAACTTGGAGATTTTGCAAAAGACATAACTAAGGATATGGAAGAATACAGATTTTATATGGCAGCCGAAAAAATTTATCATTATCTTTGGCATACACTTGCTGATGTTATACTAGAGGAAAGCAAAGTAATATTTAGTGAGGGTGATGCAGAAGCAAAGCTGTCTAGACAATGGACTTTGTATGAGATACTTACTACATGCTTGAAGCTTCTGCATCCGTTTGCGCCGTTTGTGACAGAAGAGATATGGCAACACTTACCAGAGAAGGATAGCGATATGCTCATCGTAGCTAATTGGCCACAATAAATATGTTTTCATTTCAGACATTAACATTTGCGCTCCTTGGGGGAATACTCCCCGCACTTTTGTGGCTTTGGTTCTGGCTTAAGCAAGACAAGAAGCGCCCAGAGCCAAGAGGTCTTATACTTCTTGCTTTTGTAGTAGGTATGATAGCTGTCCCTGTGGTGTTGCCATTTGAAAAGCTAGCTGACTCATACTTTTCTGGAACTGTGGCAATAATACTGTGGTCTGCCACAGAAGAGATCTTTAAATACGCTTTTGCTTATTTTGCAGTGTTGCGCAGAAAAGCAATGGATGAACCAGTGGACGCCGTGATCTATATGATCACAGTCGCGCTCGGGTTTGCAGCACTTGAAAACACATTGTTCCTAATAGGCCCGATAGTAGACGGAAACTTTATGGATACTGTTATAAACGGCAACCTACGGTTCTTAGGTGCTACGCTTTTGCATACACTGTCTTCTGCTATGATCGGTGTGATGATAGCTCTTTCTTTCTACAAAAAATCTATTTATAAAAAGACATATGCATTCTTTGGACTTGTTCTAGCGATAATATTGCATAGTCTGTTTAACTTTTTTATAATGAGAGGAAGTGGAGATAAGATAATGACGATATTTATCTTCGTGTGGATTGGAATAATAATTCTTATACTTCTTTTTGAGAAGGTTAAAAGAATTAGAAATAAAAACAAATTAACTATAAAATAAAACTATGGCAAAAAAACCATCATTTTTCGAAAGATTAACCGGCACTGTAAATGTCGACGACTATGGTACAGAAGAATCTATTGAAGTAGAAACTGTTTCAAGTGGTATTGACCCAGAGCTTGAGAATGACTGGATGGAAGAAGACAACAACGAAGGACAGCTTACTGTAGATGTATATCAAAACTCTGATGAGATTATCATAAAAGCACTTGTAGCAGGAGTACGGCCTGAAAACTTGGACGTTTCTATAACTCGCGATATGGTAACCATAAAAGGAAAGCGAGAAGAAGCAAAGCAGGTCACTGAAGATAATTATTTCTATAAAGAGCTTTATTGGGGTTCATTCTCAAGGACTATTCTCTTGCCACAAGAGATAGAAGTGGACGAATCCACAGCTAGTGAAAAGCACGGACTACTCACGCTCGTAATGCCTAAAATAAACAAAGAAAAGCAAACCAAACTAAAGATTAAAACAGGGTAAACAAAAAGAAAACTAGTTAAAAACTAGTTTTCTTTTTGTCTTGTGC
>CAZNQQ010000022.1:0-6540 GCA_964575575.1 uncultured Candidatus Saccharibacteria bacterium | reverse complement strand
CATAACCAATGTTTCCTCCTCTAGTGCGGAGCTTTTTATTTAGTTTCTTGTTTAATCTTAACACTCCAATAAATTTTTTATCATCAACTAACCAATATACTGTGTGGGCGACTTGACCTTTTTCAAGATTAATACCATTTCTGTTATCTCTCAATCTTCTTAGAAATGTGGGTACTTTCTTTCTTTTTTCTATCTTATCGTTAAGTTCTCTCTTAGTAATTTCTCTTCTCTTATACAACTCTTTTATATAGGCTGTATTTCCTTTTATATATTTTTTTGATGGTAAAACCAGTTTAAGCATAAATCAAATTAATATTTAAGAAATATATTTAAAAATATCACTTAATCTTTTAATAGTTCTGTCTGTATGATCCTTGTTTTGCATATATTCTGACTCAACCAATAACGCATCAATGCCTCTATCCTTTGCAGGTTTAAAATCCCATTTGTAACTGTCGCCTACCATTAACGCTTTTGATTTTTGAATCTTTCTTTTTGCCAAGATTTTTAACATAAATTCTCCTTTTGATGCGTGATAGCCTCGTGTAGAATACACCTCATTAAACAAATCTTCTACTTTAAAGTGCTTTATTTTACCTCTAACCAGAGCATCTCCTTCTTTAGGAAGATACGGGTAAACAGAAAGAACTATAGTTATAATTCCCATTTCTTTTAACTTTTTAAGTGTTGAAAGTGCTGATGGAGTCATAACGAGGTGGTCTGTGTGGTTTTTGTATCTTTTATCTTTATAAAGCCAAACAGGGGGTCTTGTATGCTTTGTCTTCTTTGGATACCAAAGTGTCCCATCAGCATCAAAAAATATGATTTTCTTTTTCATATGTAAAATAATAACATAATAAAAACAACAAAAGGCGGATGAAACTTTACCTTTTGTTGTAAAATTTATCCGCCTCCTTTAAACAAGTTTGAAAAATAAATGATTAGGTAAATCGTTCTTCTCAATCCCAGATGACAAACCGTGCGTATTTGCTATCAAATGCGCTACCTTACCAGCTAATTCCAAATCTCCAGCAACTTTACGACCTATAAAAAATTCAGTGTCTTCGTCTTTGCTACCAAACATCGGGAAAAAACTGCCTGGTCTGTTGAAAAAACCAACTGTACCCTTCTGGCTATTGAAAACTATATGATCACCTGTTTTTAACATTTTAATTCTCCTTTCAAAAAAGTTAACATATCTCTGCAAAAATAATATTTATAGCGTATGTCATGTATTTTTCGCCAAGTTTATACGCTCTTTCTTCAGCAGTTTTTCCTGATATTCTTCCACTAATAATATCTGCAAAAAGTCGTGCATTGTCTTCCATTGCAAGCTTGTCTGCTAGAATTTTTGCTTCTTTAAATTTTTCAAACCAATTCATTTCAATTCTCCTTTTTAAAAAAGTTTTTGAAAAAATATTTAGTTTTATTTTTTTTAGATATAAAGAACATCGGGAACATTCCCTTTCAGAAACTTCGCTTTACAAAATCTCTGAAAGAGAGGCCACCGGGTGAGAGTATGGGTTCTACACACTCTCTTCCTGTGACCTATAAGTCACTGCAGATAAGCCATTAGCTTTTTCCTCTTTACCTTGAATAATTTCAAGGAAGCATTCTGCAATACTCCTTACATGACCTCTCCGATGGAGGTCTGTCGGCAAGCAAACAAACTGATTGTAATTCCGTTTTTTATATTGTCCATACTTGCTCAACGTGTTCAACAAAGACAATCCCCAAATCCTTTGAAGCAACTTCTTTTAGTCGGTTCTTTACTGTAACCAGCTAAAAGTTATTGGTAAATTATTGTAAGCATAATCTACATTTTAAGCTTGGGCGCTACAGCGCTATTCTAATGGTAATAGCACTTCCTCTAACTAGAGGCGTGATCTGAGGCAAGCCTCATCGTACGTTATTGCTCTAACCATAATCATCCTCCTTTCTGTTATTTTTTAACCTTGAACGAGAGTTTCATAGAGCGTGTTGTTAATCCGCTTGAATACGGCTCCATGCCAACTTCGCCATGCCCGCCAAGGATTGCATTGTTAATTTGCAGCATCTGCATCTGAACACCATCAAAGCTGCCATCCAACATTTCATCAATTGGATTTCTTCCAGACGGTAACGGCGAGACTACTTCAACTTCTGCATTCTCTGTACCAAGTTTGCTTTTTTCAATAAGGTCAACTACACCTTGCCACAAAGGCTGCTCATAACGATTTTTATTTGGCAATGCTTTTTTGATTAACTCTACCGCTTCTCTGATTTCTTTATCTGTAGCCATAACAATTCTCCTTTCAAAAAGAATTTAGTGAAATACATATTTTTTAATTAAAGAACATTCTGTTTCATCCTTTCGGAATCATCAGGCAGGATATACATCCCACTACAGATGGAAGTTTTTTGAGAGATCTTCCAAACTCTTAATTACCGCAGTTTGGTTCTGCGAGAAACATAATCAGAGATTGCATTTCTGTCACCATATTTTTCAACCTTAGACTCATCAAACCTAAACAATGCATATGGTGGATCAGCAGTTTCAAACAACCTGGCCTCTTCATCTTCCTTAAGTTCACTGTTGTCAACTTTTTCCATGGAATTTTCAAAATAACCCAGCCCAGTAAACTTAATTAGATTAAACGCCATTTCAAAGCTAAGTATTGCTGAAACATAATCTTCATTTATTTCTATATTCTTACATCCTTCCTTAAGGTGGTTAAATATTAATTTTCCAACTCCATCTGTACAGTCAAATTTGTATGTAACCATTTTTAATTCTCCTTTTTAAAAAAGTTAAAAGAAATATTTATTTTATTTAAAGAACTACCGGGAACATTCCCTTTCAGAAACCACTTTCATTCTTAATGTTAAACACTCGGTGTTTAACATTTACAAATGATTTCTGAAAGAGAGGCCACACAGAGAGCGTGCAGGTTCTACACACTCACTTCCCTGTGACCATACTTGTCTACAGTAACATTTCGGCGTGAACCGTTGATTTTAGTCAGGCCAATGCTGTGGCCTCCGCTGATGGATGACTCTCTATCATCCTTACACCTCCACTTAGGTGTCAAAAGCAAACATATTTCCTCCGAGTCCATTGGTTAAAAGTGGACCAATAGATTTGTCGTAATCGGAAGAAAATTTGTACGGTTGCTGGCCATCAGCTTGGCGACTTTTCCCCCAACACTCCAATAAAAATTAATGCGTACACATTAATTTTATTTTGTGAAAGAAAGTTCTCTCATAAAGAGAATACTTCTCCATTAACCTAGTGTTCCAGGTCCTTCTTTCACAGGATGTTGGGATTTCTCCGCGGAGATCACGGAGACGACTTAAGTTCACGCTTAAGTCGATTTGCCTACGGTCATCCCTTGCAACATTGTTGCAAACTTCCCCGTTATCGTCTGGCTATGACGTAGTGGCTTGACCGTAAAGGTCAAACACACTAAAATTTTTAAAGAACAATCGGGAACATTCCCTTTCAGAAACCACTTTGTAAACTGATTTCTGAAAGAGAGACCACACTGAGAGCTGGTTTAACTTAAACTAACTCTCTTTCGGTGGTCTACCACTATTACTACTCTGCCTTGTGAAATCTAATCGCGCTCATCACGCTTTTAAGATCAATCTTATGGGGCTGTAACCTCCCATTCAGCGTCAGGGTTTTGACGGCTTTTGACGAATTTGGGTAATAAGGCTCGTCAAACCCCACTGTTTGTTTACGCAGTTTAGTTCTGCGGCCCGAAACCTAATATGATCTGCCACATTCCCAGCAGGTTTCATATATAGCTTCGTGTTGCGCATCCAACTGCCTTTGAACAGTTGACTTACGGCGAACAAGCTTTTGAATCTTACGTACATCTTTCCCCGTAAGATTCAGTGACTTGCCAACGATACTTTTGATACCGTTGTAAACACCGTACCGAAATACTGCCTCCATGAGGCGGCCTCGGTAACGCAGTCTGGCTACTGTGTATACTGCCATAGTCACCTCCTTTCATTAAATAAATGAAATGACAAAATATACACTGAATTATTAAAAGAACTAAACTCAATGAAAACACAATTTTTAATAATTCTGTTCTCAATAAAGTGGGCAACAATTTGGATTGCCCGATAAGTTAAGCAGATTGAAGGTTCTCCCGCGTTAGCTAACAATCTTCGTATTTATTATCACGATAATTGTTTAACACTTAATTGCCAGTCTGGTTTGACTAACAAAAGGATAAATCCCCCTTACATTGCTCTGCAAAGCAACGTCTTAAGATGACAAATCTTAAGATGGTTATTTTGGCCGAATAGTGAGCAAGATTACTAATGTAATTCGTAAGTTGTCAAACTTACAAACTACACTCCCGTCTTACACCTACTCTAACAACCCTCACCAGGTAGCCTATCGAGGAGCCATTACACCCCGAGACGCACTAACTTCTCATCACTAGCCGCGCCGTAGCTATATTTGTGATGATGTCGTTTATATAAAGAACAATCGGGAACATTCCCTTTCAGAAACCACTTTGTAAACTGATTTCTGAAAGAGAGACCACACTGAGAGCTGGTTTAACTTAAACTAACTCTCTTTCGGTGGTCTACCACTATTACTACTCTGCCTTGTGAAATCTAATCGCGCTCATCACGCTTTTAAGATCAATCTTATGGGGCTGTAACCTCCCATTCAGCGTCAGGGTTTTGACGGCTTTTACAACTCACGGTCTCGTCCTTACTTATATCCAGATATTACTCTGGAACTTCACAAGGATCCCCGCTCACGCCACAACTTCCTATTGTGTCGCTGTTTAATATCCGCAGTTCAGCTCTGCGGGGCAAACGCGACTATCCAGATCATTGACCTGTATAGCGACACTTACCACAAGCAGTACCGCCTGTGTACTGACCAGCGCATGTTCCGCAAGGTTTGTATGTCCTTTTGGGACAATCCGCTAGCCTGCACCGACGACACTCCTTACCCCCTTGGCAGTTAGCCATATTATCACCCCCTTTCAAGTGATAAAGTTAAAATTTTATGGGACCATATGCCCCCTATACTGACCGCGAGATTGTTTATTTATAATAAATATGTCTGCATCGCGGCCAATATAGGGGAAATAACCCCTACAATTCAATATCAATTCATATAAACACCATATATTTAAGTAATTTTCTTCTCTGAGGTCTTAGGCTTATAGCCATATTATGTTTCATATTGTCCTCGGAAGAGCATTGCTCGTATGTGACATTTATATTTTTGTTATCAATCTGTTAGCCAGTATACACATATAGATTATTTTGTCAAGTACTTTTGACACTTTCTTTCATTTGACATAAAAATACGGCTATAAATAGCCGTATTTAATAAGCTCTATTTTATTTCATGTTATTGACAGAGTAATTTTATTATTCAAAAATACAAACTTTTGTTAATAGCACTTGACAAAAGTTTTACAATTTGCTATACTCTCTGTAGAACTGAAGTTAGGGTTCTTTATATTAAAAATACGAATAAGGAGGGTTGTGATGAGGAATTTCATCATTGTTGCGGTTTTTGTAGCTATTTTAGCTTTTGAAACTACTGGTTATTCTGAGAAATCAGAAGAAGCAGCAGGGAAGACTGTCTCGTTTGAGGAATTTCAGACTCAACATGAAGAAATAATGTCCATGATCAGTAGTGGTGTTGTTTCGTCAAAAGAGTTGGAAAAGACTCTTGAAGAAGACCTTGAGGTTATTAAAGAGGTCAACAGGCTACAAAACGCGAGGATAGAAGAGATGCTTCGCGAGATGAACGAAGGCTCTAAAGAACTTCGAGAAGCTCTAGACCGATATACGGTCGACTGACCCTCCTTTCTATTCGTTATTTTTTAATTTAATGAAAGCGAAAGGAAGGAGGTATGTGATGGGTTTTGATGACTGAAAAAGAATAGGTTATTATTTATAACCGAAAAAGATTAAGTCTATTGGAATTTTCTCTTTTTTAATACTAAACGAGAGAAAAAGTATAAAAAGTTATGTTTGTCGAAAGGGCTATCGTTGTTTGCGGTAGTCCTTTTTTTATTGGTATTTTTCTGCCCCGTCCCATGCAAGATTAAATATTGACCTAAGGGTATTTGTAATCTCTTTATTTTCAATAATTACACCTATTAATTTCCCTTTCAGTGAAACAATACCAACTTTATTATCATAAATTATAAAAGTAGAACTTAGTGGAAATTTATTTTTTGGAATAAATCTTCTTTTAGTAAATTCTGCATTAAGTTCATTGTGCTCTTCGTCGTCAGTATATAATAATTTAATTTTGATTTTCTTCTTCTTTCTTTCTTTCGATGCTTTTTTAAGCTCTTCAACAGAAAAAACTTTTTTTTCTTCATCAGCGGCATAAAAACTAAATACCTCTTTATTTTTTGCTTTGAAATAATCTTCTCTTATTGCTATCAACCCTTCTTTACCTTCAAAATATCTCACTTTTGGTTTTTCTTCTGCGATATCAAAAAGTGTTTCAAGTTCCGGCAGGTGTTTCTTAAACTCCTGCTCTTTTTTCTTTATATC
>CAZNQQ010000021.1:0-8790 GCA_964575575.1 uncultured Candidatus Saccharibacteria bacterium | reverse complement strand
GTTGGTGCTTGAGTTGGACCAGCCCATGCGGCAAAAAGGTAATTCACACCAAGAGCCGTGACTAGAACCGCTGTAAGAATCAGAGACTTTGTTATAGTTTTTTGCATTTACTTATATAATACATCACTTTTTAATGTATTTACAAAAAACTCTGTGGATATATTATCCGATAAGAGCAATAGAAACACCAATAATAGCTACGATAATACTTATAATCCAATATCGCATTACTACCTTATCTGCAGGCCAACCTATCGCTTCAAAATGATGATGAAGTGGAGCAACAAGAAACACCTTCTTTCCACCTCTGAATTTTTTAGAACCAAGCTGTATTACAGCAGAGAGCACTGTAACGACAAGTGGCAATGCGATTATTGGAAGCACCGCTACGCCGTGCCCACCACCTAAAGAGTCAGTCATAAATGCAACAACAGTAAGTGTAATGGTAAGACCCATCATGCCAGTTTCTGACATATAAAAACGCGCAGGAGGAATGTTAAACCATAAGAATGCTAAAATCCCACCCACTATTAGTGCACAAAATGCAGCCAAATTGATCTGTTGTTGATAAAATGCAATACCAGCATATGCGGTAAACATAGACGCAAATACTCCGCCAGAGAGTCCATCCAGACCATCTATCACGCCGCCTGCGTAGACTGCAAGTGTCGTAAAGATGAAGAAAGGAACAAACCAAAAACTAAGATTAATATCTTCTAAGAACGGAAATCCTACAGAAGAAACTCCAAGCTTTGCAAAAAACCACCAAGCGACGAACAAAGAAATCAAACCCACTACAAATAGGCGTTTCTTTGAAGAAAGTCCACCAGCTTTTCTTTTACTGTTTCCTTTTACTTCTATGATGTCGTCTATCATGCCCACCAATGACCCAGCTATAAGAGTAAACAGTGGTATCCAAGTCTGGTCTCTACTTAAGAAGTCTAGTTTGGTTGTGATCTCTGTAGGGAAGACCTTAGAAATAATATATATTAAAATAATAGTAATAAAAGCACTTCCCCATACCACAACACCACCCATTCTGGGAGTACCTACTTCTTTGTCTTTGTGTAGTTCGTTAAATATTTTTGCTTCTCTGCCATCTGTAGTTATTTTGCCAGACTTCTTTTTCCATGCTTTATGTTTATACAAATAATGCGTTACTGCAGGAGTAATAAGCATACCGACAATAAATGCGGCAGAGGAAGCTGTAAACACCTTTACGATATCTATAATCATTTGTCTAGTATAACAAAAAAGTAGCTAAAATACATATAGCTACTGTTATAATAACACCCGCCGTCATCGGTTACTTTTTCAATAAATAGACTTTCACGATCTAAAATAAAATAAAAAAATGACGGCGGGCTTTTTACATTATCTTACACGTAGAAAATTAGTCAAGAGATTTTAAGCTTGCATTTACTAATTTCTCAATGTCTTCAAACCTACCACTTTGTGTTGAACCTAGTACGGATATTATAATAGGTCGGTTTATCCCAGCATCAAACGCTATTACTAAGTTGCCACCCGCTAGATCTGTATATCCGGTCTTAGATGCTATAAGACCTGGCAATGTATCTATAGAAGAGTTTGTATTTGTTGCTCTATGATTTATATCACTCAATGATTCAAAGTTTATAGCGGTGTGTCTTGTTGACTCAATTATATCTGGCATATTTATAACAGCATATTCAAGAAGTTTTGCGGCGTCTCGTGCTGAACCATACCCTCCACTTATAGTCTTGTTTGTATCAAGCCCAGTTGGATTTATAAAATAAGTTTGAGTCAACCCTATTTCTTTTACTTTTTCGTTCATTGCTTGCACGAAAGATTTATTATTGTCTTCGTCTCTACTAGGGAAGTCATTCTTAAATACCCCTGCTACATTTGCTACAGCACTTGCGCCGTCATTGGAAGACACCATAAGTGTAAATCGTATTAAATCTTTAAAACTCCATCTTTCGTTTTCATACAAACCACTATCCCCTTCTGCTATAAGTGCAGTGCCATCTATAGTAACCACAGATTCTTCTGGCAAAATATCATCAGCTGCAATAGCTGTCATAAGTTTTGTTAGAGATGCTAGTGGGAGTTGTACGTTTTCATTTACACCAAAAAGTGCTTCTTGTTTGTTGACATCCCACACAAATGCAGAATGTGCCTCTATAGAGATATCATCAAAATGATTATAGTCATACACAACTTCTTCTATCGTCACTGGAGAATCCTTTGAGTCACCCCCTGCAAAAATAACAAGTAGCGCTATTATAACCACTACGCCTAATAGCACTTCTATTCTTGAATATATAATTTTACGTAATTTAGATATCATCTTTTTCTTCTTCAGTTTCTGCAAACTTAACTAGCTCATCTTGCACTGTATCAAATTCAGGGAGTTCTTCAATATTACTTACCCCTAAGAATGACAAAAGCTCCAATGTCGGCTTATATAGAAAACTCCTCTGGTCTTTCGGATTAGAGGTCTTTTCTACCAAACCTCTGATTAATAGGTTCCTAAGTATAAAAGTAGAATTGACCCCACGAATGTAGTCAATCTCCGCGCGTGTTACTGGACCTTTATATAATACGATAGCAAGCGTCTCAGCACCAGCTTTTCCTAAGTCTTTTGTAAGCTCGTCTTTCCTAATCTGATCGATCAAGTCCGACATTTCTGAATTTGTAGTAAGCTGGATTTCGTCTTCTTTTCGTATAAGTGCTACACCTCTTTCTAAAAGCTTTTCTGTAAGAACAGTAAGTGCGCTTTCCACACTACCTTTATCAGCGCCTAAAAGCTTCACAAGTTCTTTAACTTTCATAGACTCCCCTTTATAAAAAAGCAGAGCTTCGATTTTTGCGTCTAATTGCATCTTAAAATAATAACATATTAATTAATCATAGCTTGGGACACCTACATCGTCAGACTCTATAGTAATATCAGAAAACCGTTCGTCTTGACTCACTGATATCGCCCCTTGTTTTACAAGCTCAAGCATTGCAAGAAAACTTACTATTACATTTACTTTCTCTTCTTTCCCTATCCCAGAAAATTCCTTAAAACTCATTTTCAAGTTTTTACTGATTCTTTCTGCCAAGCTCTCAATAACCTCTTCAAGTGAGACAACCTTTTCTACAACCTTTTTAGGTATCGCAATAGCTTTTTTAGGAAGGTTGTGGAGTACAGACATTATTCCTGTCTTTATCTTAGATATAGACAGATCTTCATCTGGTGAGAATACCGGTTCTATACTTTTTGATAGAGTTTTTGAATACATAATATTTTTGCCAAATTGTTTTGTAATATGAAGCGACAACCCTTTCATCATCTGGTGTAGCTTTAGTCTCTTCTCCAAATCATCAATACTTTCTTGTTCTTCAGAAGAGAGATCCAAAGTAGGTAGAAGTGACTTTGATTTTATAAGTACAAGAGTTGAAGCAATAAGAATAAAATCTGCGGTGCTTGCCATAGAAAAGTTTTCTTGGTTGTTTATGTATTCTATGTAGTCATCTGCAACTTGCGCAAGTGAGATATCACTTATAAAAAGCTTTCTCTTTTCAATAAGATTAAGTAAAAGGTCAAGCGGACCTTCAAACACTTCTGTCTTTATGGTGTATGTTTGTTGCTCCATTATTTATCGTCTTTTTCTTTAATTATCTTAATCCCAAGTTCGTCTAATTGCTTTTGGTCAACTTCTGCAGGTGCGTCCATCATTAAGTCTTTTCCTTCGCCAGTTTTTGCGAACGGTATTACTTCACGAATATTTGGTTCATCTTGTAGGAGCATTACCATCCTGTCAAAACCGAAAGCTATACCGCCATGTGGTGGAGTACCGGATGCCAAAGCTTTGAGCATATGTCCAAAATTTGCATCGATTCGCTCTTTAGCGTATCCCATTGTTTCAAAAACCTTCCTGAGTACATTGGATTTATGACTTCGTACACTTCCACCACCTATCTCACTTCCGTTTAGTACTATGTCATACTGCGCTGCAAGTATTTCACCTATTTTTTCTTCATTCATTAGGTTGTCTATATGTTCAGGCTGTGGCGATGAAAATGGATTATGTGTAAATGTCCACTTTCCTTCATCCGTCTTTTCAAACATTGGAAAATCAACTACCCAACAAAAAGCAAGTTCGTTTGGATCATCTTTGTTTTCTCTCATGTCAGGTCTATCAGAACCATACTTTTCCATTGCTTCTTTATATGTAATCCTAGGGAACGGAGTTTCTTTTATTTTTTTCTCTGGGTAAAGTTTTGTTACAAGCTCTATTAGCATCTTCTCATTTATCGCCATTACATCTTCTTGCTCTATAAAACTCATCTCCATATCAATTTGAGTGAACTCTGGCTGTCTATCACCCCTTGTGTCTTCGTCACGGAAACATCTTGCAATTTGAAAATATTTCTCAAATCCTGCTGTCATTAGAAGTTGTTTGTATTGCTGAGGAGACTGTGGAAGTGCGTAAAACTTTCCTTGCTCAACACGTGAAGGCACAACATAATCTCTCGCACCTTCAGGAGTAGACTTTGTCATATTTGGAGTTTCAATTTCTGCGAATCCTTCTTTCTTATAAAAATCTCGTACAAAGTGAGTCATCTCATGTCTGTTGCGCATGTTCTTCTGCATTCTATTCCTTCGCAAATCTATATAACGATAACGAAGTCGTACTTCTTCATTTATTTCTTTTCCGTCTCCTTCTATATCAAATGGCGGTGTTTCAGCCTCATTTAATACATTTATCTCAAGTATTTCTAGTTCTATATCGCCATTTTGCTTTCCTTCCTGTATTGCATTATCTGGTCTTTTGTTTACTTTACCGCGAATCTCTACTACCCATTCTGGGCGTACTTTTTCCCCTACAGCAAGTGCTTCTGTGGCATCGGGTAGCACTACCCCCTGCACCTTTCCAGACATATCTCTGAAATCAAAGAAAATCATTTTCCCTTGGTCACGACGTACATCTATCCAACCTTTTATGGTTACTTCTTTGTCTTTATGTTCACTTAAATCTTTTATATATATTCTTTCCATATTTTTATAAATTAACTCCTATTTTATCTTTTACACTTTGCATTTTTTGCTCTGCTCGTTCTCGCATCTTCTCCCCATTTTCTTTTAGCATTTTTATTATTCCCTCTCTATCTTTCTCAAGCTCTTTTCTCTTCTCTCGAAGTGGTGTTATAAATTTTTTAATATTTTCTATTAGTATCTCTTTTGATTCTTTATATCCTATTCCACCTTCTTTGTATCTTTTTCCTAAATCCTCTAACTGTTCAGCGCTACTGAATAATTTATGTAATGCAAATATATTGTCTTCTTCTGGATCTTTTTTCTCTTCTGGAGATTTGGAATCAGTAACAATAGACATTACAGCTTTTTCTATCTCAGCATCTTCTGCAAATAGTGGGATTGTATTGTTATAGCTTTTACTCATCTTTTGTCCGTCAGTACCTGGCACCACTGCAACACCTTTTAATATTACAGCTTCAGGAAGCTTGAATTCTTCTCCAAATACTCTGTTGAACTTTTCTGCGGTATCTCGAGCTATTTCTAAATGCTGTTTTTGATCTTGCCCCACTGGTACAGCGTCAGTGTCGTACATAAGTATGTCAGCTGCCATAAGCATTGGGTAGTCAAATGTTCCTACGCTTATTTCTTTATTTTTTGCTTCTGCATCTTTGAAGGCATGTGCGCGCATAAGATAAGGCATTGTGGTAATAGTATTGAAAATCACTGCAAGTTCTGTGTGTTGAGGTACGTCAGACTGTTTGAAAATTGTTACCTTTTTAGGATCAAGCCCGATAGCTAAATAATCAAGAGCAACTTCAAATATATTTTGCTTCATCTCATCTGCATTATGAAGTGTGTTTAGAGCATGGTAGTCGGCAATAAAAAACAACGATTCGTCGTATCTCTCTTGGAGATCTACGAACTGCTTCATCGCACCAAAATAGTTGCCAATATGTGGCTGACCTGTAGGCTTAACCCCAGACAGCACTGTTTTTTCTTTATTTGCCATACTTGAATAGTAGCAAAAAACAGCTTATTTTAAAAGCTGTTTTTTGTATATTTATTTTATAGCATCTATCTCTACATATACTTGTGCACCCATATTCTCCCCTTTTGACTCTACCCAAATACGTCCACCTTCATGTGCTTCCACCATTGTCTTTGCAATATATAGACCAAGCCCAGTGCCGTGAATGTTTGTCTCGTTTGCATCTTTTGCTCGAGAGAACTTTTTAAACAATTTAGGCATAGTCTCTTTCTTTATACCAACACCTGTATCGGAGATCTTTACTTGTATCTTGTTTTTCTTTTCGTCTTGAGAGACAGAGACTTCTATGTGACCTTTGTCAGTATACTTAACAGAATTGTCTATAATATTTGTTAATACTTGCTTTATTTTTCCTTCATCTATCTTTGCTTTATATTTTCCGTTTTTATCAATATCTACCTTTAATTCAAGACCGTCTTTTTTAACAACGGGAGTAAATTCCTGAACAACCTCTTCCACAAGTTTCCTAAGATCTAATGTTTTAAAATCATATCTCATTGTTCCCATTTCTATGCGAGATATATTTAGATAATCCTCTACAACAATAGCTAGCGAATTACTTGATTTGTGTATTCTATGCACTGCCTCTTTCATGTCGTTGGACACATTACCATAGGAACCTTCTAGTATTAAAGACGTATAACCTTTTATGGCAGTTATCGGCGCGCGAGTCTGATGTGTCGCAAATGAGACAAATTCAGACTTCATCTTATCAAGCTCTTTAAGTCGTGCGTTTGCTTCTCTAAGTGTATTTGCAAGCTTCTGAATCTCTTCTCTTTGCTTCACTTCCTTACGTACACTCTTGAGCAAGAAGATGCTAAATATAAGAATAAGAATAAATATGCTTATATTAAACATTGTCTCTATAAAACTATTTGAGAAAATTATCTGAAGTAGAGCCACTAAAGTTACAACAAACGCAAGTACTTCTGTGGAAATAACCTTTATGTCAAGCATGTGATATTTGATAATTGCATAAGCAGAAAACGCTACAAACGGAAACATAAAAACAGCCCCAAACTGTATGAATTTAGAATTATCAAGAAGTGCTGGGAAAACAAAATTAAATACTACAAGTAGAGAAAATGTAATCACTGATCCCACAACAACAAATTTAAATCTACTTCTGTCTATTTTTATAGCTTTATGAAATTTTCCAAGTAGAACAATAAACCCTCCAATTATCATCCCTACAACCGCTAATGAAAATAAGCTTATTGCAGGACCATTTATAGCTCTTAGTGTACCGTCAGCTGTTGGCACCATTTCTGAAAACACTAAAGGTGTGAGTGTTAACAATGATACAAATACAATAAAAGGCATAAGTGCATACTTATACGCCCTAGAAAACTGCACTTTGTCCTCTGGGAATACATAAAATAACTGGAAAAAAGAAAAAGCATGCCAAACAGCAAAAAAGGTGGCTGTACGTAAAACTGTAAGTGTATTGTGTTCTGCAACTCTATCAATAAGAAAATTAAAAGCGCTCCACAGTATTGTCATTACTGCTAAAAATAAAAATGATTTGTTGGTTATACTATTTCTTTTATTGAAAAACACAACAAAACCAAGTATGCCGATAGCGGCAGCTGCCATACCTACTGAAAACAATTCTACATTACTAAAGATATCCATAAATTATTCAATAACAGGCTCTTTCTTAGAAGAAAAAGCGCTTGGTGTTGCTCCTATACCTACCCTGAAAGTAAGTATTAATTTTTTGTCTTTATTACCAAACTGATTATTTAAAGTCTCTCCCGCTTTAAGTATCCTCCCCTCTTGTTTTACAGAAAAAATGTCTTTTCTTCCGTTATCTATTATTCTCTCATATACATACAAAATGCCAACTACGATTTGCACACTTAAGCCAAGTTTTGTTGCTTTAAGCCACAAATTCTGCATTATTCTTCCTGTATTTACATAATTCTTTAGTGATTCATCTGGTACAAATATTCCACCTAAAGCAGATGATGATGCGTACACATCTCCATTTTGTTTTGAGACAACATTACCAAAACCTATAAAACCTAAAAACTTTGCTACGGGCCAATACCTAAATAATCTAAATAGCTTTTTGACAGGTAGTGGAAGTTCAAATGTTTCTATATAAAGCCCGGCTCTCTTTTTTTGCTCTTCTTCTTTGGTCCATACAATATGCTTAAAGAGCGCATTGTGCATAGAATAATTGTTAAAAACTAACCACTCGTTTGTACTAAATATTTTACCTAATACCTTTTTCTTATTTTCATCCTCAATAAGCTTTATATCTATACCGGACAGATCATTTGGAAGATCTAAAAGTTTTCTTTTAACATCGTCTCGCAGAAGCTCTTTCTTATACGGTTTTCTATTTGTTTTACGTTGTTTTATGTATTCAAATAACTCGGCTCTTTTTTCATCTACATTTCCTTCTGCAAGAGCAATCTCTGCAACAGCGTTATAGTCCTCTCCTTCTGGGAATAACTTTATAGATACATTGTATCCAAAGTGCGCAGATATGATTGCAATGTTCTCAACTACAGCACCGAGTGCTATAAGAGAACCTCTTTGTTTATAGTTATATATCGTTTGATCATTCTTTGGTAGATTCTTCAAAAAGATCTTATTTTCTGCCACCTTAAAACCCCACGGCTGATAATTATGCCCAGACGGTGCATTAACAGCTATTTTTATAATTTCCCTTAATTTATTTTCCATAGTTTCATTATACCACGTGCTACGTAGCATGTTA
>CAZNQQ010000020.1:0-11148 GCA_964575575.1 uncultured Candidatus Saccharibacteria bacterium | reverse complement strand
CCTTAGCATCTTCCCTACCAAATCCATGTCTAGTAGTGTTCAAACCATACCTATACTAAGAGCCATCCCAGTATTTTATGTTAAAAAGTGAATAATGTAAAATATATACCACCATATTGCATCTATAACGCCACGTTTGTAGGGTTGTGTGTGGTAAATAAAAAAACAAAACCCCGCCAGCATTACCTGTTACGGGGTTGGGTTGTGAGTTTCCTAGGCTAGACCTCATGTTGACAGTTCTGCGACAAACCTCCGACACGTATCACGCCCTCCACATTCGCAATCAATTCTTGAAATAGACAGCTGACGAGCCATCTCTTCTTTCTCGGAAAGACTGCAATCACAAGCTACCATATGTACTTCTTTACCTGCTTTGTTGAGATCTTGAATAAGAGCAAAAGCTCCTTTCATTGCCGCCGAGCCGACATAGACATAAGCGCTATCAATCTGTGCGACATCCTTAGCTAAATCAGTCACGATTTCTTCCATCTTTTTTTCTGCGTCAGCGACTTGATTTTCTCCGACGAACGGAATGCCTGTGTAGTTAGAACGCCCATAATCGCCCGAATAGACGATAAGATTGCCAACTTCATATCTTCCGACAGGTATCCCTTCCATTGCGTTGTAGGTAACCAACATTTTTTTCATCTTTTTCTCCTTTTCGAATCAAAAAATTAGAAAATATTTATATACTACTTTTTCTTACTCTGTTTGTAGTTTGAAGTGCTAAAAATGTGTCCTTTAGCCTTCTCTATAAACCACGTTTTGGAATCTTGATCAAAAGATATTGGGAATCTCATTGCAGTTTTGTCTTTGACCCCAAGATTAGATGCAACCTTTCTTGAACCTTTTATTAATACTTGGGATATCCTTCCGTTAGCATTTCTGAAAGAAAGATTTCTTCTAGAATCACCTTTCTGGCCATACAGCTTAAATCCAACGCACAACAAATTTCTCTCATCATCGTAGTTAAAAAAGAGTTCAAAGCTTTTATTGCTTTTAATAATCTCTTTAACGGCCTTAGCATTGAAAATCATGTTCCCTTCACAGTTTATTGTCAAAGAAGCTGGATTTTCAGTGCGTGTACGTGGTTGATGTTTTTCCCATTTCATTTTCATTTTTACTATTCCTCTCAAAATAATTTAGATAAAATTTTTTGCAATTGAAGATACAATAATTCCAATCCGTAATTACAGATATAGTACTTACAATCAACATAATAATTATTCCTACTGTAGAAAGAACCGTCAAAGGAAATCCGAGAACTATAGAAAAATTTAAAAATACACCAAAAACAGGATATCTAAAATAGATAAAAGAAAAAATACACCAAATCACAAACGTAATAGATAAGCCAATTGTTAACTTCTTCATTTTTTATTATCCTTTCAAGAAGATTTTTTAGAAAAAATGTTTAATTTTAATTTAAAGAACATTCTGTTTCATCCTTTTGGAATCATCAGTCAAGACACACATCTTGATACAGAGAGGTTTTTTAAGAGACCTCAGCTCTGCAAATGACTTTTGTCTTATGTTGCCGAGACGTTTGCGCGCCTTCGCCCAGTGGGACTTTTTCTTTTACTTACTTCATTCGTCTTCTCCTAAAAAGGTTGGCTGGTGATGTGGGAAAGTTACCTGAGTCGGTATTTTACCTCCGACTCTTTTACAGCTTCCTGAATTCTTTCCCACCCTTTCTCCGCCTCACGAAGTCTTTTTTCAGCTTCTTTATTCTGTCGATCAGCCTCTATTTGAAGAAATTCCTCAGTAAATCTTTGAAATTCATCCAAACTCTCTTCTAAATTTTTCATTAACTCTTCAGGGTCAAATATGCTATTTTCTATCATCGACATAAGTTCTTCATCTTGTACAAGAATTTCCTCAAAAGATAAGCTTTCTTTAGCACAAACATCTTGTGCTATCAACACAAAGACCGACAACAAGACAGTTAAAAAGATTTTCATCTTTACATCCTCCAAACCCGATACCGTCGGGACCGCGGGGTTAAAATTGTCAATGTTCTTCTGCTGATAGAATACTAGATTGACGAATTGTTGCTGAATTCCAGACAGATATTATGGGTGAATAATAAACAAAACTATAATACAGCTTTATAGAGCTATATTATTATAGCTAGTTACCAACAAAGTGTTGACGAAAAAGGTGGACAATATTGTTTATATGTATATAATATAGTCATGTCAATGCAAAAATTTCTAAACTCAATAGGTCTTGATGACAAAGATCAGAAAGTATATATGGCGTTATTGAAGCTTACCGACGCTACAGCCTCCAGCGTTGCAATGTCTGCGAAAATGGAGCGCACGAGCACATATCATCATCTAGAGAAGCTTTTAAAACTTGGACTTGCCACAAGTTATAGACATAAAAATACAAAAAGATTTTCTGCAGAAAATCCAAGTAAAATAAAAGGCGTACTTGAAGGCAAGCTTGCTGAATTTGAAAAGTATTTACCAGACCTTCAGAAAATCCCGTACGGTAGACAATTTGTTAATCTTCGTCTCTTTGAGTGGATGGACGAAGGTATGAAGCAATTAATTGAAGAAGAGTTAAACTCCAAAGAAAAACTTGTCCGTTCAATTGGCTCTGTGAGAGACTTAAGAAAAGTAAAAGGAAGTCACTCTGGTTTTACAGATAGACGTATTGCAAAAAAAGTTTTCTCAAAATGTCTACGTCCTGCAGATGATGACTTTGACGATGGCTGGATTGAAGCGCAAGAAAAAGAACTAAGAGAAGTTCGAATACTACCAAAAGGAGCAGAGGTTCACGGGATGATGTTTATTTTTGACGACAAGGTTTCTGTGATTACTCCAGAGGAAGAAGGTGTGGGCTTTCTTATAGAAAGTAAAAGCTACAGCAAAACAATGAAAGCAATGTTTGAAACACTTTGGGTAATAAGTGAAAAGACAAAATAAAACAAATAAATTTAAACACTAAACCATAATTCTAGACATCTTATAAGCCCTCTAGAACGTGCGTTTAACCAAAACAGCCTACCTGAGTACAGGTAGGCTGTTTAAAGCTGTATTAGGCGGTAGGTGTTTCCGTCAACGGCAAGGCAGAAAGCCATAGTCAACTCCCCTTTTGAGTGGTGGCGGAAGTTTTATTGTAAACGAGAATGGTATAAAGTTTGAGTTTTCTTCTATGTGGTTATGTCGTATAGTGTTCAGACCATACCTATAGATAGTGCCATTTAGCTATTCTATATTAAAAACCAAAAAATTCATAATGGCTTGGCTTATTTTTAAGAATTTGATATTGTATAGTTAGATCTTTATTTTAAAATTAAAAATCATAGAAGGAGATATAAAAATGATGCTTAAAATAATAAAAAATGCTTTCTCTAATATTTGGTCATCCAAAGCTTCACTTGAGAGAGAACCCTTAGGTCTGCTTTGTTTTATTGTTGGAATAACAGGTGTAGTGATAGGAGGAGTTGCTTTAGCTGGATACACAGATCTAATTAATTTCAAAAAAGAACTAGCATTTACACCAACTATTTTAGTTTCTTTTATTATTGGTATTATATTAACATCATTTGGGATCATGCTTTTAGCTAGACACTTAAAGCTCGCATATGGTCCATGGTGGTAATTTAGTCTAGTGATCTTACTATCCTAAAAAATCTTAAGAAAAGAGTGGGCTCTGCAAAATTTGCGACAATGTTCACTCTTTTTTATTTATATACCTTTTTTGCCGTAACCTTCTATTTTTTTATGCCATTGTTTCTTCTTTGCGTCAGTTGCGCGCTCGGACGGGCCGAAAGTTGTTATCTCTACTGGATGGAAGCCGGCAAAACCGAGAATACCTCGCGCAAGCTCGTTGGTAAAATCTCCAAAGTGGAAACGTACTTTTATAGGACTCATACCAGCCGTTACTATAACCCGTGCAGTTCTTCCTTTTAGAAGTGGTGTCCACTCCCCGTCCTTTTCTTTTGAAAAATGAAATGCAAAACCTGGTAAGAACATTCTGTCAAAAAGCCCTTTAAGTATTGCTGGCATCGTACACCACCAGTTAGGGTAAACCACTACCACATGCTCTGACCACTTTATGTCTTCTTGTACTTTTATAAGATCTGGTTCAAGTTCTTGGATTTCTTTATAACCCTTGTGAAGTATAGGATCAAACTTAACATCACGAATATTAGTACGCCGTACTTCATGCCCTGCCTCTTTTGCCGCCTTTTCATATACATCCGCCAAATGACCAGACAATGTGTCACAATCTGAATGCCCTAGTAAAATGTAGATCTTCTTTTTATGCATGTATCATGTATTCGTATATATAAAAAATTGAGATAGCAAGCACTCCTACAAATGCAATCCAAAATAGTATTTTTAGCATTTTTATAAGCGCTTCATCGCTGTCTTTTGATTTAAAACTTCCTAAGAATCCCAATACATAGAAAATCAAAATAGCAATTATCCCCTTACCCATCCAATGATGGTAAAAAGTTTCTTTAAGCCAATCTTTAAATGGTTTGTATAGTTCACCAAAAATAGTAGCAAAAGTTATAAATACTATTGCAATGATAGCAGAGACTATAAATGAGTTTATTTTTTTGTTTCTTTTATTTTTCATATTATCTTGCAGCTCCTGATATTAACATGCCACCGAGCGCCATAAATACTGCTACTGCAAACGTTATTGCTACGACCAAAGCAAGTGCATTTCTTAGTTTCTTGTCTTCTTTAAGTCTTTCACTCTTAAGCCAAACCACGAGCAAAGCAATAAAAGAAAGAAGTGGTAGAAACAAGAAAATATGCTCTTTTACTTCCATTATTATAAGGTGTATCCAAGGATTCGGTCCTTCTTTTATAATAGGTTTAACATTGCCACCATAGTACACAACATAATAAAACCCGCCTGTTATCCATGCAGTAATGTATGCAACAAAAGCTATTAGAGACGAAGCTTTTAAAGACTTAATAGGTAGTTCTCTTTTGAAAAGCCACATAAGAGTCATATAAGTTGCAGCGATGCCAATAACGCCTATGAGAACATGAATTGAGAGATATGTTTGAAGTGCTTGTGTCATATTATTTCTTGCCTAAGTATAATCTTTTAACTACAGAAAGTATTCCTATTACCACGACCACTGCAATGATATAAGAAATCATAAAAGTATTGAAGGAATAATCTACGCCTCTTATTATACCAAGCACTAGTGCTCCGTACCAAGATGTAAGCGACAAAGATTCTCCAAGCCACATAGGAATCCTGCGCATCTGTATTAGAAGCGCGTTCACTACAAGTACAAGTATTATAGTAAGCTTTGCCCATAGTCTCGGATCAAGAAGTCTTTCTTCTTGACCAGTGAAACGATACTCTAAGAAAAAACCGAAGCCAGACACTACTGCGATAGCAAGCCCGATGCGTAGAACCATAAAGATTACAGAAAGCCATTCCCCTTCCATAGGGTCGACTTTGCCGTCTTTCATTGCTTTCAAATATAAAATCCCACCAAAAGTAGCCCCTCCTACACCAAGTGCTACTCCTATAAGATGTGTGGTTATTAAAAGTGAATGAATATCCATAACTCTTATTTTACATTATTTTCTTCAATTCTTCTTGATGGTTTTGCATAACTTCCATCATAGCTGTCATTTGGTCTTTACCTTCTTTCATTTTTGCTTGCGCTTCAGTAGCGATCTGCTGAAAAAGCTGTGGGTTCTTCTCTATCATCCCTATAAGCTTGTCTTGCTGGTCTTGTGGTACGTCCTTAAGCTGGTGCTTAAGCATTTTCTTCATTAAAAAGTTTTTTAACATAATATTAATTATAACTTTTCTTGGAATACTTAGCAAATCTAAGATATACTTAAAAGCATGACGGAGCATCAACTAGACGAGACAAAGAAAAAGATATTTGAAGAAGCCAAAAAGGTCTTGGCTGATAATTGGATAGATCTTGGTGAAGGCCGTGGCTACACGCGCCCAGCAGAAGGCATCTACCCATTGCAGTGGAGCTCTGACTCTGCATTTGCAGCATATGGCTACTCACACTATGATGTACCGAAAGCCATAATAGAACTTAGAACTTTGTTTGAAGGTCAGTGGTCAAACGGTTTTCTTCCACACATCAACTTCCACAGAAAGGTTGACCACTACTTCCCTAACGAAGATTTTTGGGATTCTAAGAACGTGACCGACAAATCACCCAGAGATGTAGGTACTTCAGGAATATCGCAACCTCCTATAGTTGCGATGGCAGTATGGCACGTATATAAACGACTCAAACTTGAAGGTGAAGAAGGCTCTAAAGCCTTTCTCGATGAATTCTACCCAAAGCTTTATAAGCTTCACAAATATTTTCATGAATATAGAGACCCAGAAGGCTGTGGTCTTGTGACTATATATCATCCTTGGGAATCTAGTTTTGACAATTCTCCACGTTGGGATGATGCAATGGCAGAAATTATTCCAAAAGATCTACCACCATATGAAAGAATGGACACACGATATGTTGATAAAGAAAACCGACCAACTGACGAAAGCTATGACAAGTACGTATATCTTGCACTTGAACTAAAGAAAAAAAATTATGACGACGAGCTTATATGCAGAGAGCATCCATTTAGAGTAAAGGATAAAGTTACTTCCTCTATCCTTTATATGGCAAACAAACGCCTCAAACTAATGGCGGAGACTGCAGGTAAGGACACTACTGAAATAGAAGGGTGGATGAAATTGTTTGAAGAAAATCTAAACAGTAAGCTCTGGAATGCAGACAAGAAATTCTTTTATGATTTTGACCTTAACAAAAACGATTATATAAAAGTAAAAACCGCTGGCGCGCTTATGCCACTTGCCACAGGAATACTCTCTAAAGAGCAGGTTGACGATATATATACACATATAAAAAGTTCAGATTTCTGTGGGGACGGTTCTTGTGCAGTGGAGTTAGTACCATCAAACGCAATAGACGAGAAGACGTTTGACCACGATCACTATTGGCGTGGACCTATATGGATAAATGTAAATTGGTTTATGTGGAAAGGTTTTAAAGAATATAACATGCGAGATGAAGCTTCTCATGTAAAAAGACATCTATTGAAACTTATGGAACAAGATCATTTTAGTGAATACTATTCACCCATCACTGGCAAATCAGAAGGTGCTAAAAACTTCTCGTGGACTGCCGCGCTTGCTATAGATATATTGTTTGACGATTTATAGAAATCTTACTTACTTCTTCTTGCGCCATTCGTCTATCTTTTTATGATCGCCTGAAAGAAGAACTTTCGGCACTCTATAATTCTTACCTTTGTGTTTTAAAACCTCTGGACGTGTATACACGTCAGAGCTTGATATTCTATCCTCTTCTACAGAAGCCTCATTACCTAGCACTCCTTTGATCTGCCGAGCTACTGCATCTAAGATTATCATCGCTGGCAATTCCCCACCTGTAAGTACATATGGTCCTACTGTTATAACTTCTGCTTTTAGTATCTTCCTTACACGTGCATCTATACCCTCATACCTACCAGAGATTATCACTACGTCTTTGTATTGCTTAGAGAGCTTTTTAGCGTAAACGTTATCAAACTGCTTGCCGTTTGGAGCTAAGAAAATCACTTTCACTTTGTTTTTCTTACCTACTGCTTTATCTACCGCTTTAAGCACCGCTTCTGCTTCTAGTACCATGCCAGGTCCTCCACCATATGGCTTCTGGTCTACTCTTTTATGTTTGTCTTTTGTGAAATCGCGAGGATTGTAGAATTTGATTTTGATCTTCTTGTCTTTAACCGCACGCGCAACAATAGACTCATTTATATATGAGTCAAATGCGTTCGGAAATAATGTAATTATGTGAAAATTCATTTTAAATTAAAAAGAAAAAACTGTGACATTAGAGTATCACAGTTTTTTCTTTTTTGTCTAATTTTAAAGTAGTTTATACCTTAAGATCTTCCATTGCTTCATCAACACTTTGTGCTGATGCACCCTTTCCACCTTCTGGTTCGTTAATCTTAAGATTAACTCGAGCGTTGTTTTTCATTCCAACTACTCGTAAAAGTGTTCGGATAGCCTTTGCGGTATTACCTTGTCGGCCAATAATCTTTCCCATGTCTTCTGCGTTGATATCAAGAGTTAAAAGTACTCCCATTTCATCAACAGCTCTAGTGACTTTCACGTCTTTTGGATTATCAACTAGCTCCTTAATAAGAAACTCTAGAAATGCTTGATCTTTTTCCATATTGTTAAATATCTTTACTTGCTAAACTTACTAATAATCAGAGCAGGATTTCGACTTTCTGCTACACGTAGTATACACGATTGTACCAAAATGTCAACCCCGTTAGTCTTCTTTGAAGACAAAATATTTATAACCAAAGAAATTCCACGTCATTGCTACAAACACAGCTACAACAGCACCAGTGTTTGCCCAAAACGTAAGAGGTACTCCCTCTGGTGCACCTATGACGTTCACTATAAAAGACGCGGTGATCACGTTTATTATAAGTCCGCCAAATGCAACCAATACAAACTTGCCAAATTCAATATGAAGTTTGTTGTTAGTCCTAGTTTTAAATGCCCAATGTTTATTAAAAAAGAATCCGTTTAAAAGTCCGAAAAAGAAAGTCCCTGCGACAAATGCAGAGAAAAGTGGACCTGATGTTATACCTGTAAAGAAAAACAAAGTGTTCAAAATTGCCAAGTTAATAAGTGTGGAAAGCCCACCTATGATTCCAAACTTTGCAAATTGCACAGCATGTGGAAACATACCTTGAAGTGCAATAGCTGCAAGTAATCCAAAAAATGTAACAAAAGGAAAACCAAACATGAGTGTTATCCACAAAACAGGGTGTGGTGTATAACCACCCATCATGAGAGCTACAAATGTTAAGATAGCAGTAACGAAGCCAAGCAAGGCTGCTATCTTTACGTCTTTAATATAATATCTGGCAATGTCACCTAAACTATTATTTTGATTCATTTGTTTTACAATCTTTTAATTTAAAAGTAGTAAAAATTAATACTTATTATTATACTCTATAAAGTAGATATCTTCATACTTAACATTGTGTGTATATCTTTTAGATTTGATTTTGATGACAAAATATATTAGAATATTTGTTGTAATAAACGGGTTTTGGGCCCGTAGCTCATCTGGTAGAGCGCCTCACTTGCACTGAGGAGGTGGCGGGTTCGAGTCCTGTCGGGTCCACAAGATGCTACTTTCGCCGCCGAGGGCGGTGTGAGGGCAAAAATCACGGTTTTCATAGGGCGATGCCAAAACGGTTTCGGCTTTGCGGGAAGCTACAAAATCCCAAAGTGGGGATACGGAAAAAGAAATAGTTTTATCCAAAAGATTGGGGTTCGTTCCAATCTTTTGGATAAACGCTTTCATTTCCGAATAATTTTCGGAAGAAGCCAGTACGCTGGCTTTTTTCGTGTCTAAAATCCAACTACGCAGGGGTTCGACCCAATTCTTTCCGTTTCGTTCAAAATCAATTTTCTGCGAATTCAGAGAAACTTTTTCACGCATTAAGACCTCTTTTTTCTCTAAATATAAACTTCTATCAATATCACCATCCAAATAAAGCGAAACAAGTTTATCAAGTTTTCTCTGATTCTCCCTTTGCTTATCTTTAAGATTTTGAATGAAACTTTGCGATGAGTTGTCCACTTCTCTCTCCCACTTGCTGACTCGCTCAAGCATTTTCTCCACACACTCATCGCAAAGAGCAAATATTTGAAGTTGTTCCTTCAATTGAGCGATTAGCAGATCCTCCCGCAAATACCCTTGCGCGCAATTTCCTTTCTTTTTCGTGCATCTGTAATAGCGATACTTTCCTCCGCGCCTGCCTGTTGCCCATTGTGCGGTGATAGAGCTCTCACACTCTCCGCACGAAAATAATCCAGTGAAAGGAAAATTGTGTTTTGTCTTTGATTTGCGAGGTTTTGCATTTCGCTCAAGAATTTTCTGTACAGCTTCAAACATTTGCGGGGAAAGAATTGGCGGAAAGCTGCCGTCATAATATTCTCCCTTATGATTTACCAATCCCAAATATGCCCTATTGGTAAGAATTGCCTGCACGGCAGATTTCGCAAGTGGCGTGCCATTACGAGAAGTTATTCCCAAATCCGTCAAAAAATCCGATATACTTTTAAAAGTGTGGTGACCTTTGGCGAATTCTTCAAACATCCGAACTATGATTTTTGATTTTACATCATCTGGCTCAATATTCCTCGTCTTTGGATTGTTTACATATCCAAACGGAGCCAAAGTGAGCCACTCGCCACGTCGGATTTTTTGTCGGATGCCTCTGTTGATATTCTCCACCAAATTGTCTGAATAGTATTTACTCTGTCCGAAAGCCACTTGCAACATAAACAGCCCCTGCGGAGTCGGTTCAAACCAAAATGTCGGAAAGCGTAAAGAAACTATTTTCTCCTGATCAACTAGATATATGATTTTACCTCCATCCACCGAATTGCGAGCAAGACGGTCTGGATGCCACGACAATACGCCTACTCCCTCACTTTCTTCAATCTTTTCAATCATCTCTCCCCATTTCTCCCGTCCGGGTTTCTTTGCACTTTTTGACTCTTGAAATTCCTCAAGAATTTCAAGATTTTCTTTGCGAGCAAATTCCCTAAGCTCAAAGAGTTGAGCTTCAATACTCATAATTTGATGATCATCATCTTCCGTTGATTTGCGAGCATAAAGAAAATATTTTGATTTGAACATAATTTTTGAAAAAAATTAAGGATTTTAGACACGAAAAAATGAAAATTTCTTTTGACATATTCTCGCTTTGGGTTTTGTTTGTTTTTGCTTCCCGCAAAGCCGAAACCGTTTTGGCGTCGTCGCATGAAAACCGTGATTTTTGCCCTCACACCGCCCTCGGCGGCGAAAGTAGCATCTTGTGGGATATTCTGGACTTTGCTCGAAACTATTTTGATAATTAACTCACGCGCCGCGCGCGTGGTGTCTCTAATCTCTCTCTTACGCCCCGAGTCCGCGGTAACCCTAATCACCCCAACGACTCCACCTCGTTCCGCCGTAACCAAAACAAAAAATTTCTTTACTTGTTTCGTCGTTTTCTGCCCCCGTTTTTTATTTTTTAAAAAGGAAAAGATTTTTTTGTTTTGTAATTTTAAACAGACTTGAGGATAAATATA
>CAZNQQ010000019.1:11824-12958 GCA_964575575.1 uncultured Candidatus Saccharibacteria bacterium | reverse complement strand
CAAATGCTAAGAAATACTACGAACAAGCTCGCGATGAGGCGGAAAAACTAGGAAATACTCAGCTCGTAGATACCCTAAACGAAGAAATCAACAGTTTATAATCTCCAGTCTATAAAACACTTATCCACAGAAAAGGGTAGCCCTTTTCTGTAAAAACATCAATAATTAAGGTTATGGCTATAAGAAAAACGCCTTTTATGATTGGTGAATGTTACCATATATACAATAGGGGTGTTGATAAACGTACTATATTCTCCGACAAATTTGATCACAAACGTTTTATATCGCTATTATATTTATGTAATGGTATAAATTCAGTAAATATGTCGAAAGTGATCAGAAAAGGGCTACCCTTTTCTGAGATTTTTAATATGGATAGAGGTGAACAATTTGTCGACATTGGGGTTTATTGTCTTATGCCAAACCATTTTCATATTCTTGCAAGAGAAAAGATAGAAGGCGGTATAAGTATGTTTATGGAAAAGATTTCTACTGCATACGTTATGTATTTTAATACAAAAAATGAACGAAAAGGGTCATTGTTCGAAGGTCCGTTTAAGGCAAAACATATAGACAATGATTCATATTTAAATTGGGTATTTTCATATATACATATAAACCCTATAAAATTAATAGATTCGGATTGGAAAGAGAAAGGAATTTCAGACCATGAAATGATTGAGAAATTCGTAGAAAATTATAAATATTCAAGCTACTATGATTATTTTTTAGGGAACAGGCCTGAGAACACTATTTTGAATAAGACTTCATTTCCTGGACATTTTTCACAATTGAATGATTTTGAAGAGTTAGTGCGAGAAGTCAAAGAAGGGAATTATCAAAAAGTTATCCACAGAAAAGGGTAGCCCTTTTCTGTGTGAAGGATTATGGATATTGATATAATTTGATTATGAAATTGTTTAATAAAACAAGCCTAAAGTTCTTCGGTGGCTTTGCGGCGATTGTAGCAGGAAGTATTGCAATCGCCTTTATTGCTGTCTATTTTAGTCCAGAGTCCCGTGAGGAGCGCATGATGGAGAGGTTGCAGGGGCAACATGCAAACGATACATATGGTGGGGACACTCCAGAGGAAACACTTGAGCTTTTTATAAAGGCACTTGAAGATGGGGATGT
>CAZNQQ010000019.1:0-11724 GCA_964575575.1 uncultured Candidatus Saccharibacteria bacterium | reverse complement strand
TATTTTCTTTCGCATATGCCGACAAAACAACACACCCAGCTTTGACAGATGAAATAGTAAAGTTTTTTAATATTCACTATCCAGATCTAGAAATAAATGATGAAGGGCGCAAATTAATAGTGCAGGGAAGTATAGACGAAGATTCTTTCGGTAGATGGATGAGGCATTATTATGATCCTGTATATAACAGAGGTATTACAGTGCTCAAGAAATGGCAAAGTTCTAAAGAGTGGTCACAAGACACAAAAGCACAAGCTGGGATCACAAATAGGCCGTTTGCAGGCTCAGTAAGAGCTTTTTATACAAGTGAGGATGATTATTCTTGGGACAGAGCGATATATGAGTATGCATGGGGAGATAAAGACAGGGGGCTACTTACATTAGGTCATATATTGCACTTTATAGAGGATGCTACTGTACCTCCACATACTAGAAATGATATACATTTGGTTTATTTAGATGAAGTATTTCACGACAGGAGTCCGTACGAGCACTGGGCTAGTAAGTTTAATATTGAAAATATAGATGTAATTAGTGGCTTGGGGGATAGAAAACCAGTGGAGCTTAGTACTTTAGATGAGTATTTTGATACAGTTGCAAGCCATACTAACAAAAATTTTTTCAGCAAGGATACAATTTTTGATGAAGAATATAGTAGTCCAACTATTGAACTTATTGATACTGAAATATTAAGTAATAATATAGAGTACACTTTTGGTTATTTTAACAATGGGAATAAGAAATATAAAATTACATTAATTGATAAAGAATTTGATAAAACAACAGGTGAAATTGAAAAAGTTTATTTTATTGAAGATGAAGATAATTTAATCTTAACCGATTATTGGAACATTCTATCAAAAGAAGCTGTTGTGAATGGGGCTGGTGTTATAAAACTGTTTTTTGATGAAGTTAAAAAAGAGTTAGATACAAAAAAGCTTGCATTAAAGAATAGAAGTTGGTTTCAGAAAGCATACGACAAAACAGTTGCTAAGATATTTGACAAAACAGGAGATATTTACGGTTCAAGTGTAAAATATGAAGATTTACATCTGGAAAGCACAGTAATAAAATCACAAGAGGCTCCAAAAGAGAAAGAAATAATTGAAGAAGTGGTTGTTGAAGTAAAAGAAGATATAGAGATTGTTCAAGAGGAAATTGAACCAGAAGAGATTATTGCAGATACAGAAGAGCAAAAAACAGATATTGAAGTAGAAATTGTTGTTGAAGAAAAAACACCGATGGAGATTTATGAATCAAGAATTACTCCAAAAAATACACCATTTTATGGCGGAGGCGGTGGTGGCGTAAAGACAGACGAGTCATCCGAGTCGGCAGTAACCCAAACAGCACTGGATTCGCCTGTAGTTACATCACCAGTAAGTTCCGGTCTTTATTTTGCAACGTCAACTATAACTTTTTCTGGCACCGCTTCCTCAACGCTTATAATCTCTACAGATTATTCTAGTGCTACAACCACAGCTGATAGTAGTAATGAATGGGAACTAATACTAACAGATTTTTCTGAAGGCACGACAACAATACAATTTACCGCTACAGATAGCGATAATTTAGAATCGAATCCTGCAGAAATTTCAATAATAGTAGATACAGTTTCTCCATCAATAGGTTCTTTTAGTATTTTAGAATGTGATAATTCACTCAAGACAGACAGTTGTCTTTCTGGTAGCACCACATTAAATTTATCTTGGACATCAACATCCACAGATATTTCTTATTATTCTATTGTGCAAGACAATGTATCTGTTGCTACAACAACTGCGACAACTTCTTCCCAGACGCTTTCAAATGGTAGCACGTACTCTATGGCGGTGGTTGCATACGACAATGCTGGTAACACGGCTACGTCGTCATCGCAATCTGTAGAGATTTCTACGATGCCGATTGTTATAAACGAGATAGCGTGGTCAGGAACCGCTTCGTCGTCAGCTGATGAATGGATAGAGCTTTACAACAGGACTAATTACACAATTGATCTTTCGGATGTAGTAATAGTCGCAGATGATGGCGTTCCGTATATTGATTTGTCTGGAACAATTGCATCTGGGAACTACTACTTAATAGAACGCACCGATGATGATGCAACAAGTGTATCTGCTGATCTGACAGATGTATTTAGCGGTGTCGGAAGTGGTTCTGGACTTTCAAATACAGTTGAACAATTAAGCTTAATTCACTCACTTGGTGGTCAAGCTTCGACAACACTGGACAGCACACCAACTACTTCTTCTTGTTCTAATGCATGGTGTGCTGGCTCAGAGAGTAATTACATATCAATGGAACGTATTGATGCAGATACTGCCGGCACAGATTCAAGTAATTGGTCTAGTAATAATACTTATACTAAAAATGGCACGGATGTGGGTGGAAATAATATAAACGGAACACCTAAAGCGCAAAACAGTGTGAGCCTACTTTCGATAGGGTATTACTGCCAAAACGAAACATCAAGTTATACTTCAGGAGGATATTACATACCTGCGAGTGGGCAATGTACATATTTGTCGTCTTCTATAAGTGGTAATAGGTATGGTGATTTGTATAAAGGTACTATAGCAAGTTCTACTCTTGTAAATGGTAGCTCGCTTGGTTCTAGTGCAGACAGTACTCAAAACGGGGATGATCTTACGAATCCTGTTCAGGGGGAAGACTACTTTACAGCGATCTATAAAAACAGGTCTGGTGCGTATAATGATGTGACAGACTTTAGGGCGTATTTTCAAACAGGTGCAAACGCCCCGCCGCATTTGGATTATGGAGTTATAGAGTGGAAATATGGGGTAGCGCCATAGTGGGTGTTACGTAACATGCTAAGTAGCAAAGTGCTTGACAAATGCTAGAGAAGGTGTATAATAAGGGTAGAAAGTTGAAAACGAGTCTTTTGTTAAGGTTGCTAAAATCTCTGCTGGCTTTAAGCCCCTAGTCCAAGTTAGTACAAAGTTAGTACAAATTGGACGTTTACAGATGATTTAATCTTAATGAAAGGCTCGACTCTATAACGCTTTGTGATTGAAATAAATTTTCGCAGAGCGCATAATGCACTTTACTTATACTTAAGAGGCTTAGGCCCGCCCATGACAGGTAGATCTATAGTCTTATGTCATGGGTTTTTGTATCTTTAATTCTTTTAGAGAGGAGGACCCAAAATGAAGAGGGTATGTTCATACTGTAAAAAGGTATACGGAGAAAAAGAACCGTATGAAGACAAAAGTGAAACTCATGGAGCTTGTGATAAATGCTACGAAATAGAATTAAAAAAACTGGAAGAAATAGAAAACCCGTCAAAAGGTGATTCCCACATTTGATCTAAATTATCTAGATAAGATAGATCAAATGTGGTTTTTTTGTGTTTAACCTTGCAGGAATTGGATATGTGTGGTTATATTCTATACAGAAAGTAAAAATTAAATTTAGATATTTGTCACTTTTAAGGAGGATTTTGAAATGGAGATACAGACTGAACAGAAGTTTAAGAATTATGCAGAAGTTGAGGAAGCTTTTGAAAAAGCTGGACCGTTTCCAACTTTTACTGTTTCTGTAGGTAGTACCAGAGATATTTTCAGTGTCTTTAGTATAGAGCCTGCAGGAGAAGAACATGATTATGATGACGATGAAGGGATAACAAGAGTAGAAATAGAATACTGCGATATTCTTGGCGGTAGTAGTAAGTTCTTCAAAAAGAAGATTAAGTTCTGTGATGTAGTGTCCATAGATGCTGTGCGTGCAAAACCATCGTTTAGGTCTATGGCCCGTAATCTTGAGGAGCAGATAAAACCACTTCAATCTAGGTTGAGTAAATTCAACAAAGCTCTTAGAAGTGCTAAGGCAAAATTGGAAGGATAGAGTAAAAAGTGATCAAATTGTGTTTTTATAGATTTACCAAAAAAGGCGACTAAAAATCGCCTTTTTTCTATATTTTGTTGACATTACGCTGTAATTTGGTAATATTCTGTAAAGCTCGCAAGGGCTTGTTTTTTAAGCAAATATGTCAAGATCACTCAAAAAAGGTCCATATGTGGACGAAAGTCTACTTAAAAAGGTAGAAGGAAAGAAGCCCGACGATGTCAAAGGGCCTATTAAGACGTGGGCACGTAGAAGCCAGATTTCACCTGAAATGGTGGGCTTTACGTTTGGTGTTCATAATGGAAAAGAGCATATAGAAGTGTTCGTTTCAGAAGAGATGGTAGGGCATAGACTAGGTGAATTCTCACATTCAAAGAAGTTCTTGCGACACGGAGGTAAAATGCAAAAAGAATTAGAGCAGAAGAAGAAAGAAGCAGAGATCGCTGCAGCTAAATCAGCTAAAGAAGCTGGAGACTCTAAGAAATAATTATTATGAAAGCGTATCTGAAAAACTACAGACAAGCACCTCGTAAAGTCCGCCTTATCGCAGACCTAGTTCGTGGAAAGAAAGTTGACCGAGCACTTACACTGCTTTCTGCTACAGACAAAAAAGCAACACTTCCTTTTAAAAAATTAGTTGAGTCTGCTGTTGCAAATGCAAAAAGCACTGGAGCAAAGAAAGAAGATTTGATAGTAAAAGAAATACAAGTGAACGAAGGGATTGTGTTCAAAAGATACAAGCCACGAGCACGTGGACGAGCTTCTGCAATACGTAAAAAAACAAGCCACATCTCTATTGTTTTAGGGGATGGTAAGACAAAGAAAGAAGGGGAGGCAAAAGCTGAAGTTAAGAAAGTAGAAAAAAAAGAGGTTAAGCCTAAAGCAGTAAAAAAGGAAGTAAAGAAAGAAGCTTACAAAAAACCTGATTTGTATGAAGTTAACAGTACAGATGAGAAAGACAAATCTGCAAAAAAAGCAACATCTAAAGCAAAAACTAAAAAATAAATATGACACATACAGTACACCCATATGCACATAGATTAGGAATATTAAGAGATTGGAAATCTCGATGGTTTTCTGCTGACCCAAAACGATATCGTGAATTTATAAAATGCGATACTACTATAAGGCAGTTTCTTGAAAAAAGACTACGAGGATTTTACATAAGTTCTATTGAAATAGAAAGAGGTGAAAAGAAACTAAGAATAATAGTTAAGACATCACGTCCTGGTATGATCATCGGGAGAAGTGGAGACGGTGCAACTAAACTTAAAAACGATATAGAGAAAGTTGTAGCGAAACTAAAGCTAACAGATAAGCAGGATATTAAACTTGATATTGAAGAGGTTAAAAACCCAGAATCAAACGCTGCTATAGTAGGGCAGATGGTAGCAGAAGCACTTGAGAAGCGAATGACATTTAGACGAGTTCTAAAGCAAACAGTAGAGAAGGTTATGGCTAACCGTGACGTGCTTGGAGTGCGTATAGCGCTTGGTGGTCGCCTAGGAGGTGCAGAGATGGCCCGAAGAGAGCAGATAAAGAAAGGACGAATCCCACTTCAGACATTTCGTGCAGATATTGATTTTGCTAGAGAAAAAGCGTATCTTCCATATGGGGTTATTGGTATCAAGATTTGGATATATAAGGGAGACAAGTTTGAAGATAAAAAAATAAGTAAATAATATGTTGTTTCCAAAGAAAGTAAAATATAGAAAATGGCAGACAGGCCGTAAGAACCCTAAAAAGGTAGGTAGTGCTACACGAGGTAATTCTCTTGCATTTGGTTCGTTTGGACTTAAGTCAATGAAGGCTGTTCGTATCAGATCAAACCAGATAGAAGCTGCACGAAGAGTGATATCACGAGCGATGGGTAAGAGTGGGCGAATATGGATACGTGTGTTCCCAGACCGACCTTATACACAAAAGGCTGCTGAAGTAGCCATGGGTAAAGGAAAGGGTGACCTACAAGGGTATGAGTCTCAAGTACTTCCCGGACATATACTGTTTGAGGTAGACGGAGTGGATGAAGCTATAGCGCGTGAAGCGCTTAGGAAAGCGACTGCAAAGCTACCACTTACAGCTAAGGTAGTAAGCAGATAATTTAAATATTATGGCAAAGAAAATAGATTTAAAAAATAAAAGCGATAAGGATTTAAAAAAAGACCTTAAAGACAAGCGAGAAAGCGTAAAGAATTTTCGGTTTGGTATTGCAGGAAGTAAGGTTCGTAATGTAAAAGAAGGAAGAGATACAAAGAGGCAAATCGCGCAGATACTAACCGAAACTAATGCAAGAAATAAATAATATGGAAAAGAAAACAGAACAAAAAAATACCCAAAAACAAACTCAGGCTAAGAAACAAAAGACACTGTCAGGTGTGATAGTTTCAGACAAGATGACAGACACTGCTGTTGTAGCTGTAGAGCGATACGTAAAACACCCTAAGTATGGTAAGTTCGTAAAACGACTAAAGAAGTACAAAGTGCACAACAAAGACAATCAGCACAAAGTGGGTGAGAAGGTAACGATAGAACAGACACGTCCGATTTCAAAAGATAAAACTTTTAAAATAATTAATTAATATGATTCAGCCACAAACATTAGTAAAGGTGACAGACAACTCCGGAGCAAAGATCGGGCGAGTGTTCAAGGTGCTAGGGGACTCAAAGAAACGATACGCACGAATAGGTGACATTGTGGTGCTTTCTGTGCAGACTGCAGAGCCTAGAAAGCTAGTTAAGAAAAAGGAAGTTCTAAGAGCTGTAGTAGTACGTCAGAAGCAACCGTTTAGAAGAAAAGATGGTTCTTATATTTCATTTGACGAAAACTCTGTAGTGATAATAGACAAAGAAAAGAAAGAGCCGCGCGCAGGTAGAGTGTTTGGACCGATACCACGCGAGATAGGTGAGCTTGGGTATCAGAAGATCGTCTCACTCGCGCCTGAGGTTGTATAGAGATAGTATAAATATTATGAAAATAAAAAAAGACGACAAAGTAAAAATAATCGCTGGAAAAGATAAGGGTAAAACTGGGAAGGTTTTGCGCGCATTTCCAAAGAAAGACCAGATAATAGTGGAGGGTGTAAATATAAAGAAGCGACACCAGAAACCGACACAAAGTAATCAGAAAGGTCAGATAGTAGACAAGACTATGCCGGTGCATGTTTCTAATGCTAAAAAGATATAAATATGATTCACATTAAAGACAAACAAAAAGATGTGTTTAAGAGCTTGAAAGATACTTTTAAGTATAAAAACACAATGCAGACACCTAAGATAGAAAAGGTTGTTATTTCAGCTGGGATTGGATCTATAAAAGATAAAGGTAAGATCAAAACCATACAAGACAGACTTGCAAAGATAACAGGACAAAAAGAAGCAGCACGCGCTGCGAAGAAATCAATCGCAACATTTAAATCAAGACAGGGTGACATACTAGGGTATCAGGTAACACTCCGAGGTCAGAGAATGTATGACTTTTTGGATAGACTTATTCATATTGCAATACCTAGAACAAGAGACTTTAGAGGACTTGATATGAAAGGAGTGGACGAGATGGGGAACTTTACGATGGGTATAAAAGAGCATACTATCTTCCCAGAGACTTCTGATGAAGATCTAAAAGATGTGTTTGGTTTTGCTATTACGTTTGTAACAACAGCTAAAAGCAAAGAAGAAGCAAAAGAATACTTAAAAAACCTCGGATTTCCGTTTAAAAAAGAGGAAGAAAAGGCTTAAACACAAATAAAACAACCCCTGTGAGTTATACACACAGGGGTTGTTTTATTTTCATTTTTGTGGTATTGTTTTGAATGGAAATGAGTGTTGTATATCTAATATATATTTTAGCTGTTTAAATCTTAACCAAAAAAGGAGGTCTTGTTTTGAAAAAAGCAGAATTATTTTTTTATGAAGAGACTGAAGAAGCTTCTAACGTTTGTGGATGTGACAATCAATTCTGTACTTTACCTGTTGATAAAATGCATATTGGCAGCAGAATAGAAAAAGATAAAAAGCCTATTTCAGAATTATGTGAAACGGTTTGTGGAGAGGTTCCATTTATACTTGAGGTTACAGGATAATTGTAATTTTACGGTAAACTTTGTTGTTATGACCCGACTTTTCGATAGAAAAGTCGGGTCATCTCTACGTAAGACTTTTGTGGGATTTTGTGGTTATATATGAACATATGAGTAAAAAGAGAGTTTTAATATTTTCAACGTCATATAGCCCTCTGTGGGGTGGAGCGGAGATCGCTCTAAAAGAGATAACAAACCGACTTGATACGGGGGACTTTTGCTTTGATATGATTACTGTGCGTCACGATAAAACCCTACAAAAGTTTGAAAAGATAGGGAATATAAACGTACACAGAGTTTCATCTTCTAAATTATTTTTCCCATTTTCAGGATATTTAAAAGCACTACAACTTAATAGGAAAAACAAATACGACATAGTATGGTCTATGATGGCAGGGAGGAATGGTTTTGCTGCTTTGTTTTTCAAACTAACAAAAAGAAAGGTTAAATATCTTTTGACACTTCAAGAAGGAGACAGGTTAAGCTATCCGAAAGAGCGAGCGGGAATTCTGTGGTTTGCAGTTGGCGGATTATTTAAAAAAGTTTTTACAAAAGCAGACTCTATACAAGTGATTTCAGAGTACTTAGGAAAATGGGCACGTGACATGGGATATGAAGGTGATGTAGAAGTAGTGCCGAATGGGGCAGACTTGGAAAAGTTTAGAAATAAAAGTTCTCAAAAAAAAGGTCAGGAATTAAAAAAAGAGCTTGGAATTGAGAAAGGTGAAAAGGTGATCATAACAACAGGGCGTCTTGTAGAGAAAAATGCAGTTGAAGATATTGTAAGGTCCCTTACTTTTTTACCAGATAATTATAAAGCAGTTATTGTAGGTGGTGGAGAACTTTTCTATGAGCTTCGTGAGCTTGCAAACGAGTTTCAACTTACAAAAAGGGTGCTATTTTTGGGTAATATAGAAAATACTGAAATACCTCAATATTTGCATATTTCAGATGTATTTGTGCGTCCTTCGCTCTCTGAGGGGTTAGGAAACTCGTTTATAGAAGCTATGGCAGCTGGTGTGCCTGTGATAGCAACCGAAGTGGGTGGAATTACCGATTTCCTTAAAAATCGCCAAACTGGGCTATTTTGCGGTGTTCATGATCCAAGAGGAATAGCTGAAAATGTAGAGCTTTTGATGAGTGACAACTCTTTAAGAGAGAAGATTAAAGAGAATGCAAAGGCTATGGTAGAGAGTAAATATGATTGGAATATTATTACGAAAGATATGAAAGAAAAAGTTTTTGATAAACTGGAGATTAAAAGAGGTGTCTTAATTACAACAGGAATATTCCCACCTGATATAGGTGGACCTGCTACTTATTCAAAATTACTTCTAGATGAACTTCCAAAACACGGACTAGGCGTAAAGGTGTTAAGCTTTGGCAAGGTTAGACATTTGCCAAAATTTATTAGGCATATTGCATACTTTTTTGAAATATTAGAAAAAGGAAGAAGCGCAGATATCATCTACGCTCAAGACCCTGTAAGTGTAGGGTTGCCGACCACGCTTGCTTCTTATGTTTTACGAAAGAAGTTTGTACTTAAGGTGGTGGGAGACTACGCATGGGAACAAATGCATGTTGAGGGTGGTGATTTTGTAACTCCAGAAGAGTTTCAAGGCGGGAAATACGATCTTAAGACGGAATTAAGAAGAAAAGTTGAAAGATGGGTTGCTCGGAAGGCAGATAAGATAATAGTACCTAGTGAATATTTGAAAAAGATAGTTTCAATGTGGGGAGTGAAAAACATTGATGTTATATATAATGGATTTAAATATAATCAGGAATCTGGAAACAAAGAAACTATAAGAGCTCTTCTGCAATTTGAAGGAGACCTTGTTATAAGTGTTGGCCGATTGGTCCCATGGAAAGGTTTTGACACTTTAATTAAGATATTTCCACAAATAAAGAATAAGTTTAAAGATGCTAAACTTATAATAGCGGGCTCAGGTCCTGACGAAGAACGCTTACAGAAACTGATTAATGAAAAAGGTTTGCAAGACTATATTGCGCTCACTGGTGGTCTAGACAGAGATGTACTTCTAAGATATATAAAAGCCTCAGATGTTTTTGCGCTCAATACTGGTTACGAAGGTTTGTCGCACCAATTGTTAGAAGTGATGGATGTCGGTGTACCAATTGTCACTACAAACGTAGGAGGTAATCCAGAGCTTATAAAAAATGGGAAAAACGGCTTAACTGTGGCGTTTAATGACGAGAAAGAATTAACAAAGTCAATTGTTAAACTCCTTGGCGATAAAAAGTATGCTAACAAACTTGCAATAGAAGCCAAGAAAAAAGTACAAGAGTTTAGCGAAGAGAAAATGATAAAAGGTACAGTAAGTATGTTAAAGAATTTATGTTAATATATATTGTCGTAAGAGGTTAATAAAATGAATATTTTAGGCATCAATCAAATACCGTTAATGTTTTTCTGGCAGCACGACAGTGCGGCCGCTCTTGTTAAAGATGGAAAACTTATTACTACCGCAGAGGAAGAGAGGTTTAATAGAGTTCGTCATTACAAAGGTTATCCAAAACTTGCTATTAATTACTGTCTTAAAGAGGGGGGTATAGAAATGAAAGACATAGATGTGGTTGCGGTTTCTTATAATCCATATGCTTTTCTAAAACGTGGGAATCTTAACTTACATCCAAAAGTTTTGTTTCAAAATTTTGCAAATATTATACTTTTTAAATTAATAAAATCTCGATTAAAAAGAGAAACAAATGGCGCAAAAATAATATATATAGACCATCATCTTGCACATGCCGCGAGTGCTTATAGATGTGCTGGTTTTGATGAGGCTAATATTCTTACAGTTGATGGCTCCGGAGAAACAGAAAGCTTTGCGTTTTTTACTGGAAAGGGTGGGAAAATAAAAAGAATATGGGATATACCACTTGGTGGGATGTTTTCAAAAAAGAAATGGCAGTCAATAGGTCTTGTATATACAAGAGTTACAGGTTTTTTAAATCTTGGTGTAAATGCAGAAGGTAAAACAATGGGACTTGCAAGTTATGGTAAGCCGACATATGATTTTTCGTCAATCCTAAATATTACTAATCATAAAAAATATAAAATAGATCGTAGAAACATTGCAAAACAATATCCGGATACTGAAAGAAAGGATTCAAATAAACCACTGTCAGATATTCATCACAACCTCGCGGCAAGTTTACAAAACGCACTTGAAGAGTCTATGGTAAATCTTGCAAAAGAAGCATATGAAAAAAGTGGAATTAAGAATTTTGCTCTTGCAGGAGGTGTGGCTCTTAACTGTAATACAAATAGTAAGATTCTAGAGCAAGATTTTTGTGAAGAGATTTTTATACAACCAGCATCAAATGATGGCGGCGCGGCACTTGGCGCGGCACTTGAAGCATCTGCTCTAGAAGGAGAAAATCCTGATTTTCATATGATTCACGCGTATTGGGGGGCTTCATACTCAAACAATGAGATAGAGAAGGTGCTCAAAAATGCAAAAATAGACTATTCTTTTCGTGAAAATATAGAAAAAGATGCGGCAAAATTAATTTGTGAAGGGAATATAGTAGGGTGGTTTCAAGGCGCTATGGAGATTGGCCCAAGAGCGTTAGGAAACAGGTCGATTCTTGCAGATCCCACAAAAAAAGGAATAAATGACGATATAAATAAATTTGTTAAACATAGAGAAATATGGAGACCTTTTGCTCCTTCTGTCGCAGAGCAGGATGCCAATAAATATTTTGAAGGAGTTGAAAAGGCAAAAGATAGTTCTTTTATGTTACATACTTTTTTTGT
>CAZNQQ010000018.1:0-13255 GCA_964575575.1 uncultured Candidatus Saccharibacteria bacterium | reverse complement strand
TGTGCTGAGGGGCGGGCTCGAACCGCCGACCCTTTGTTCTTCAGACAAATGCTCTACCAACTGAGCTACCTCAGCATATAACCCTGAAATTATACTTTATTTAAGGCTTATCGTCCAATGCTACCAAATTGTTCTAGGATGCCACCTAAACCATCGGCTTGGCGTCCTATATTTTGTACGCTTTCTGCGCCAGTCTTTACTGTATCGTATGTATCTATAATCCCTCCTAACTGTGGTTGGATAAAATAGTAGTAAAGAAATACCGGTACACCAAATATGATCGCCCAGTATATAAGGCGAGTAATATTGCCAAATATTGCGTGCCTTCGCATCTTGCGAAGAAGTTTGTTGTTGTCTCTCGTGAGCTCCAAAAGCTCTTTCATTTCTCTATCGTTCATCTATTTATTTTAACAAAAATAGATTATCTTGTCTTATAATTTTCCCCTCGGCAGGAATCGAACCCACATCGAGCCCTTAGGACGGGCCTGTTCTATCCGTTGAACTACAAGGGGTAGTAATTAGCATGGTAACAAAAAACTACCCCAACGTCACGCTGAGGTAGTTTTTTATATTTTATATACCAAGCATTGTTCCAATCTTGTCTTTGTCGAAACCTATTGTCATTTCGTCACCTATATATATTACTGGCACTCCCATCTGTCCGCTTTTTTCTATCATCTCTTTTCTTTTCTCAAGGTCTGTTGATACGTCGTGTTCTGTGTATTCAACATTTTTTTCTTTAAAAAACTCCTTGGCCAGCTGGCAGAAGTGACATGTTGGTGTACTGTAAATCGTTACTTTTTTATCCATACTATTTTATTATTAATCTTATATATTTATATTATAGCATAAGTGTCAAGACACTCTAAAACCAACTAAATATCTTCTGCCAGAAGGTTTTTTCTATCTCTTTTTTATTTACATCTTCATCATCTGGATTGTCTACTATTATTACCACCTCTTCACCCTCTTTACCAACTTCAAACTTACTTCGTACTTCTTGTTCAATCCCCCTTTCAGTACTCAAGCGCTCTATCTCTTCTTTAAGCGAAGCTTCTCTACCCTCCAGCTCATCTAAAACTTCTCTTTGTTCTATTCTTCTTAACCGCGTGTCTCGCTCCTTTTTGTACATACTAAATACATTAAAAGAAAGCCAAATAACCAAAAGCGCAAGTATTATCAAAGTGACTTTTGAATATAGTAGTCTTTTTATTTTCCGCTTTTCGTGAAAATCCATTATATATATGATACACTATAGGCTATGTTATTCCACAAAAAAACCAAAAAAGCTTTAAAAATAGTGTCTATAGTAATAGGCATTTTTATCATCATTAGTATGATAATGCTATACGCGCCTATACTGCCTGGAACTGGAGGTTCTCACACACCACCACCTGCAGGGTTTTAGCCTTTCATCATCTTTAAGAACACATCTTGAGGAATGTTCACTCTCCCTCTGGCTTGCATCTTTTTCTTGCCTTTCTTTTGCTTCTCACGAAGCTTCATTTTTCTGGTTATATCCCCACCATATAAGTGCCCTGTGACGTCCTTTTTGAGCGCTGATAGGGTTTTAGAAGAGATAATGCGCCCAAGTGCCTGCGCTTGTATTTTGGTCACAAACATCTGTCTTGGGAGTACTTTGAAAAGCTTTTCCACAGAACTCTGCGCCTCTTCTTCAAGGCGTTTTTTAGATACCACTTTTGTAAATGCTGGCACGATCTCCTCTGCTACAAGCATATCCAGACGCGCTACATCTGCATCTCGCATCTCTCCTATCTTGTACGACACTGAAGCATAGCCTGCTGAAACACTTTTTAATTTATCAAAAAATCCGCGCATAAGTTCCCTCAAAGGAAGCTGTGCATGCATCTTTATACGTCCATCACCAAATACATCAGAATTACCTTGCTCGGCCTCATGCTCAAAAAGAAGCTGTGTTATCGGACTTATGTAGTCGTTGGGTGTAATGATCTCAATATTTACCCAAGGCTCACTTATACTTTCTATGTCACCAAAATCTGGAAATAAAGAAGGGGAGTAGATGCGTTCTATTTTTCCATTTTTAGATTTTATGTCATACATAATACTCGGCGTAGTCACTACCACGTCCACATCAAACTCTCTATGGAGTCTCTCTACAAAGATCTCCATATGTAGTGTTCCTAAGAATCCAATCCTAAATCCCCTTCCTAGTAATCCTGACGCTTCTTCTTCATATGAGAACGACGAATCAGTAAGTTGGAGTTTGTCTAGAGCTCGTGCAAGATCCATAAAGTCGTCCTGACTTTCTGGATACACAGAAGCCCATACTACAGGCGATGGCTTCATATACCCGCCAAGTGTCTCTACATTAGAGTTTGCAAACTTAACAGTGTCACCCACTGATGCAATACCTGGTTTTTTGATCCCTGTTACTACGTAACCGATCTCGCCTGCTTTTAGAGATTCTTTTGGTACAGCCTCTGGTGAGAAGATTCCAGTTTCAAGAGCGATGAACTTTTCTTTAGCTTGAGAGAAGGTGAGTTGGTCGTTCTTTTTAACCTCCCCATCAAAAACTCGCACGAAAACTATAATTCCTTTATGGCTTGAATATTGAAAATCAAATATTAATCCCCTGAAATCTTTACTACCTTCTAGCTCTTTCTTTGGTGCTGGGATTTTATTTATAACTTCTTCTAGAAGCTCTTCTACACCGGCGCCTGTCTTTCCAGAGACTTCTAATACGTCTTCGGGTTCACAACCTAGTGTTTCAACTATCTCTTCTCGTATTTCATCAACTCTTGCAAGTGGCGAATCTATTTTATTTAAAGCGGGAATTATCTTGAGTCCAAACTCTCGTGCCATAGCGAGTGTGGTTAGAGTCTGCGCTTGTACGCCTTGAGTAGCATCCACAAGCAAAACCGCTCCCTCAACGGCTTTGAGTGCTCTTGAGACCTCATAAGAGAAGTCTATATGCCCTGGGGTATCTATGAGGTTAAGGATGTGGTCTTTGTGCTCCATTCGTACTGGTTGCATCTTGATCGTAATCCCCCTTTCACGTTCAAGCTCCATTTGGTCTAGGACCTGGTCTTTCATCTTCCTTTTTTCCACAGTATTGGTAACCTCAAGCATTCTGTCTGCAAGCGTAGACTTCCCGTGGTCAATGTGGGCTATAATTGAAAAATTACGTATTTTTTCCATATGTTCCATATCTTAACATAAAACAAGCAAAAAGAGCGTTAGTCATTAATAACCAACGCTCTTAGACAACTCAACAAAAATTCTGGAATTGTCTCTTTTTTTTCTACCACCGGATACTTGAGATGTTGAGTTTTTCTATTACGATCTATCATCTCAAGCAAGCTTACTGGACTTTCACCCGATGTGTAATTACATTCGAGTGTGTGTGGTATTCTTCCATCAGCTCGTAAAATAGGATTTCTAGCTTCCATTTCCTAACTCCTTTCTTACATGAATTAAAAATATCAGACCTTATTATACCAAACCAAACCGATTTGTCAACCTAATCTTAAAGCTCCTCTTGTTCTGCAATAACAGTATCCGCGCGCCAGAATTTGGAGTGGAGAGATTTCCATACTTCGCCTATTTCTTTATTGCCAAGCAAGATAAGCATAGTTACCCCTGTAGCTATACCTACAATCCCCGCAAATAGCCCTTGTGAGAATATCCCCCAAAAAGTATCTATATCAAACAAATCAGCAAACACATCTAAAAACAGACGCGACACAAACCCCATTATGATCGCGGCAGAAAGGCTCTGGAAAAAGGTACGAGCAAGTGAGCGCGAGAACGAACTAAAGTCTTTCTGGAACATCACCCAAAATGCAGTAGCGTTTAAAATGAGGGCTATAGAATATCCTAACGGCAACATAAGAACCTCTGTGCCTTCTATACCCTCTACTCGCAGTAATGATTCTACAAAATACTGAAACGTTGAGCTACCTGCAAAGACTTTCCCTAGACCAAATGCTAGAAGCACCACAAGTCCTGCTGAAACAAGATTTAATATAAGAGGTTTTTTGGTATTCCCTGCTGCATAATACCCACGCACAAACAAAAGCACTAAACCTTGCGCAGCTATGGAAACTGCAAAGAGCGCAAGTGCTGCGGCAGTGAGCCGAGTGTCTGCCCAGTCAAACTCACCAGAGCCTAAGATAACACGTACAATCTGCGCTCTAAGAACTATAAAGAGTACTATCGCTGGGAACGACCAGAAGATAATATGTTTACTAGCCGTAAGTACTTGCCCTAAGAATTCGTTTTTTTGACCGTTTGAGAACATCTTAGCAAGAGTCGGGAATGCAGCTACAGAATAACTCACGCCGATAATAGTAAGCGGTACAGACTGTAAGTTAAACGAGAGGTTGAACACAGCGATAGAACCACTTGCCATAAGCGATGCGAAAGATATCAAAAATAGAAGCGATATCTGATGCGCTGAAAGCGCAAGTGTACGCGGAAGTGAGAGAAAGATAACTTTTTTAACGTCATTGAATCTTTCTCCAATAATACTAAGAGTTACTTTTGGTAAGAACTTGTTTTTAATTATAAATGGTATCTGTATTGCCAAATGGAGCAGTGCGCCAAGTACAACACCAAGGCCAAGCCCTATAAAGCCAAAACTTGGATAGAAAAATACAATACCGATTATAATACCGACATTGTATAACACTGGTGAGAGTGCATAGAGTACAAACTTGCGGTGGATCTGTGTAATACTTGCAAACAAGTTTGAGATACCCAAGAATATCGGTTGAAGCAAGAGTACTCTTGTAAGAAGTACGAGGTCAGCAAACTGCGCAGAGTCCGCAAGTCCTGGGAAAAAGAGCTTCATAAGTTGTGGTGTGAATATGAAAGCAACGACACTCACAGTAATAATTATTAAAAAGAATGCAGAAAAGATAGTGTTAATGAATTCTTTTTCTTTTAGTTTAGAAATTGCTGACTTTTCTGCAAGGAATGGTATAAGTACATATACAGACACTATGGATGCTATGGCCACAAATATAATATCCGGCAAGCGAAATGCAGCATAATATGTGTCTAACACCGCTCCAGCTCCGAAGAAGTGCGCCAGAAGCCTGTCACGAAAAAGCGCCAAGATTTGCGAAAGCAAAGCAAAGGCGCCCAAAAGATAAGCGGCCTCATGGAGCCCGTTTATCTCTTTATGTATTAGGTTAAATATCCTTCTTACCATATAGCTTTATACAACACAGTATAAAGCTTTTTAGTTATTAAGACCAGTTTATTCCCCCTCTATAGGAAGTTGATCTTCCTGTATTTGTTGAAATGGATTCTCGCCTGTTCTTAGTCCTTCTAGGATAGCTTCTACTTCTTCGTTTCCAGGATTGAGTTTAGCAATCTCTGTAAACTGAATAATTGCTTCTGCAATTCTGTCGACATTGAAGTAATTCACTCCTAGGAAATACCGTGCATTTGAATATTGCGGATTAAGCTCTACCGCTCTCTCAAGTGCCGCAATTGACTTTGTACCGTCCCCTGCATTTGCTTGTAATAGTCCAAGCTGGAAGAAGAATGTAGGGTTGTTTGGCTCTATAACCACAGCTGCTTCAACTGACTTTATAGCTCCGTCTATATTACCCGCTTGTATTTCAAGTTGTGAAAGTAAGAATATTGCTTCTGTATAATTACTCTTTTTATCAAGTGCTAAACCTATAAAGTTTTTTGCACCTTCTATGTTTTCAGCATCTTTTGCTAATTCAAGCTGTGCAAGTGTGAGAAAGATTTCTGGATTATGTGGGTTTAGTGCAAGAGCCTCTGCATACGCACGCTGTGCACTTTCATACGCTCCTTCCACACCAAGAGGTACTACAGAACCATACACACGCCCAAGCATAGTCCAGTTCTGATAATTTTTATTGTCAATCTCTATTGCTTCTTGTACATTAGAAATAGCAGAGGCTAAGATTGTCTGGAATTCAGCCCGTCTTTCTTCTATATCTTTTTCAGTGTCGTTTAATACAGCATTTATTCTAGCTAAGTTTATCTCAGCAGCAAGTCTATAATACCTATCATTATTGCCTAGTTTTATTGCACCTAGAACCTTCTCTTCTGCTTTATCTATATTCCCATTAACATTTGCTGAAACCAAAGATCCTTGGAAAGCGACTGCGGAAACATACTGCCCGCCAACCAAGAAAAGCGCCACTGCACTTATAATTAACAGTACTGTAAGAGCAAGTATTGATACAAATCCAATACGCGGATTTGAAGCAAATATAATTGTTTTTTCTATAGGAGCACTTGGTCTATGTCTTAGTGATGCTATATACATACCCGTCAGAAGGAATGCGAGAGTTACTATTACAACATTTGGAATATATATGATAGTAAACACCCATAGGTATATAGATCCTAAGAAAAGTGACATCGATAAATAATACGATGCTCTGTCTTCAATAGCAGAGACAATAAGATTTTTAAATCCGCTATACAAAAGAAATATAAAGAACACTATCCATGCGAGTCCGCCTAATAATCCAGTAGTTGTAAATGATGTTGGTACAAAACCAACCCCAGATGTGAAATCTATATTCCAAAATAATGTCTCGTTTATAGATTGTGGTTTTAATTTAGTCCATTGGCTTGAAAACGTATTAGGACCTGAGCCAAACAGCAGACTTTCACTATATGTTTGTTTTGTTATATCTATAGTACTTTGCCATGATGGACGGGCTTCTATTTGAGACACATTAAAGAACGAGGAAGTATATCCACCGAAGAAAGATCCTGCAACAATAAACATTGTAGATATAATCAATACTATTATAGAAGGTATTAATGCTTTACTTTTAACTACAGTTTTATTACTTTTTTCGTTAAGTTTGAAGTTCTTTTTTGAAAAACTATAGACCAAAAGACCTAATGAGAAAAGTCCTACTATAATCCATACTGGGAAAAAATTAATAACTGCGAGGAATAGAACAGATACACCTACAATGATAAGGAGTATTAATCGTGATAATTTGTTTAAACTCAACCCCTCTAATGTAATAAGAGAGAGTACTGTCGTGAGTCCCAAAAATATACCTAGGTCATTCCATTTACCGAGAAGATTAGCTGTTGGTGTTGTAAATATCCCAAATGACAAGAAATCAGCGCCAAATATTAGTCTAAGGCCCTGAAACAGCACTAATATTATTAGAGAAATTAAAAGTGCTATGTGAACACGAAATACAGACTCTTTTGTCTTCAAGAGAAGTGGTACGAGAGAAAGCATAAGCACCATAACAGCGATAAAGCCAAATGTGTCTATTTCAAAACCTTGCCCTAAGTAAGAGACGATCCCATTTCCAGAGAATACAGCTGAAAGAAGATATGCTGCTGGTAACACCCAAGCAACAAGTGCGACACCGTTGCGAGGTAGAACAATCTCTCTTCTTTTTAATTTTGAAATCAAAAATAAGAAAAATGCGACTAATATACTTACAAAAATCAAAAGAGATTTTGTAAATGAAAAAGGAACTGATAAAGAAGGTATGAAGAAGATAGGAAGAAGAAACATCACTCCGATAATAAAATATAGTGCTATATTTTCAAATCGTGGTGTTTTGTCTCTATCTTCTACATTTAATGTTGCGTATTCCATAAATAATAACTTGATTTATTAATAAATAATTTCCCCCTGTTTATAATAAACATACTAACAATATGATTATTAAAATAAAAGTTATAATTGTGGATAATCAATACAAAATAATAAAATAATGATATAATAGATTTAAGAAATATGAAAAATAATGATGGAAAAATACAAAAAGTAACAAGTCAGGGACAAATTACCCTACCTATAGCATGGAGACGTAAATTTAAGACTGATCAAATTATTTTAAGAGAAAAAGGGAATATCCTTGAAGTAGAAGCATTTAATTTATCAACACATAATGAAAGCGACGAATACACAGTATTTGATGCCATTCGAGACAATAAAGGAAAAGCTATAAAAGCGCAAGATCTTTTAAAAATTCTCGAAAAAAATGAACGAAATAAATAAATTAACTAAAGAAGATACTATTTATCTTAAAGAACTTATTATCAACATAAGACTTAAAGATAAACATATTAATATAAAGAAGTTTAATAAAAGTGATTTTTACAATGTAAATAAAAGGATGTTTAAAATAATATTTCACTATGACGCTTTGGGTAATACAATCATCGACTCTATACGAAAAAAAATAGAAAAATCACGGCGTGAGCCGTGATTTTTCATATTTGATTCTTATATCTATAAGCGGGATTCTGTTATTAGCGATAATTTATCTTGCACAACTGTTGCCAGCTGTATCTTTGCGGCACTCCTCCAATGCGAAGCACTGGGGCACGGCCTTGCACACTCGTAAGTATTTTGCCGTTTCAGCCTAACTTAATAGGATCGTTTCTGTTCGCAACTCTAAGATTGCTCTCGGTGGGCGTTACCCACTACGATTGTTTATATAAATAAACTGTGTGTCCCGACTTTCCTCTCCGTAGAGCTATCACTCAATATAAGAACTTTATGTATTATACCACGATTTGTCTATATCTCGCAAGTTCCTGATACACATGCAAGCTCTTTTGCTCCTTTTGTAGTGTCCCCCTTTTCATATGTAATAAGCTTTGAGAAATCTACGTCTTTTACTCTTTCTAATAGCTTTTCGTACTGCTCTTTGTTTATTTCTTCATATGGTGCAAGTTTGTAAACACCACCAGCTCTAGGTAAGAATGAAAGCCCTCCTACATAATCCCAATTTTCGTATAAGAAATTAGCAACACTGATCCATTCGTCCTCTCCTACATAGATAGTTACTGATGGATTATGTTCTGTAAAGCTTGTTTTTAGCTTTTTCCATTCTTCAAGCATTTCTTTTGCTCCTACGTCGTCTTTAAATACAGCGCCTTTTGGTGCAGCTACTGGAAACTCTAATACGAAAGTTGTAGCGTTCTCCTCTGTCTGCCCTACTTCTGGATGATGCGGTACTCCTTGGTCTTTGAGCATGTGAAATACTGGGTCAGTAGCTGATACCCTTACTCTTCTTATATAATATTTTGAATATCGCGGGTGCATACCAGAAGCAGTATCTAGAAGTTGTGAAGAGTTGCCATGAGGCTTCACACAAGTAATACAGGTTGATTCTTTAATCTTAAATCTTTTGGCATATTTTTTATTTGTTTTTACACCAACACTTCTTAGACTCTTCAGCACATCTTCTTCTCTAGACATTTTGTTGTCATAATATCCTGTTAGAGACACACCGAGCAATCTTTCTGAGTCACAGTTCTTTTTCCACTCTTTAGATAGATAACCAAAATTTGTAAGAGTTGATTGATACGTTCCAAGGAGTGTTGCTATCTCCATCTTTTTCTCAAGTTTTTCTTTGGTGTCATTGGCACGGATTACAATACTTGTAAGATTACAGAACTGTCGTGATTGTAAGTAAATCTCGCCACATGGGTTTACACGGATCATAGCTTTACTCAAATCATCACCGTATATCTTTTTCAGATGGCCAGATCGTCTTTTTGGAAGCTGTGTTTCAAGTCCCGCTGCGTTAAATATCCCTCGCTCACCTGTTTTACTTTTTACAAGAGATGTCCATTCGTCTAAAAAGTGTTCCGCTGTAGGCTTTTCTGTATATACTGCGGAGTTGTTTGCCATCATTCTTTGTGGCTCATTCATATAAAATTGTCCTTGTTTTGAATCTCGTATCTCTCCATCATCAAGGTCAGAAAGTGAGATCAAAGCGCTTCGCCTTACTCCTCCTGCTACTACGATTTCGCCAATCTTACACACAATATCATGTACATCTATATTTCTAAGTCTTTTTCCTTGTCGTGCAAGTATCTTTTCTTTTGCAAAGCTCATTAAGCTAATAAGTGGCTCTGGACCAGAAGAACGGCCCCCCATTGTCTTTAATTTAGCTCCTGCAGGGCGTAACTGTGAGTAGTCAAAGTCTATATCCTTACCGGAGAACCAAGTCTCAAGAGCCAATATAAACGCATCTGCCCAACCCTCTTTACTGTCGTCTACTGTGTGTGTTTTAAGCATTGTGCCTCTTTGTCTTTGAATCTGTGGGAGTTGTTGTACGTTTTCAGATTCTGCTGAAAACCCTAGACCTGTACCACACATTGAAATGTACATTATCTCTCCAAAGTCTCTTAGACGTGCTGGCGCTACAAACGAACAGTTGTATGCGCACACGTTTGATTCACGCGCAGCAGGGCCTGCTGACCATAAAAGTCTCATTGATGGACAGACGTCTTGCTTTAAGATTGCTTCGCGCACTTCTGCATACTCATTCTCAGTAAGTTTAGCTCCCATATTCTCGCGCATAAAATCCATATATCTATCTACTGTTTCAACCCAAGTTTCTCGTCTGTTTTTTTCGTCATTCCATTTTGAATACGCAGTGTAATATACAAATTCAGATAGTGTGTTGTTCCTTAAGTACTTTCTACTTTCTGCTGTGAGTTTCTTTACTTCGTCTGGTACAGAGATGCCTTGCTCTCTTACTTTGGCACGTCGTTCTCTATAAATAATGTAGGACTTAGAAGTTGCTACGTAGTCGCTTAAAATAAGCTCCTTTTCTATAGTATCTTGCACACCCTCAACTGTTGGCATGAAATTCTTATACTTTTTAGCAATACGTACCACGTCTCCTGCCACTCTGTGAGCTATAAGCTCTGCCTCCTTTTCGGAACCTTCTTCAGCTGCAAGCATTGCTTTGTGGATTGCGTGTACTATTCTCTCAAAATCAAAATTCACTATCTCACCATCTCTTTTCTGGATCTTTGGAGAAAATTGTCGATAACTTTTTGTACTTTTGGATGCTTTTTTAGGAGTTTTTGTACTTTGTTTAGCATTCATAATATCGTCAATTTTTTTATTTTTGATAGCTGTTTTTGAGGTGGCTGTCATTATTTTTTGAGATTAATTTATTAAAGTCGTCATAGTATTGTACCTGAAAACTCTCAAAAAATCTGTGGATAACGCACATATTTACACATCAAGAAATAAAAAAAATAGAGTGTAAACACTCCACCTGAAATCACTTTAAAAGACTTACTCGTTTAGTGAAATATTTTAAAAAATTATTTCAACATCAATCAGAATATTAATATCGAGAAAAAATCTGCGGAGTATTTTAAAGATAGCTCGAACGTTTTTCAGGCCTCGTCCCGCTTCGCGGGACTCGGACAAATGAGCGGCGAAGCCGCGCTCTTTCCAAACTGCCAAAGAACCTGAAAAACAAATCGGCTCGAACCATATTTTGGAAAGAACAAAAGAATATTTTTTATTCAATTCTGAAATCCAAGAATAGGCCTTAAAATAAGGGCTTTTTCTGTTGCCACAATTTGGCTTGACAATAGATGTGTTTTCTGCTATACTTGTGGTGTTCCTAAGAGATGAACTTGGGAATCCTGGCTACGAAGGTTTCGTGGCAAGTCAGTACTTTGAAAGGAGGGTCCTATGGAGGATCCCAAGCGACAGGGCGAGATCGCCCTCAAGGTGGTGAAGCACCTCATGCGCAAGCGCGGGCAGAACAACATGCGTGAGTTCGGCAACGCCGCGAAGGAGATCGGGGTGCCTGTCGAGGAGCTGAAGCAGTTCGCGCAGCCTCTCGTGCAGGAGCTCCTCGACGAGTGCTTCTCCGCCAAGCAGTAGTCGGAAAACCAGGGTGGAGCTTCTAGCTCCCTAAAAGGGTAATTGCACCTCCCTCGCAAGAGGTAAGGGCAGAACAAGAACCTCTCCCCGTTTTTCGACAGCCCCGGGCGCATCATTCTCACGAGTGGTGCGCCCTTTCTCTTTTTTATTGAAAAAACTATAGATTTCATATACGATTTAATTGGTATTTGCACCGCAAATTCATTTTTAATTGCCGCCAAAGAAAAACTTGAAATTGTTGCTTCGCTTTGCGAAGCCAAAACTGCCAAAGAACCTGGGCGAACGAAGTTCGCCGAAATGTTGTCATTTCTGCACGCCGGAAAAGCGGACGGGATTATTTCGTGGCACCCCGATCGTCTCGCCCGAAATTCAATAGATGGCGGGCAGATTATCTTTTTACTGGACACAAGAGTTATCAAGGACTTAAAATTTGCAACCCACTGGTTTGAAAACACACCGCAAGGAAAATTCATGCTGAACATTGCCTTTGGGCAAAGCAAGTATTACATTGATAATCTTTCTGAAAATATACGGCGTGGACACAGAGCGAAGTTGAGAAAAGGTATTTGGCCTAGCTTTGCTCCACTAGGTTATGTGAACAATCATAGGACGAGAGATATTGATGTTGACGAAGAAAAAGCTCCGCTAATCAGAAAAGGTTTTGAGTTGTACTCGACTGGGAAATACACCCTCAAGCAGGTTGCAAAGATTTTAAAGGACGTCGGATTGCGGAGCTACAAAGGCAATGTTGTGCCAGTCTCCTGTGTCCAGAGAATTTTAAGCAAACCATTCTACTATGGAGTGTTCACGTTCAAGAATGAGGTATACGAAGGAGTACACAAGCCAATCATAACAAAGAAACTTTTTGACCAATGCCAAGAGGTGATGAAATCTCGCGGACATACAAAGACAAGAAAAGCTGAGAAGATTTTCCCCTTCCGCGGGCTACTTACCTGCGGAGAGTGTTTTTGTTCTATCACTGCCGAGACACAAAAAGGACATAATTACTATCGCTGTACGAAGAAGCGAGAAGTTTGCTCGCAGAAATACATCCGCGAAGAATTACTGACTGAACAAATCAAAAACCATCTTCAAAAAGTTTCTTTATCGAGCCAAGATACGGAGAAAGTTTTACGCGCGTTGGACAGCGATGAGCAGAAAGCAAAGGAAAGTAATTATAACATTCTCCAAAATCTCAAGAATGACAAAGCCAACATTGAAACAAAACTGGACAAACTGCTTTCTGCTTATCTTGATGAAATTGTTTCTGCTGAAGAATATGCTGTACAGAAAGAAAAACTACTCACGCGAAAAGTTGAGCTGACCGAAGAAATCAAAGGAATTGAAAACGGGAGTATGTCTTGGCTCGAACCAGCTCGTGTATGGGTAAAATCTCTTAACTATGCAGAGAAATTAAGAAAAAGAGACAACAAAAAGGAAATGGCAACATTTTTAAAACAAATCGGCTCGAACCATATTTTGATTGATAAAATGTATCAGTTTACACCAAAAAACCCGTACAAATTATTGATTGAGCGGCGCGGAACGCGCCGCGAATCCACAGTTCGCTTGCAAAATCCCGAATTACGG
>CAZNQQ010000017.1:0-15028 GCA_964575575.1 uncultured Candidatus Saccharibacteria bacterium | reverse complement strand
CAATATTTTTCGAGATGTAATTAATTATATGTACCTCGGCTTTCCGAAAGCCGAGGAGGTACTGGGTTATTGAAAATATAGTATAATAAACTTATGTCACAGCTACTTACAATAATCCGGCCGGAATTTTTTGATGTGTTTGGTGTATTTGTTTTTGCTTTCTTTATAGCTTTGTCTTTGTATGGGATGAAGACTAAAAAAGCACTACCAAAATGGACATTAATAGTTTTATTAACTATTGGTATTTTAGGTCTTATAGTGGATGGTGTAATAGTCTATATAACTTATTTAAAATAAAAATATGCAAAATATTGAAGTAAAAACAAAAGAAGAGAATGAAAGCGGGTGGGTTTTTGATGTGAGTGTGGATGGAGCGAGTTATGAGGTAGAAGTGGGGATGAAAGATTATGAGAGACTTACAGATAAAAAAATAGCTCCAGAGGAGCTTGTAAAGAAATCTTTTGAGTTTTTGTTAGAGAGGGAACCGAAAGAAGCTATTTTAAAAAGCTTTAACATAACAGAAATATCTAAATATTTCCCAGAGTACGAAAGCAAAATTAAATAAAAAAAGGGCCGCTATTCCACAAAACGTAATATACAACATTACAGATCGTGCCAGCGGCTCCTTGTTTAATTTTCGTGCGTTTTTTGTACTGTCTTGATTAAGCATTACCAAAGTCAAGAGATTTCTCGTTTTAATTCGCTAAGTATCTTACGTTCCAGAGGAATTAAGCCGGTACAAATCCATACACTAATCTTGTTTTCAGATTATTTTTTATTTCAGTTTTGGCGAAATATCTTAGTCAATGGGTGTAGGCTAAGAATCTACTAAGCGCACAGTTATTAGGAACTTCATAAAGTCATGCAATATGATCTCCTTTGTCGCTAATCAGGTTAGAAAAATAAAAGAAATAAGATTATTTGTTCGTTTATATAAGTACTTTACTATTTGCCATTATATACTATATAAATATTTTGTCAAGTATTTTTAAATAAAAAAATCGGGGCATTTCCAAGAAAACTTCTCTCGGAAAGTGGCCCCCTTTTAGTTTGTATGTAAATTTTGACGATAATGTCGTATTGTACATTAATCCTGCGAGGATCTCATAATCTCCAGTGTCGGGGTCATACCCAGCCTAAGGCGACTACGCACCTTAGGAGATTAGCTACTGGAGGAAACTAATCTTTTCAAAAAGTCTTTTCTTTTTTGTCATCAAGATAGTCCTCACCTCCTTTCTATACAATAAACAGTTAACAAAAGAACAACAAACAAGAGCCTATATAATATTACATAATTTACATTTTGTCAAATTATATAATTATGGTAGTGTATTGAAAGATAAAATCTTTTAAATCATTGGGGGTATGATATGGAAATAACAGATATAGCTTTAGTTGTGAAAATATACTTTGTTTCATTTATTATACTTTTGTTAATATTTGGCATTAGAGATTCAGTAATAGATTACAGCAAAGACAAGAGTATAACCACGAATTGTATTAACAGAAGTGTCTTAAGTGTAAGCGGTTTTGATATTAGAAAATATGGTGCATATTTTGTGTCAGATAATTATCCAAATTTATTAGAATGGAAAATTGTTCGTGTTGAAAATCGGATTACAGAAAAAGGTTTTCTAATTCCTTTAGATGATATCAAGACCGGTGTTGAGCATGCAAAAGATACGCGTTGGTTCTAACCTTTATTGAAGGAGAGTAATAATGAGAAGCGAGGATAAACCAGGCAGAGAGAATGGACATCCAAGGTTTAGTGTAAAAACAATGACGAAGGTAGGTAAAAAATCAAGAAGGTTGTTGAATAAGTTACTGAATAAAGGTGTTGTACTGAGCTGTGGTATAAAAGTGAGATTAAGACGGAAAGATAGAAAGAGATACGAATGGGTACAATAATATCTATTTTCTCTAAAATTTTAAACAGAAGAGGCGAGAACTATACTTAATAGTTCTCGCCTTTGCTTCTTTAATAGTGTAATGCATTTATGCCCTCGTTGACATCAATAATAGGTAATTCAGACTGCTCAATCTTTTTTACTGAAGATTTATTATCTTTTTCAACAGTTTGAATTACCTCTGTTTGTGTTTTGTGTTTACCAATAAACGAAAAGGCGGCAACACAATATCCATAATGCAGATCAAAATCAAAAGATCTTGAGCATGCCATTACTAACGCACTTACAAAACAACCAACAGTTTTCTCCGACTTCCTTTCATAATACCTTCTCATCAACTCTTTAAAGGTATCAATGTTCATAGGAGCGCTATACTTAACTTTGTCAACTGAATCAAGGGCATCTTGCAACTCAGCATCATCTAAATGTAAACTAAATTTCTTTTCCTGCATACTTATCATCAAGCACCTCCTTATCTATAGGTTATTTATGATATATATGAATTGAAATCTATTTAAAAATCTACCAACAGTATACCAAAGAATATGACTTTGTCAATGCTGATATGTGGATATTTGAGAAAACACCTTATTATGCGGTTTTCTACGCAAAAAGCTTGACTTTATATGCACAATTTTGGTACTATGTGTTCATTGTCAAAAATGGGAAATCAACAAGAACCACAAGAAATAAACGGCGTAGTTGACGAGGCTCTGCCAAACGCACTGTTTCGTGTGACCCTAGAGGGTCAAGAAGAGCCTATAATCGCATATCTTTCAGGAAAGATGCGCAAATTCCGGATAAAGGTTCTAGTTGGAGACAAAGTAAATATTCTAACTGACCCATACGGTGGGAAAGGTAGAATAATCAAGAGGCTATAAAGTCTGAATACCAAAAGTTGAAATGACAGTTAAATATATTGTCATTTTACATTTTGCTGTTCAAATTTTAATATTATGAAAGTAAAAGCATCAGTCAAAAAAATATGTGCACAGTGTAAGACTGTAAGAAGAAAGCGAAGAGTATGCGTGATTTGTACTAATCCGCGCCATAAACAAAGACAAGGATAAAAATATATGAGAATTTCAGGAATAACAATACCAGAGAAGAGAATAGAGTACGGACTTACAGCCGTGTATGGTATTGGTCTTTCTAAGTCACAAGAGCTACTAGACAAAGCAAAAATAGAAAGAGGTGTAAAACCAGCAGAACTAACAGCTGATCAGGAGAACTCAATACGAAAGCTTGTTGAAGAAAATACTATTGAAGGTGAACTTAGACGAGAAGTATCAGGAAACATAAAAAGACTCAAAGACATCAAGTCTTACAGAGGTTCACGACACTCAAAGAAGCTTCCAGCAAGAGGGCAACGCACAAAAACAAACTCTAGAACTCTAAAGGGTGCGAAGAAGACTATGGGTTCTGGTAAAAAGAAACTAGATAAGAAATAGCAATTAAATAACATGGGGAAAAAGAGAATTATAAAAAAAGCAGGTGGTGAAGTAGACAAGGGATTACAATCCCGCTCTCTTGCGCGACTATCTAAAAAGAAACTAGATTCCGGAATACTTCACGTACAAGCAACATACAACAACACAAAGCTTATCTTTACCGACAAAAAGGGAGGAGCTGTAATGTGGTCATCTTCCGGAGCACTTGGGTTCAAGGGTGCAAAGAAGGGTACGCCGTTTGCAGCAGCAAAGGTTGGAGAACTTCTAGGTGAAAAGGCTTCTATGATCGGAGTTAAGAATGCTGACGTAGTAATAAAGGGAGTAGGAGGAGGAAGAGAGTCAGCGCTTCGTGGTTTTACTGCAAAGGGTATACAGATTTCTTCTATAAAAGACACAACGCCAGTGCCACATAACGGCCCTCGCCCAAAGAAGGCGCGTCGCGTATAAATTTTAATAAATTATATATTATGAAAATAGGTCCAAAATATAAAATATGTAAAAGATTAGGAAGTGGTGTGTTTGACAAATGTCAGACGCAGAAGTTTGCGCTTGCTGACGAAAAAGCAAAAAAGAAAGGCGGTTCTAGAAAACGCCCAAGACAAATGTCTGAATACGGTAAACAACTTATAGAAAAACAAAAGATGCGATATACATACGGTATTGCAGAAAAGCAACTCACACGATACGTAAAAGAAGCACTTGCAAAGAAAGACGTGAAGCCAGCTACTGGGCTTGTTGAGAACCTTGAGTCACGACTTGATAATGTCGTATACAGACTCGGACTTGCAAAAAGCAGACAGATGGCACGACAGATGGTGTCGCACGGTCACATTACTGTCGGTGGAAGAAAGGTAACAATACCTTCATACAGAATGTCAAAAGGTTTGAAGGTCGGCATAAGAGAAGGTAGTCGTGAGAGCGGATTGTTTTCAAATACGAAAGAAGATCTGAGAGACCACAAGAACCCTTCATGGGTAACGTTTAACGAGAAGAGTTTGGAAGGAGAAATAAAGAGTAAGCCTACAGCAGACGCCACAGATCTGCTGTTTGATGTAAGTTCTGTGCTTGAGTTTTATAGTCGTTAATATTTATAAACAATTATTAATTAATACTTTTATATATTATGTCAGAATACAACGTATCACTCCCATCAAAACCACGCATCGTTTCTGAAGAGGAGTTTAAAGGAACATATGAAATAGACGGTCTATACCCAGGGTACGGACACACACTTGGTAATTCTTTGCGAAGAATAATTTTGTCGTCTTTGCCTGGATCTGCTATCACGTCTGTAAAGATAGAAGGAGTACCACATGAATTCTCAACTATTGACGGAGTAAAAGAAGACGTAGTAAACATATTACTAAACCTAAAGAAAGTAAGACTTCAGATGCTTACTGACGAACCACAGACTGTTTCAATAGAAGTAAAAGGAGAAAAGGTTGTCACAGCAGGTGACATAAAAACACCATCTCAAGTAGAAGTACTTAACCCAGATCAGCGCATTGCAGAAATAACAGACAAGAAGGGTGCTCTTTCAATAGAGATGACAGTAGAACGTGGTATGGGATACGTATCAAAAGACATACTCCAGAAAGACAAAGTTGATATTGGAATTATAGCTCTTGATGCTATATTTACACCCATAAGAAGAGTTAACTATGAAGTAGAGAACATGCGTGTCGGAGACAGAACAGACTTCAACCGACTTAGAGTCGTTGTAGAAACAGACGGTACTATCACAGCTCATGGTGCACTTGAGAAATCAATAGAAATAATGATAAACCAACTTAAAGCAATAGTTGGATTTAAAGAAGAAGAGATAGAGCCAGAAATAAAAGAAAGTGCTGACGCAGACGCTAAAGAGGACGAAGCTCCAGCCAAAGAAGCAGAAGTTGATACAGACCTACTGAAGACAAGAATAGAAACACTTAATCTTTCAGCAAGGAACATAAACGCACTAACAGCTGCAAACATACGAACAGTAGGAGGTCTTGCACGAAAGAAAGAAGCTGACATCTTAGAGATCGAAGGACTCGGAAAGAAAGGTGTACAAGAAATAAAACGAATGCTTGGAAATTATGGCATCATACTAAAATAAATTAGTAATTAGCAATATTATGAGACATCACAATAAAAACAAAAAGTTTGGGAGGGTAAGAAAACAAAGAACAGCACTTATGCGTTCTCTTGCACGGTCTTTGATATTGCACGACAGAATCAAAACAACTGAAGCAAAAGCAAAAGCTCTACGACCATTTATAGAAAAACTTATAACAAAAGGTAAAGATGGTACGCTTAGTGCAAGACGTATTGTGTTGAGTAGACTTGGAGGAAGTGGTGTTGCAACAAGCAAATTATTTGATACACTGTCTCCAAAGTATAAAGAAAGAAAGGGTGGTTATACACGTATAACCAAAGCAGGTACACGAGTAGGAGACTCTGCAAAAGAGGCAATAATCGAGTTTGTAAAATAATATGAAAACATTAGAAATAAATGCAGAAGGAGAAAAACTAGGAAGAATCGCAACTAAAGCGGCGGCATTTCTAATGGGCAAGAACGACACTTCGTTTGCTAAAAATGTAGCACCTGACGTAGAAGTAAAGGTTGTAAATGCATCAAAGATGGAGATATCAGACACCAAAAAGGGTAGTAAGATATACAAGCATTACACTGGGTACCCAGGGGGGCTGCGAGAAGAGAAGATGGGTAAGATTATTGATAAAAAGGGATATCAAGAGATTTTTAAAAAGGCAGTATACGGAATGCTTCCAAACAACAAGCTTAGACCAATAAGAATGAAGAAGTTAATAATAGAAGAATAATATGGTTACTAATAAAGAAAAAGAAAAAATATCAGCTACACGTTATATAGAGGCAGTTGGAAGAAGAAAGAACGCTATCGCTCGCGTACGTATTTTCTCTGCGGATAAGTATTCTTTTGAAATAAACGACAGAAAGTTTGAAGACTATTTCCCAGTTAATGAAGACCAGAAAAACATAAGAAGTGTGTTTGAGGTAGTTGATATTCCAAGTAAATTTAAAGTATCAGTACATGTAAAAGGTGGCGGTATATCTGCACAGTCAGACGCGATCTCACTCGGTATTGCAAGAGCTCTTGAAAAGTTTGACCCAGAACTCCGCAAGGACCTTAAAAAAGAAGATCTGCTTAAACGAGACGCTAGAGTAAAAGAGCGAAAGAAACCAGGACTCAAAAAGGCGAGAAAAGCTTCACAGTGGAGCAAGAGATAATCTATTAAATCTTTATGAAGAAAAAGATTAACAAAAACAAAGAATCGGAAGATGAAGTTGTATTTGATGCTCTTGATGAAGCAGGTGATGATACTATAAAAAAGCTTAGAGAAAAGCTTAAGAAATGTGTAGAAGAAAAGCAGGAGTATCTAGACGGATGGCAAAGAAGTAAAGCGGACTTTGTAAATGCAAGAAAAAAGGAAGAGGAACTACGAGGCGGGCTTGTGGCCTTTGCAAAAGAAGGGCTGATACTTGACCTACTTACTTCTGTTGATAATTTTGATATGGCATTTGCCAATAAGGATGTATGGGAGGCTGTTGATAAGAATTGGCGAGTAGGAATAGAACATATACACTCACAGCTTTTAAAGACATTGGAAGAGCACGGTTTAGAGCAGTTTGACCCACAAGGAGAGGAGTTTGAGCCAGAGCGTCACGATTCGGTAGAAACAGTAGTTATAGAAAACGAGGCAGATGATCATAAAGTAGTTGAGGTTATGCAGAAAGGGTATATATTAAGTGGAAAGATTATAAGACCTGCAAAGGTAAAAGTCGGGGAGTTTAAAAATTAAAAATTAAAAATTATAAAATTAAAAATTTAAATACATTATGTCAAAAATTTTAGGAATAGATTTAGGAACAACAAACTCAGCAATGGCTGTTGTTGAGGGAGGAGAGCCTACTATAATAGAGAACGCAGAAGGTGTACGTACAACACCGTCTATTGTTGCTATCTCAAAAACTGGTGAGCGACTTGCAGGGCTCCTTGCAAAACGACAGGCGGTAACAAACCCTAAGAATACTATCTTCGGTATAAAACGATACGTTGGGCATATGTTTGCAGATGCAGAGATCCAAAAAGACGAAAAGACTTCACCTTTTGATATTGCAAAAGGGTCTGACGGTGGAGTGCTTGTAAAGCTAGGAGACAAAGAATACAGACCTGAAGAGGTTTCTGCGATGATACTCCAAAAGATGAAGAACGACGCGGAAGCGCGTTTGGGAGAGAAGATAACTGAAGCGGTGATCACAGTGCCAGCGTACTTTAATGATTCACAAAGAAAAGCTACAAAGGATGCAGGTAAGATCGCAGGGCTTGATGTTAAGAGAATTATAAACGAACCTACAGCTGCAGCGCTTGCATATGGGTTTGCAAAAAAGAAAGACGAAAAGATAGTGGTTTTTGACTTTGGTGGTGGTACATTTGATGTGTCAGTGCTTGAAGTTGGGGACGATGTAATAGAAGTAAAATCAACAGACGGAGACTCACATATGGGAGGTCGTGACATAGACCAAAAGATCATAAAGTGGATTGCAGAAGAGTTTAAGAAAGAAAGTGGTATAGATGTGTCTACTGACCCACTTGCTATCCAGAGGCTGGACGAGGCTGCAGAGAAAGCAAAACATGAACTTTCTTCAACTACAGAAACTGAAATAAACATTCCGTTTATTACTTCAGACGCATCAGGACCAAAACACTTACTACTTAAGATGACACGTGCGACTCTAGTAGAGCTTTCACAAGAGTTCATAGATCGTTCAATAGAGATTACAAAGCGAGCTATAGAAGCATCACCTTTTAGTACATCAGATATTAATGAAATTATACTGGTAGGAGGGCAAACTAGAATGCCCGCGATCTCTGACGCTGTAAAGGAAGTCTTTGGTAAAGAGCCAAACAAATCTATTAACCCTGACGAGGTGGTGGCGCTTGGTGCTGCTATTCAGGCTGGTATTATGCAAGGCGATGTAAAGGACATACTACTTCTTGATGTTATACCGCTTTCTCTTGGTATAGAAACTCTAGGGTCTGTAGCTACAAAGCTTATAGAAAAGAACTCTACTATCCCTACGTCTAAGTCACAGACTTTCTCAACCGCAGCTGACAACCAGACATCTGTAGAGATTCATGTAGTACAAGGAGAGCGTTCTATGGCAACTGACAACAAGTCTCTTGGTAAATTTATACTAGACGGAGTGCCTCCTGCACCACGCGGTGTACCTCAAGTAGAAGTGTCTTTCGATGTAGACGCAAATGGAATTTTAAATGTAAAAGCGAAAGACAAAGCTTCAGGTAAAGAACAGTCTATAAAGATAGAAGCAAGTTCGGGACTCTCTGAAGAAGAAGTAGAGAAGATGAAGAAAGATGCAGAAGTGCATGAAGCTGATGATGCGAAGAAGAAAGAAGCAGTAGATGCTAGAAATCTGTCAGAGCAACTTGTTTACACAGCAGAAAAAGCTCTTAAAGACGCAGAAGGAAAGATTGACGACTCTCTTAAAACTTCTGTACAGAGTAAAATAGACGAACTTAAAAAAGTTAAAGATGGCACAGATACAGATGCTATAAAGAAAGCATCAGAAGAGCTTTCTACAGAGATGCAAAAGATAGGCGAAGCAATGGCAAAAGCTGCACCACAAGAACCTCAGGCGGGGGAACAGAAGACAGCAGAGGGTGGTGAAGGAAATGTCCGCGATGCAGAGTTTGAAGAGAAGAATCCGCCAGCTGGCGGAGAAGGGGAGGATACACCACCAGCAGAAGAGCCAAAAACAGAATAATTAAAATAAAAAAACCAACGGCTCAACTTCAACCAAGTTGAGCCGTTGGTTTTTTGCTTGATTTTTGGTGGAAATGCGGTAATATGGTGTTAATTATGTCAAAAGACTACTATCAAATTTTAGGAGTGGACAAGAAAGCAAGTGCTGACGAGGTGAAAAAAGCCTTCAGAAAGCTTGCTCACAAATATCATCCTGACAAAGGTACAGGGGACGAAGCTAAGTTTAAAGAAATTAGCGAGGCTTACGGTGTGCTTTCAAATGACAAGAAACGACAAGAGTACGATGCATACGGAAGAGTGTTTAATGAAGGTGGAGCAGGTGGTGGCCAAGGCTTCGGTGGTTTTCAAGGTGCACAAGGTTTTGATTTTTCTGGTTTTGCCGAGCAGGGTTTTGATATGAATGACATCTTCGGTGGGCTCGGCGACATCTTCGGAGGTAGAGGAAGGCAACAACAAAAGCGCGGTAGAGATATTTCAATAGATCTTGAGGTGCCGTTTAAAGATGCAATTTTTGGGACAGAGCGCAAAGTGCTTTTGACTAAAGTGTCGGAGTGTAAAACATGTACAGGAAGCGGCGCCAAAGAAGGAACAGAGATGGAAACATGTAAAAACTGTAACGGTAAAGGCAAGATCCACGAGACAAAGAACTCAATACTCGGCACTATCACGAGCGTGAGAGCATGTGATAACTGCTTCGGTACAGGTAAGGTACCAAAAGAAAAATGTAAAGACTGTAAAGGCTTAGGTGTCGCTCGCAAAGAAGAAGAGATCTCTATAGCAATACCAGCCGGAGTAGACAACGGCGAGATGATACGACTCTCAGGAGGTGGGGAAGCAGTAGCAGGTGGGATAGCAGGAGACCTATACATAAAGCTTCACATAAGCCCTGACCCAGTGTTTAAAAAAGAAGGTAACAATCTTTCAATGATACTAAACGTAAAGCTCACTGATGCGCTTTTGGGTAGCACTTACACTATTTCAACGTTAGACGGCGATATTGATATCAAGATACCAGCCGGAGTCGCATTTGGTGAGATACTTCGTGTATCTGGTAAAGGTGTACCAACAGGTAAGAAAAGCCGTGGAGACTTACTTGTAAAGATAAACATAACACTTCCAAACAAACTTTCACGTAGTGCCAAGAAACTCGTAGACGAGATGAAAAAAGAAGGGATTTAATCAACAGTTTGTTTTTGCAAACTGTTTTTTAACGTTATAAAATTAACGAATGGCTGCAGTACAAAATTTATTTTCAAGCTCAACTAATATTACAGTTGAAAACATAGCAAACCTATCTATTGATACGATTATTTTATTAATAATCTTTTTTATATTCTTCATCTATGGGATGAGGTTTGGCAAACGAAGGATAATATCCCTAATGCTTTCTTTGTATGCATCAATACCTATTGTATTTTTCTTTCCATATATACAAAAGATCGCATTCTTTGGAGAGACAGACAAAGCAGTGCTGTATTCACAAATCGGGCTCTTTATACTGCTTGTTGTTCTTATTAATATAGTCTTAAACAAAATAGTAAATTTTGAGCTTTATCATAGAGGTCTAAGGAAGCTTATAGAAAACGGTTTCCTTGCACTTGCGTCAGGTGGGCTCCTTATCGCTATTTCATATCATATAATCAACATATCAGAACTGTACGACTTCGCAGGGCCTATAGACGCAATATTTGCATCTACCGTACTTCTTTTCTGGTGGCTCGTAGCACCACTCGTAGTCATTTTCTTTACTACGAGAAAGTGATATTATAGACAATATCTATGAATAAGAAGAAAGCTAAAAATACTAAAAACACAGTTGTATTAACTGGCGACGATCTTACGCCTGAAGAAATTTACATGATTGTAAATGACCCTGATGTTCATGTAAGTGTGTCTGCAAAATCTCTTGTAAAAGTAAAAAGAGCAAAGAAATTTCTTGATGAAAAAGTAGATACTACAGTAATTTACGGTATCACAACAGGTTTTGGTCCTATGGCCTCACATATTATAGGTAAGAACCAGTTAGAAGAACTTCAATATAACCTAGTTCGAAGCCACGCTGTTGGTGTTGGAAATCCTATAGAAAACAGATTTGTACTCGCTTCAATGATAGTAAGACTCAACACTCTTGTAAAAGGATACTCTGGTGTATCAGCAAAATTAATTGATCAATTAACTTTTTATATTAATAAAAGAATAATCCCTATTATTCCTGAGCATGGAGCTGTAGGTACGAGTGGTGATCTTGTTCAGCTAGCACATATTGCAATCACTCTCATTGGTGAAGGAGAGGTTGTGTTTAACAATAGGCGTGAAAAAACAGCGAACGTATTAAAGAAATTAAAAAGAAAAGCTCACAAACTAGAACCTAAAGAAGGTTTAGCTCTGATAAATGGCACAGCGGTTATGTCTGGTATTGCAGCACTATTGATAATGGATATGGAAAGATTAATGAGTGCGGCATCACGTTCAAGCGCTTTAGCTCTTGAGCTTATAAATGGTCTCAATGACGCCATCTCTGCAGATCTTCATGCTGTACGTCCACACAAAGGACAAAAAGAGATAGCAAAGACACTCAGAGTATTACTTTCTTCATCAATACTTTTAAATGATAGAAAGAAATTACAAGCAAGGGTAAATATAATAGACAATGTTTATGTTACACCAGAACACATTCAAGACGTGTATTCGTTTCGTTGTGTTGCACAAATCTTAGGCCCAGCACTTGATATATATAAAAAAGTAAAAAAGGATATTCTTATAGAAATAAATTCAGTTACAGATAACCCTATTATAGACGTAGAAAAACAAATTTTCCTACATGGTGGTAACTTCCATGGAGACTATATTGCTACAGCTATTGATCAGCTGAAGATAAGTATAGTGAAGATGACAATGCTCTCTGAAAGAAGAATAAACTTTTTCTTAAACAGGAACGTAAATCAGATTTTCCCGCCATTTCTAAACCTAAACCAGCCGGGGCTAACTCTCGCTCTTCAGGGTGCTCAGTTTGTTGCTACATCTACAACCGCCCAAAGTCAGTCGCTTGCATACCCACATTCAGTGCACTCAATATCCACAAATGCAGACAACCAAGATGTAGTAAGTATGGGCACAGACGCAGCGCTTATCGCAAGTAAAGCTATTGAAAACGCTTTTACAGTACTATCTATTGAATACGCTACACTTGCACAGGCTGTTGATCATTTGAATGTGTTAAATAAACTGTCACCATCATCAAAGCTTTTGTTCAAAAAAACAAGAAAGGTGTTACCAAAAGTCGTTGAAGACAGACCGCTTACTTCAGATTTAACAAAATTAATAAAGATACTTGAAAATGATAAAGATATTGTAGTAGATTTTGATAAATAATATGAAAATAAAAAAGCCAATTATATACAAAGAAGAAAGTGAGGTGCCAGATAGTGCTATAAAAGTAAACGCATACGATTCAGCTTTAAAAGAACTTTTCTTTATAGAAAATCCACATCTAAAAAGTGGTACACCACCAGCAGAAGCGCCACTTAAAGAATTTTTAGAAAATGATAATACAAAAGGTATATGGGTATTTTATCCATGGAGAAATACTGCTGTTCATACATTGCCTGAAGAACTGTATTTCAAACTTAGAACATCAAGAAATAGAAATATTATAAATAGTGACGAGCAAGAAAAATATAGAAATCTATCAGTGGGAGTTGCTGGACTTTCTGTGGGTTCTGCAGTTGTATCTGCTTTTGCAGTAAGTGGTGGACCGAAGAATATAAAAATTGCAGATTTTGATGTACTTGAAGTGACAAATCTAAATAGAATACGCGCAACACTTCTAGATGTTGATTCAAATAAAGCAGAAATCGCTGCAAAAAGTGTGTGGGAACTTGACCCATTTGCTGACATAGAACTTTTTGGCGACGGAGTAAATGGAGATAATATAAGAGATTTTTTACTCAAACCAAAAGTAGATATATTTGTAGACGAAATGGACATGATAAACATGAAGATACTTTCAAGGCTTATTGCAAAGGAAAACGGTATTCCTGTAATAATGGCGACAGACAATGGCGACGGAGTAATAGTGGACGTAGAGCGTTTTGATCTTGAACCAGAGCGAGAGATATTTCACGGTCTAGTAGGGCATATGACGGAAGAAGATACAAAAGACATTGATTTTAAAAAGTGGCTCCAACTTGCAACACAAATAGTTGATCCTGACTACCTCACACCTCACATGCAAGAATCTTTACTTGAAATAGGAAAGACTATTCCTGCAGTACCGCAAATTGGCACGTCTGCATCTGTGGCCGGCTCTGCCATATCTTATGTTGTGCGTAGAATTGCAAATGGTCATGATATGCCGTCTGGTAGATATGTAGTATCTATTGAAGAAAAGTTGATTCCAGAATATATGAGTAAAGCAAAAGTTGTGGATAGGAAGAAAAAAACAGAAGACTTCAAAAGTAATTTTGGCAAAAAATGAACAAAAAAATAGAAAAACTTTTCAACGATGCATCAAAGAATGTTCCGGCGTATAAGAAATTTATAAAAGGAAAGAAAGAAAAGGTTCCAATTACTAGCAAAGAAACTTACATAAAAAAATTCAAAAAAGACGAGCTTGTAAGAAAGGGGGATCGTCCCCTTATGATTTATGCGAGTTCTGGTTCGTCTGGAGTACCAACATATTGGTACAATGGAGAGCGTTCTGAAAAAATAGACGGGGAGGTACATAAAAGAATTTTTGAGAATGCTTTTAATATAAAAAAAGACGAGAAAACTCTTGTCGTTGTTTGTCTTTCTATGGGGCTTTGGATTGCAGGAGTTTATACTATGCTTGCTTCACGTTACGCATCAAAGCGGGGAGCGAATATTACAATCATTACGCCAGGGCTTGAAAAGGCTAATATATTTTCTGTATTTAAAAATATTGCGCCAGAATTTGATACAGTGATCTTATCTGGCTATCCTCCTTTTGTGCCAGACATAATATCTGGAATGAAAAAGAGTAAAATTCCTTTTCCAAAAAACCTTAAAGTGTTAACAGGGGGAGACAAGCATACAGAGATCTGGCGTAACTCTATAAAAAATGGAATAGGTGGAACTATAAAAGACAGAGACATTATAAATATATACGGCTCCTCAGATGCTGCTGTACTTGGGTACGAAACTCCACTTAGTATATTTATAAGAAAGAAAGCTTTAGAAAACAAAGAATTGTATAAAGAATTTTTTGGTAGCTCAGTATTGCTCCCTGGGTTATTTCAATATGACGAAAAAGATATAGTCTTTGAAGAAGAAAATGGCGAGCTTATCATTACCAAAGACGGTACGATCCCTCTTGTGCGGTACAACATCCACGATACTGGTAAAATATTGAACAATAAAGATATAAACAAAATATTGAAAAAGTATAATCTGCTTGCAGAAGCAAAAAAATATAAAACAAAAGAAAGCGGCAAACTGTCTTTTGTAGTGGTAAACGGCAGGACTGATGTTGCTATAACTTATTATGCTTTAAATATTTACCCAGAGCATATACAAGCGGGGATATTGTCAAAGAGTGTCGCGCCGTTTGTAACTAGAAACTCACTTTCTTATACAAGAGAGATTGGTAATACTAAGAAAGAGAAGTTTTATATAGAAGTGGAGCTAAAAGATGGAGTGCACATCTCAAAAGAAATAAAGCATAAGATCAAAAGCTCAATACTTTCAAGTCTGCCAAAAGTAAATATAGAATTCTCCAAATTACACAATGATATGGGCGATAGCGTACTTCCTAAAGTAATCTTAAAAGAATTTGGAACACTAAACCCCAAAAAACGAGGAATAAAGACCATAGCCTACATAGTCGGCAAAAAACCAAAAATG
>CAZNQQ010000016.1:3193-16551 GCA_964575575.1 uncultured Candidatus Saccharibacteria bacterium | reverse complement strand
TTGAAGATTCCTGTTGGGTTAGTCATATCTAACTTACCTACAAATTCAAAAGTCTCTGCATCATAAATATAGATCATATCTTTTTGCATCATTGAGACATACACGTATTTGCCGTCATAGGTAAACTCTGGATGTATTACCATACTCCCCTTAATCGGTACGATAGTTTTCACAATCGAAAGATCACGAGCGTCTACTATATAAAGCTCGTCACTTTTATTGATCTCCCAAGTGTCTATCCATACATACGGATACCTGTCGTCTCTTGTGTACGTTCGTGGGAACTGACTTGGATAATCAGTTTTAATATAATCAACAAGTTTCCATGTGTCAGTGTCTATCACAGTAGTTTTACCTTCCTCAATAGCTGGTATAAATGTAAGATTCTTCCAAGTAGCACCAGGTCCTGTGTGAGGCTTAACACCTGTCTTTATCTCTCCTACTTCTTCCATTTTAAGGGCGTCTAGTATCCACACTACGTTTGACTGCTCAATAGAAAACACAAGGTGCCGTCCGTCAGGTGTGGCGTAACCGTCATGCATTATGCCACCCTCGTCACCAACGTCCCAAAAATGATTAGTAACGGGCATTCCTTTTTTAGCAGTGTCGATAATCCAAACACTATTGATATCTTTAAGAGCAACTGCCAACTTCTCTCCAAAATCAAGTAGTGCGCCAGCTCTTGATGGCTCACCGTCTTTAACACGTGTATCTGAAAGAGGTATTTCTTTTGCGACTTCGAGAGTTTTTGCATCAAGTATTGTAAGTGTTTTTGGCTCATAATTACCAATTGCTATATACTTTCCGCTTTCAGTCATCGCTGTACCCCTTGAACTCTCCCCCACTTTTATGGACGCAGAAACTTCTGCTTTATTTAAATCAATTTTACTAAGCCAACCGTCCCTAGAGATAAGGTATCCATATTTAGCATCTGGAGAAAAGACCATAGTATGTGGTTGTTTACCTATACCTCCTATCCTCGCTACTGTTTCGTTTCTACTTCCGTCAACCAAAGCAATTCCACCTGCCTTTTTCTCTACGACAATCATAATGTCTCGAGTATTCCATTTTCTAAATGTATAAACCTCACTTTTGGGATCATATATAAACTCCTCACTCTCATCAGACTCTTTCCCACTGTAATTTGTTCCCATGTCTTTCATGTCACCCATACCACCTCCCATGTCCATGATCATATCCATACTCAAAGTAGGTGGCATGACACCGTCCACCTCAGAGACAAGTACTACAGAATCTGCCACAGCTTCTCCTAGAACATTTATTTCTTTGTGCAGTGGAGTAAAGAGTGATGCACGTATAGTATGCTCTCCCTTAGGTAGCGGATCTATATGATGCGTTTTTTCAAAAACCAAACTTACTAAATTATCATTTATATACAAATGCACGTGGCCGTCTTGCTTGCCAATTACAAAATTATCAATTTCCATATTAATGTCCCAACCAGAATCAACTTCTACTGCAGTGATTTTAATATCGGGCCTACTTTTTACAACAGTGTTGTAACCAAAGTAACCAAGGTAACCTACCACGGCGATTATTATTACAACAAAAACTAAATTTATATTTTTCATAATATGTATATATTAACACACAATAAAACCCACTTTCTAGTTAGTGGGTTTTATGCTCTATTTATAGCTGCTACAAGGCGGGACTTCTTTCTTGCTGCGGTGTTTTGTTTTATGATTCCGCGTTTTGCTGTCTTGTCTATTGCTTTATAAGCTTTTGGCAAGAGTGCTGTAGCTTCGTCCTTTTTCTTCTCTACAATAAGCTTTTTAATATCTTTTAAAACACCTCGCATTTCTCCAAGTCGACGTACGTTAAAAACACGCTTACGCGCTGAATTTCTTATCGCCTTTTTTGCTGATGATGTTATTGCCATATTTAATCTGCTAAAAGTAACATAAATGCCCACGAAACGCAATAACTCGCAATATATCGGCACAATAAGGTATAATGCGACTATGATCGCTCAACTAAACGGGGAAATAGCTAGTATAAACGGCAATACAATAGTGCTTCTTGTAGGAGGTGTGGGTTATAAGGTTAACACCACTATTGAGACCATTAAGAAGGTGAAGGAGTCTGGTAGCCCTACTATTTCAATAAAGACGCATTTGGCAGTGCGAGAAACATCACTGGACCTTTACGGATTCTTAAGAGACGAAGAGCTTGAGTTTTTTGAGATGCTCCTTTCAGTTTCTGGTATCGGACCTAAGTCTGCAGTTGCGATATTAAATGTCGCAGATGTAGAAACACTCAAAACAGCCGTCTCCACAGGAGAAAGTTCTTACCTTACAAAGGTTTCCGGTATAGGCAAAAAGAATGCAGAGAAGATTATCTTAGAACTTCGTGACAAACTCGGAGCAATAGAGACCAAAGAGGACAACGCAAACATGCGTGAGGAGTTAGAGACACTTGAAGCACTTCAAACTCTCGGCTACTCTACACGTGAAGCACGTGAAGCCATGAAACATATAAGCAAAGACGCAGCTACACCAAGTGAGCGTATAAAAGAAGTACTCAAAATACTTAGCAAGCAAGAATAATGGAAAAATTACTAAACATAGGAAGAAAAATAATACCTAAAAGCATTTTCAAGAAAGCACAGCCTGTGTATCATTACTTACTTGCTTTAGCTGGCGCTTTTTATTACAAATTTCCTTCTAGGAAAATTTTTATAGTTGCTGTGACTGGCACAAAAGGCAAAACCTCTGTGACAGAACTTATAAATGAAATCCTAAACGAAGCCGGGCACAAGACAGCGCTTTTAAATACTATTCATTTTAAGATTGGCGACAAAGAAGAACGCAACTTATTCAAAATGACAATGCCAGGGCGATTTTTCATACAACGATTTCTACACAATGCGGTGGCTAACAAATGCAAATACGTAGTAATGGAGATGACGTCAGAAGGAGTGAAGCAATTCCGACATAAATTCATAGCACTCGACACACTTGTATTTACAAACATAGCACCCGAACATATAGAGTCACACGGCTCGTTTGAAAATTATTTAAATGCAAAACTTGAGATTGCCAAAGCTCTTGAGAAGTCGCCGAAGAAAAACAAAACGGTAATCGCAAATACTGACGATGAATATGGTGGGAAGTTTTTGAACATTAAAGTTCCAAACAAAATACCACTTTCTGTCAAAAACGCAGAGCCTTACATGCTTTCTGAGAGGTTTACAGAAATAACTTTTGACGGACTTAAGATGCATTCCAAACTCGTCGGAGAATTTAATATTTACAATACGCTTAGTGCGATGCATTTTGCAAAAACACAAAACATAGATACTCAAACAATCAGAAGTGCTGTAGAGAAATTCACAGGCGCCAAAGGAAGAGTTGAAAGAGTAGAAGAGGGACAAAACTTCACAGTAATAGTAGACTATGCGCATACCAAAGAATCTCTTGAGGCACTTTACAATGCGTTTGATAAATCAGACAAGATTTGTGTACTCGGTAACACTGGTGGAGGAAGAGACAAATGGAAAAGGCCAGACATGGGTGCTGTTGCGGACAAACATTGTAAACATATTATTCTTACCAATGAGGATCCGTACGATGAAGACCCTATGGAGATCATAAAAGAGATGGCAACAGGCATAAAAGAGCAAACACCAGAGATAATACTAGACCGCAGAGAGGCTATAAAGAAAGCATTCACATTAGCTCAAGAAAACGATATAGTATTAATAACAGGAAAAGGAACTGATCCGTACATAATGGAAGCTAGAGGAGAAAAGACACCGTGGAGTGACGTAGAGGTAGCTAAAGAAGAGCTAAATTCATATATTTTTAAATCTTAAATAATAAACTTAAATTATGGGAGCAAAATCAGACTTAGTATTTGTAATAATGGTTATAATCGCACTTGGCTTTGTGTGGGTATTTACCGGTGGACCAGAACGCGCACGCGATCAGGGTGTTTTCATAAAACCTCCAGCACCTTTAAGCACTGGTGAAACATACGGGGAAATAAACATAGGTGATTCACAAATCAGAGTAAGTACAAACGGAGGAACCGGCGGAAGCGACACAAGCACAGAACAAGCCGAAGTTAACACAAGCTCTTCAGAATTTGAAAATAAAATCAGTATCAAAAGTAGTTCAACAGGACCTAAAAAAACTTCCGCTTTAACAGAATACATAACCCTAAACGCATCAAGCAGAAACAAAGAAAGTATTTCAATAACAGGATGGCAACTTGAAAGTATAATTTCAAAGAAAAAAGTTACGATAGGTGGAGCAACTGAAGTATATAGATCAGGTCTGGTAAATTCTGAACCGCCTTTAAGGTTAGCCCCCGGAGAGAGTGTAATCATATCGACAGGAATGTCTCCCATTGGTGCATCTTTCAAAATCAACAAATGTAGCGGGTATCTTGAGCAATTCCAAGACTTTTCACCAAAACTTTCAAAGCAATGCCCAAGACCTAACGACGAATTTGAAGAAATAGTGTCTAGCATACCAACAACTGACAATGTGTGCGAAGACTTCGTAGACGACATAAGCAGATGTGAGATGGAACTAACTGCCTTCCCTGCTGGTACATCAAGTCAGTGTACTGAATTTGTTTCAAATACTCTAAACTACACAGGTTGTGTTGATAATCACAGAAATGATTTAAATTTCTTTGATAACGAATGGCGAGTGTTCTTGGAAAGAGACGCGGAACTCTGGAGGGCAAAACGCGAGACCATAAGACTCATAGACAACAGCGGTAGAGTTGTTGATACTTACACGTATTAGAATTTTTAAATATTTAATACCCTAAATAGAAAAACCCCCACAGTAACAGACACGTTAAGTGATTCTTTTTGGCCTAGCATATTAATCTGCGCTATTTTGTCTGCCTTTTCTAATATAGACTTAGAAATACCTTTTACTTCATTGCCAAATACAAAAGCAGTGGGAGAATTTATTTTTAGCTTTTTATAATCAACTGCTTTTTCGCTCTGCTCTACTGCCACTACCTCTACTTTCTGTTTTCTTAACTTATTTATTACTGGGGTTGCTGTTTTTGCATATTCCCACTCTACAGACTTCTGTGCTCCGAGCGCAGTCTTAGCAACATCGCTTCGCTCTCTTCCAAACCTATCCACTGGAGTTGGTGTGTATCCTGTTAAATATATTTTTGATATTCCAGAAGCATCTGCTGTGCGGAAAATAGCACCTACGTTCTGAACGCTTCTGATATTATGAAGTACTAAATATGTTTTATTATTCATGAATGCTATAATATATTAATGTTAAATATATTTCCAGATTTATTGTTCTTACAACTCCTTGCGCCATTTATGTTGCGTATTGCAGTTGGTGTAATGTTCGTGTGGATAGGGTACTCTTATTTATTTAAAGACAGGGTTGCAGTAATTGCACAAATCTCTAGTAAATGGCCCAAAATAGCAAAGTTCTCTGTATTATTTGGTGGAACACTTGAGGTAATAACAGGAATATTTCTTATAGTAGGGCTATACACACAGGCCGCAGCTATAGCAGGAGCGCTCATTGCAGTAGACGCATTGTTTGGTAAATTCTTTTATAAAGAGCTAGATAAGGCTCTAAAATACAGCAAGGTGTTCTACATACTTATCCTTATCGTCTCTCTTTCTCTTATAGTTTCAGGCGCTGGAGCATTTGCGTTTGATTTACCGCTTTAATAGTGGTATTATTTCTCTTGTCGTATTTCACCGCCCGTAGCTCAGTTGGTAGAGCAGCTCCCTTTTAAGGAGATGGTCGTAGGTTCGAATCCTACCGGGCGGACAAAAATTAACTTCGTTCAATTCCCAAAAATTTTTCGCTTTTATCGGAGATAAAAGCGGGTGGGCAAACGGCGATTTAGTACAATAAGCAAAGAGCAATTCTGTAGGCGGGGTCGCGCCGAAGTGGGCGGATTTGTCACGAACCGTAGGGTTCGTTCCAACTTTTTTGACGAGTTCCTTTATCTTGGGAAAATCATCGGACGAGGATAAAAAGTTGGCTTGTTTCATATCTAAAATCCAATTCCGCAGGGGTTCGACCCAATTATTACCCTTGCGTTCAAAATCTTTCTGTTTTTGTTTCAAAGTAAGTGATTCCCTCATAAGCTCGTCCTTTTTCTTAATATATAATTCCTTCGATATATCACCATCAAGATAAGTTGAGACGAGCTTGTCCAACTTTTCTTCGCTTACTTTGCTTTTATCAGCAAGATTTTGAACGCAAGTTTGTGATGAGAGATTATTTTCTTTCTCCCACTTCTCAACCTGCTCAAGCATTTTATCAGTACTCTCATCGCAAAGTGAAATTTTTTGAAGCCGTTCCTTAATCTGAGCGACAAGTCTATCCTCACGTAAATATTTTTGACTACATTTTCCTTTCTTCTTTGAACAGCGATAATATCTATATCTTCCTCCCAATCTCCCTGTTGCCCATTGAGCTGTTATCATGCTCTCACATTCTCCGCACCTAAATAATCCAGTGAAAGGAAAATTGTGACCATTTTTAACTTTGCGTGGTTTCGCTTTTGTCGCGATAACTTTCTGCACGGCTTCAAATAATTTCGGAGTAATAATTGGCGTAAATGTTCCATCAAATAATTCTCCTTTATGCTTTACAAACCCCAAATATACCCTATTTGTTAACATGATTTGTATGGAACATTTAGCAAGTGGTGTGCCAAACTTTGTAGTCATGCCACATTCCGCTAAAAAGTCTGCTGTGGAAACAAAAGTCTGATCTCCTTTTGCATATTTCTCAAACGCCTTTTTAATAATACGAGAATGAGTTGGATGAGGTTCGATATTCCGAGTACGAGGATTATTAATATACCCAGGAGGAGCAACACCAAGCCACTCACCACGGCGGACTTTTTGGCGGATTCCCCGCTTTACATTTTGAACGAGATTGTCTGAATAATACTTGGATTGACCAAACGCCACTTGTAACATAAAGAGTCCCTGCGGAGTCGGTTCAAACCAAAATGTCGGAAAGCGTAAAGACACAATGTTTTTCTGATCAACTGCATAAATGATACGACCTCCATCAATACTATTGCGCGCAAGACGGTCTGGATGCCACGCCAATATCCCCATATCTCCCATTTCCTCAACTTTCGCCATCATTTCACCAAACACTGTTCTTCCAGGTGTCTTTGCGCTTTTTGACTCTTGAAATTCCTCAAGAATTTCAAGATTTTCTTTGCGAGCAAATTCCCTAAGCTCAAAGAGTTGAGCTTCAATACTCATCACTTGTTTGTCATCGTCCTCTGTACTCTTGCGAGCATATAGAAAATATTTTGGTTTGAACATAATAAATAGTTTTTATATACGAAACTGACAAATCCGCCCACTTCGGCGTGACCCCGCCTACAGAATTGCTCTTTGCTTACTATACTAAATCGCCGTTTTCCCATCCTCTTTTATCTCCGATAAAAGCGAAAAATTTTTGGGAATTGAACGAAGTTAATTTTTGTCCTCTTTTAATAGACTTTGCTCGAACCTATTTCGAGAATAAGACCGATTAACTCACGCTCCGCGTGCGGGGTATCTCCAACGTTAATCTTACGCCCCGAGTCCGTGGTAACATTATCGCCCCAACGCCTCCACTTCGTTCCGCCGTAACCAAAACAAAAAAATTTCTTTACTTATTTCGTCGTTTTCTGCCCCCGTTTTTGTTTTTTTAAAAGGAAAAGATTTTTTTGTTTTGTTATGTATTTAAACAGACTTGAGATAAATATATTATTCTTTCTGTAATGTTCTGTGAACATAGAGAGAATGATGTATTTCTTAAGACCTTTTGGCGATTTTTCGGCAACGGCTCAACGACTTGAGGCGTTCCTTACCCAATAACTACTGGTATGGTATAGTATACCATTGTGATATACAATACCAACCGATATACTGTGGATAATGAAAAGTGAATCTGAAAAGCTTGGGGGAAATTTAAAACGTATCAGAACAGAGAAAGCAATATCTCAAGGAGATATTGCGCGAGCGTTTGGGGTTAGCCGTGGATTTATAAGTAATATTGAGAATGGTAAAACAAATCCGACACTTTCAACAATTACAAAATTGGCGAAAGCTATTAGAGTATCATCTGATGAACTTTTGAAATAAATAATATGGATATAATCCCACAACTTATATTAAACAGCATTATTGCAGGATCTATCTATGCGCTTATTGCACTTGGTTTTAACTTGATTTATGGAGCGACAAAATTCTTCAACCTATCTCACGGAGTAATGGCAGCAATTGGTGGATACTCTGTTTTTTATTTTGCAAAGACATTGGGTTGGAATTTACCTTTAAGTATTGTGGTAGGAGTAGGAGTACTGCTCGCAGGTCTTATCGGATACGCACTCGATAAGCTAGTGTATTTACCACTTCGCAAGAGAAAAGCATCAAAAATGGTTTTACTTGTCGCGTCACTAGGACTCTTTACTGCAATTCAAGCGATTATCGCAATTCTGTTTACTTCGCAATTTCAGACACTTTCACAAAATATAAGCGGTCAAAGAATTTATGAAATATTTGGAGGTGTAATCACACAAACACAACTTACTATTTTAATTTCTGCAATAGCTATTACTGTTGGACTTATATTACTTTTGAAGTACACGATGTTTGGAAAAGCAATAAAAGCGGTAAGCGATGACGAAGAAGTTTCCAAAATTGTCGGGATAAATACAAATAAAATTATCAGCTATGTTTTTTTCATCGGTTCTGCCATTGCAGGACTCGGTGGTATTTTAGTTGGCTTTGACACAGGTATTGAACCGACTATGGGATTTGCTCTGCTTTTGAAGGGAGTTATAGCTGCAATTATTGGAGGTGTTGGAAGCATTTACGGCGCGCTCATCGGAGCGTTCCTTCTGGGCTTTGTAGAAAACTTTGGTATATGGCAAATATCGGGAGAATGGAAAGATGCGATAGCTTTTGTTCTTCTTATTCTGTTTTTAATTTTCCGTCCGCGTGGAATTATGAATAAATAATATGGAATACTTTATCCACTTAGCAATATTATTTTCAATCTACACAACATTGGGTGTAAGTTTAAATCTAATTGTTGGTTACACTGGACTTCTATCTGTTACCCACGCAGCTTTTTATGGTTTGGGTGCATATGCGACAGCGATACTTTTGACGACAACAGGTATGGGATTTTTCTTATCTTTGATAATTGGTGTATTAGTAGCAATGGTTGCAAGTTTCTTGATAGGGATTGTGTTAAGTAAATTTGACGATGATTATTATGCACTCGCATCGCTTGGTTTCAATACAATTATTTTTGCACTGTTTTTAAACTGGCAAAGTTTAACAAGAGGTCCTCTGGGTATTCCAGGAATCTCTCGCCCAGAGATCTTTGGCTTTAGTTTCTCTTCTAATCTATCATTTTTAATTCTATCTTTAATAATACTTGTTTTAATTTTCTACATTTCAAAATTTATTGTTAATTCTTCATTTGGTAGAGTACTTAAAGCAATCCGCGGGGACGAAAAAGCAATTCAAGTTTTTGGATACAATACTGCGTATTACAAACTCACTATTTTTGTTATCAGTGCAGGAATGGCGGCAGTTGCCGGAGCTCTTTTTGCTTCATATATTACTTTTGTAGACCCGTCATCGTTTAATGTAATGGAATCAATTTTTATTCTTGCAATTATTATATTAGGTGGACTGGCAAATATGCGAGGTGTAATACTCGGAGCACTTTTCTTGATTTTACTGCCAGAAGCTCTCCGATTTGTTGGTTTCCCTCCAGATATCGCCGCACAGATTAGACAGGTTGTTTACGGCTTAATATTAGTATTATTAATGCTATATAGACCGCAAGGATTATTAGGAGAATACAAATTATGAAAATACTTAAAACTAAAAACTTAACAAAACGATTTGACGGCATTAGAGCTGTTGATAATCTTTCTATTGAAATAGAAAAAGGTAAAATCACCAGTATTGTTGGTCCAAATGGTTCTGGCAAGACCACACTCGTAAACCTCCTGAGTGGCATGATTAAGATTGACGATGGTGTGGTTACATTTAACGGAAGTAAAGAATTGTCTAAGATACAGCCATATCAAGTTGGTTTTTATGGAGTTACGCGCACATTTCAAGATGTACGCCTTTTTGAGCAAATGACTGTTTTAGATAATATTTTAGTTGTTCTAACAGAGCGAAATGTATTCAGCTCCCTATTTGAAAAGCATAAACAATATCATTTAAAAAAAGCTCAAGAGGTTCTAGAAAAAATAGGACTTTGGGAAAAGAGAAATCAGCTTGCCGTTAATCTTTCGTACGGACAAAGAAAACTTTTAGAGATTGCGCGCGTGCTGGGGGTGGAGGCAGAAATCATTCTGCTTGATGAACCTTTTGCAGGACTCTTTCCAGAGATGGTAAAAATTGTCTCTGGAATAATTGAAGAATTAAAACAAAAAGGCAAAACCGTAATTTTGATTGAACATAATATGGATCTTATACGCGCACTTTCTGACCATGTGTTTGTAATGGATGAAGGCAGACTCCTCGCCGAGGGAGAGCCACACAAAGTTTTAGATAAGAGAGAAGTGGTTGAGGCGTATTTGGGAGAGTAATATTAAAACTTTGCACCCTCAGGCTTCTCAGATCTTGCTTTCCACACTATCTCAAAAATCTGTCGCATAGTATCAGCTATTTTTTTATTTTCAATACGAGTAATCTGTAGATCCTTAAAAGAGAAAAAAGAAATGAAATCGTCACCAATAGTTACAGAAGTACTCGCAGAGTATTCGTTAAGCGGTATAGTTTTTAATTGACGATTATATTCTACATCAGTATCTCGGAATCTTTTAAAATTAGGATCATCTGGTACAATTCCTTTCATTTTATTATTATTTTTCTTAAAATCTTCCATATTTTCTAGAAAGAATTCAACAAGCTCTGGGGAAGCATCACCCGAATGTGCCCAGAAACCAACAGTCTCTTTTCCACTCATTTTTCTATTTTCCCATCTAAAGTTTTCTCTTACTCCTTTCATTCCTTCAAAAAATAGAGTTTTTGGTTTTGGCTTTTCTCCTTCTCTCATAGCTTTAAGTTGAGGCAAAACACTTTTTGCTAAAGATATTCTTTCTTCTGCCATAGCGAATAATTCTTCAGGCGGTTTTGCGACAAAAAGTTGTTTTTTTACTCTTGGTATACGGCTTGCGAGACCTTTTTCAATAAGCTCGTCTAAAATTACATAAGTAGTTGGTTTTTTTAGACCTGATTCCTCCGCAATACCATATGCAGAACAACGCCCTCGCTTCAATAGGGCGGTATATACGCGAGCTTCTTTGTCTGTGAGTCCTAGATTTTGTAAAGCTTCTATTATTGTCATAATTCTAGTATATACTATTAAAATAAATAGTCAACAATTTTGATGATAAGTCGTGCATAAGTATAAATAATGGCTTATTAGCAGGATATATTCAGTATATTTTAGTCATAAAATCAGATGCTAAACTTGACTTTTAAGAACTAGTTACGTATAATACAGGCAGAATCATAAATTAAATCTAAAGAAGTTCTTTTACACTTTTCTCTTGAAAGGAGAATTAAAATGATTGCAGATTATCTTAGTTGGTTATATGACAAACAAGTTGAACAGATAAGAAAAACATTGAATCCTTCAGCTGAGGTGTTACAAAATATAAAGGAAATGAAAAATGGAATAGGCGCTATACAATTTGAAAAAAATTTTAGTGGCTATAAAGAACATCCGGAAATTCCTTTATTAATTGTAATACCAGATAGTATTATTTCTGTTAAACAACAATGTGAATTGATTGGTTGTAAAAAACCAATAACGCCAATTCAGGAAAAAAGTGTACGCGATACACCATATGTTATTTTTTCTATTTTGAAAGAATATGATGGAATGGAAAGTAATTCACACGGAAGATTCGGAATGAGACCAGAAGAAGCTCTTGCATTTGCTATGTTTTCTTTGATAGAAAAAGACGACACTATGTTGCCAGAGTATTTACCAAGAATAGATATGCAGACGATGAATACAGCAATATTCTATTTTAGGGCGGGCTTTTTTCCGAAGAGTTCTAACTTTGGAGTATATTCATACCATTCAGTAGCGTATAAAGGATCTGAGTACTTCGGAAGTGAAGAAATTAATTACTAACTGACTACAACTTTTGAAAGGAGAATTGTAATGAGAAATTTGAGAATAGTATTAGTAATATCTGTAATATTGGCAATTGGGGTTACCGCTTATTTTAATAAGCCGGTACGAGTGACTAGAGTCAATCTTGAGGGATGGAAAACTTCCTTTGGAAGTGTTCAACAAACTCTTGATAAAACACCGTCATTGCTGGATAAGTACTTTAAACTTCTTGATAATGATCTGAGCTTAACGGTAGAGGAGAAAATATCAATGGTTGAAAAGAACATCCTCGCAGAGCTGAATTGCGATAATTAAACAGTGGGGTTGGCGAACACCTTATTACCCAAATTCGTCAAAGTAGTTTGTAGGTCACCATGCGCGCAATGTGCAGAAGAGAGTTAGTTTAAATTAAACCAGCTTTCGTAGTGGCCTCTCTTTCAGAGATTTGAATAATTTCAGATTTCTGAAAGGGAATGTTCCCGGCAGTTCTTTAAATTAAATATTTCTTTTAAACTTTTCCTCTGAAAGGAGGGTTGTATGAATATTTTTGATGAATTACCAACAAAAGTTTGTGAAAAAGCAGACAGAATGCTTTTATGGATGGAGAATGGACAAATAGCCGTTAAGGTGGAATCAAAAAATGGAGATTGGCAGAAAAAAGTTGGAGCAAAAAACAATGATGTAGATGGCATTATAAGATATATAGAAAATATATTAGCGACAAAAATTCTTATAATGAAAGCTGAACATTCTGATAAAATGAACAGAACTCACGAAATAGCAACAAATCAAATTACAGAGGATGAAAAGAAAAAAATAGAATGGAGTTTTCCTTGGACATGATTATAGTCAAAAAAGAAAGGGGGTGATAAATATGGTTGCTACTTTTGCTGGCCATAGTGGCTCAAAAGGTAAGGATAAGCGTCGGTAGCTTATCTACAGGACAAACTAGATTTTTTGGTTTGTCCTGTATTTTCTAAAAGATATTACATTAATGTATAATTATTTAGTATCTTTTAAAAAGTAAAAATTATTAATTAATAAAATTAAATATGAAAAAACAAAAATTGATTATTGGTGTAGTAGTTATTGTGATAGTTTTAATAGCTGGCTACCTACTAAAAAGCCCGAACAAATCAGTCAATACTGATCCAATTAAGATTGGATTTGTTGCGCCACTAAGCGGTGGAGCGGCGACATTTGGTGTTCCTT
>CAZNQQ010000016.1:0-3093 GCA_964575575.1 uncultured Candidatus Saccharibacteria bacterium | reverse complement strand
TAAGTTTAAAGAATGCTTTAATAAAAAACATTGAAGATCTTGGTGGCACAATTATTATAGATGAGAGTTATGTTTCAGATATTAACGATTTTAGAGCAATTTTAGCTAAAATCAAATCTGCAAATCCTGACGCTATTATTATAAATCCACATACAGAGATTGCTGGTGGTACTATTGTAAAACAAGCAAGAGAGCTTAGTATTGATGCAGATTTGTTTGGTGCGCCACTTCTAGCAGGTTCAAAATCAATCGAATTAGCTGGAATACACGCAAAAGGCTTAAGAGTAATGGTAGCTCCTGAGTTAGATAAAGAAAATTCACTGGCTAAAGATTTTTTGAGAAATTACGAAGCTGAATATGGAGACACCACATTAGAATTCTTTCTCGCGGCAACTTACGATATGGTTTATGTCTTAAAGCAAGCTGTTGAAAAGGTCGGCGAAGATTCTGAGCAAGTCCGAGACTATCTTTATAATATAAAAAGTTATAATGGTACTGTTGGGAAATATCACTTTGATAAAAATGGAAATATGAGCGGGATAGACTATTTCGTAAAAGAGATTAGGATTTAAACAAATTTATTAGAATTATTAATTAATAAAAATTAAATATGAAAAAGATAATTATAGGAATTATAGTAGTTGTAGTTATTATTGGAGGGTTTGCTTTGTTTGGTGAAAATAAAGAGACGCCTAGTGATGTAATTAAGGTGGGTGTTATATCTATTCTTACAGGAGATTATTCTACTGTCGGTGAAGGGTGGAGAAACGGAATTATTCTTGCAAAAGAAAATTATATTAAAGAAAACCCTAATAGTAAAATAGAGCTTATTATAGAAGATGACGGCTTTAATCCAAAAACAGGACTTAGTGCTTATAAAAAACTTACAGAAATAGATAAAGTTGATGTATTAATGAACGCATCGTCAGCAACAATTGATGTTATTTATGGCTTGGTTACGAAAGAGAACTTCCCTGTTATACAGGGTGGTGAGCAAGGCATAGATCCACAAGATGACAATGTTTTCCAGATAATGCCAGGAAATATATTGGCTGAAATAGAGCTAGGTGAATATACAAAAGAAAGACACTCACAAAATGTTGCTTTAGTTTATACAAACAGTGATTTTATGGCAAGATTTGCTACAGCTTTTAAAGAAGGATACGGAGATGGTATAGATGAATATAAGATGGATCCAGCAAATAAAGATTTAAGAACTACCGTTTCAAAGATTATGGCTAAAAACCCGTCTGCAGTGGTAGTTCTTTCTGTACCTGAACAAGGAGCGGTTTTGATGAAAAGGTTTTCTGAATTAACAAAAGATAATAAACCACAATTTTATTTTGACGGTAGTTTTGTGTCAGGATTTAATGATTATAAAAGAATTTTAGGAAATCTTGATTATCTAAATGGGACTACAATCATTACTATAAATCTAAATCCGTCTGAGCAGTATAGTAAGATATATAAAGAAAGATTCGGTTCAGATGCTAGTGTTTTTTCTGACATAAGTTATGACGGATTTAATCTCTTAATGAATACTTATTCAAGTAATGGCGAGAAATGGATAAATAATGTCAAAAAATCTAGTTTCAACGGCGTAAGTGGGGCAGTTTCTTTTGATGATGTTGGTATAAGAAAACCAACTGTTCAAATAAAAGAAATAAAAAACGGAGAATTAGTAGATTTAAAATAAGATAATACAAAAAACAAACAGCTCATCTTAAGATGAGCTGTTTGTTTTTAGGGATATTTTGTGTGAAAATAAGTTCAATGCAAAAGGAAATTCTATTACAACTCAAAGATATATCAGTGCCATATGGTGGAGTGAAAGCTCTTGATGGTGTTTCTGTGGCGCTTGATGAGGGAGAGATAGTGGCGCTTATGGGTCCAAATGGCGCTGGGAAGTCTACCATCCTTAAAGCGATCTTTGGTTTAGCGCCAATTGAGTCTGGAAAAGTATTGTGGCATGCAAAAAAAGTGTTACCTGTATCGCACGAGATGGTAAAGCGAGGTATTGCTTTTGTCCCACAGGGCAGAAGAGTCTTTACTAATTTAACCGTTAGAGAAAATCTTGAAATAGGTGGTTTTGTAATTAAAGATAGCAAAATAATCAAAGAGCGGATTGAAAGAGTTTTGGCAATTTTTCCCGACTTAAAGAAAAAACTAAAAGCAAAATCTGGAACACTTTCAGGTGGGCAACAACAGATGCTTGCATTAGCTCGTGGACTTATGACAGATCCGAAAGTATTACTTCTTGATGAACCTTCTCTTGGTCTTGCTCCTAAAATCGTCAAAGAAGTTTTTGCAAAAATCAAAGAAATAAATGAAAAACATAAGACAACTATTATGGTAGTGGAACATAATATAAAATCACTGCTTAATATAGCCGACCGTGCTTATGTTTTAGATAAAGGAAAAATTGTAACAGAGGATACTTCAAAAAAGCTTCTTGAAAGTGATATTTTAGAAAAAGTATTTATGGGTAAGATCAAATCATGAATACAAAAATATCTAAAAAAGAAGCTGTTGTTTTATTGAAACTATTTATTGATGAGTTTCTGCCAAAAGAAAAATGGTATCAAAATATCCAGCCCCATATTGAAGCTATTGTACTTTTTGGTTCTGTGACAAAAGGCTTAAATCGTCCAGATTCAGATATCGATCTTCTTATTTTCGTACCACTAGGTATAGAAAACAAATATGCAAAAGGAGAATACTTTTTTAAGTTTAAAGATAGAGAGTTTAATATTGTACTAAGATCTATTGAAAGGCTAGAGAAAATTGCAAAAGAACAAACTGATGTTTTTCAAGCAGAGCTCTTTCGAAATTCTAAAATTTTGTGGGAAAAGTCAGATAAAATAAGAAAACTAATAAATTCAATTCAAGAAATTAAAATAAATAACAATTTCATATCTGAGAAATCTTATGAGCAAATGAAAATTAGTGATATAGACAAGGTTGAAATAAACCCTACTAATGAATTTCATATTCTACGCCATTTTAGTTATGTTGATCCTAAATATTCAGAAACTCTTATCGGTCAAAACGTATTTTATACATTAAAATAATAATTTCTCTGATTAACTCAAC
>CAZNQQ010000015.1:0-17554 GCA_964575575.1 uncultured Candidatus Saccharibacteria bacterium | reverse complement strand
TTGCCTATGGCAAATGCGAAGAATTTTTGGGATTTGGACGAAGTTGCATTTTGTGGAATTATATAACTCTGCTCGAACATTTTTTGAACGAAACTGACCGCCTCCGCTTCGCTCCGGCGGAACGCTCGGGCGCGGCGGAATTCCCCCCTTGAACCCCCCTTCCGCCGCGCCCTCGCGGGAGGCCAAAATTTTTTCGCCGTCAAGTTAGTTTCCCTCTATTCCTACAAAGAGCAGATAGTTTGAAACTGAAGCCAAATTATTTTCAGTACCTTCATTTATATTTACTAATACCAAGTCTTTGTCATCTTTTGATCCGACTACGGAATTATTGGTCAACCAATCTTTTAGCTCAACACCGGAAGCAACCAGTTTATTTGTTTTTGCGAGGTCAAAAAGATACAAATTTGGCACACATTTCGCTTCTGCTCCCGTGCCGCTACAAATCGGCATAGTATCAGCTAATTTAGAGTTGTCGGGAGAGAATTTTCGCTTACCGTTGCTTTTATTATCTAGCGGCACAGTAGATTTATTCGCCAAATTTGTAATGAATGACTCGCCAGCCGCTCCAGTCAAAAAGTTTTGCTGATGCGCTACTAAATTATCATTATCTGAAATATCCCAGACTATATTTTGAGCTGATATAACGTTATTTTGTGTTATGGAGCCGTTAGTTAAATCTAATTGAAACAATCCACCGCCTCGTCCATTACGTGTCCAATCATAATTAGTCAAATAAATAATATTAGGATTTGAATCAGACCATGATTTCAGTTCTTTCCCAAATGTACTATCAGATTTCTTGGTTGTCAGCAAAACTTTTTTTCCGTTACCGTTGATATCGGAAAAAACAATTTCGTTTACCGCCCCCGTTTCTTGATGGTTAGTGTATTGGTAATAAGTTGTACTCCAAACTATTTTTTGACAATCCTTAGAAAGAGCGAACCCAGTATCATCGTGCTCCCAATTTTTATAATTAGATGTGACAGTACCAGTAAAATCCAAATTTCTAATGTTTCCGTCCAGATCAATTTCTTTGATATGCAAATCTTGATAAGGAGTCTCATCAATATGCCGACTAGTCCTTATATAAATTTTATTTGTTGCCGAACAGAATTGAATGTGGGGCAGGAAATCGTATATTCCAATCTGATCTGCGGAAACAGTAAATAGCTGCTTTTGTTCTTTGGTACTAGGGTCGACTGAATATAACAGGACTTCGGTTGGATTTTGATATATATCCTCTTCATTAACCTTAATATCGCCAAAAATAATTATTTGAGATTTAGTATTTTTTATTTGTTGGCTCGGCTGTAAATGTTGTGGTTCTTGGATGTTTTTTGGTTTTGAGCCACTAAAATAAAATACTGCTCCGGCAACCACTGCAACAACTAAAACAGCCCCACATATAACTGCGATTTTTGAGAAATTATTTTTTGGCGTAGGTTCAGGGGGTATTTGTGGAGTAAATTTTTCTGGTTCCATAAATTTATTTTAGCACAGATTTAATGATTCTTCATTTCAATAACTCATCAGCCGACACGCCAAGCGCGTCAGCCAATCGTTGAATTGTCGCAAGAGTTGGATTCTTCTTGCCATTCTCAATATTGCTAATATAGCCCTTATCAACCTCTAAAAGTCGCGCTAATGCTCCTTGCGACAATTTTTTCTTAGCGCGAACCTTTTTCATGTTCACGCCTAATTTCTTGGATATTTCTTCCATATTCCTTATCCACATTTTACTCCTTATTGGCTTTTCGGACAACGATGTACTATAATATAACCATGTATCTTTTCTTAATTGGATTGACGGCGAAAAAATTTTGGCCTCCCGCGAGGGCGCGGCGGAAGGGGGGTTCAAGGGGGGAATTCCGCCGCGCCCGAGCGTTCCGCCGGAGCGAAGCGGAGGCGGTCAGTTTCGTTCAAAAAATGTTCGAGCAGAGTTATATAATTCCACCAATATCAAACTTTCCGATTTTTGCCCGACCGATTCGGCCGCGCGAAGCGCGGAAAGGTATGGAAACACTGGCTCGCCGCGCACGGCGCGGCTCGCCAAGCGCAGGTTCGAAATCCCTTGCGATTTTAAGTATTTGCTTTGCCCAATTAAAAACTAACAACATAAATTTATGAACAACAAATTTTTTCTCTACGCCCGCAAATCAACCGATGTTGAGGATAAGCAAGTTTTGAGCATTGAAGCCCAGATCACAGAATTGCGCGCCTTCGCCAAGCAAAATAATCTCAATGTCGTTGATGTCTTTATTGAAAAACAATCAGCCAAAATTCCCGGCCGCCAGATATTTAACGAAATGCTGGCTCGAATGGAAAACGGCGAAGCGGACGGAATTTTGGCTTGGCACCCCGACAGATTGGCGCGCAATTCTATAGACGGTGGAAAAATTATCTACCTTATTGATTGCGGGCGTATTGCGGCTTTGAAATTTCCTCAGTTCTGGTTTGAACCAACGCCGCAAGGAAAATTTATGTTGAACATCGCTTTTGGGCAAAGCAAATACTATGTGGATTCTCTTTCCGAAAACACGAAGCGGGGTTTGCGCCAAAAAGTCAGACGGGGCGAATATCCAAGCGTTGCACCCATTGGCTACATAAATGATGTTAGAAACAAATCAATTATCGTAGACAAAAAGAAAGCGAAAGTTATCAAAGCGGCTTTTGAGTATTACGCTACCGGCAACGCTCGGCTTGAAGATGTTTCAAACTTTTTGGCGCAACGCGGGATATTATCCCGCGGCGGAAAGAGAATCCACAAGACGAGGGCAACTTTTATCCTCTCCAATCCGTTTTACGCCGGATTATTTAAGTATGGCGGTGAACTTCACGAAGGAAAATACGAACCAATCATCACAAAGAAACTTTTTGATATGGCGCAAGAGATTTTGAAAGAACGAGGCAAGCCGAGACATAAACAAAAGAATGAACCACAAGCGTTTTGTGGTCTCATCTCTTGCGCCGAATGCGGAATGATGATAACTGCCGAAAAACAGAAAGGGCATATTTACTATCGTTGTACGAAAAAGAAAATAAAATGCTCGCAACCCTATACCCGCGAGGAAGAATTGGATCGGCAGTTATCATCTCTAATTCAAAAAGTTTCTTTGCGTGCGGATTGGGCGGAAAAACTTTTAGAAATGGCAGAAGCGGACAAAGAGAAATCCGCCCAATCCGTTTCTGCTTTTGTTCTTGAAAGCCAAAGTAAAATCCGCGCCATAAATATAAAACTCCAGCGACTTCTCGACGGCTATTTAGAGCAAGATATTGAGCGCGAAACCTACCGAGAAGAAAAAGCAAAATTGTTAGGTGAAAAGAAGTCGCTGGAGGAAAAAATGGCGCGGATTGAACAAAAGCAGAATGATTGGCTCGAACCCTTCCAAAACTGGATAAAAGTCGCTACAACTCTCGTCAAAATCGCAAGGGATAATGACCTTTTGCAGAAAAAGGTCATTGCCAAAGAAATCTTTGGCTCGAACCTGCGCTTGGCGAGCCGCGCCGTGCGCGGCGAGCCAGTGTTTCCATACCTTTCCGCGCTTCGCGCGGCCGAATCGGTCGGGCAAAAATCGGAAAGTTTGATATTGGTGCGTGCGCCAGGACTCGAACCTGGGACCACGAAGGTATAAGCTTCGCGCTCTACCAACTGAGCTACACACGCGTTTATACCTATATTTTATAGCATAAAATACGCTTTTATTCACTATGTTCAATATCTTGTTTCTTTTTGGGCTCTATGCCGTTTAGTAGAAGCAGTTTTTCAAACTCATCTCGTTCTATATTTTCAACTTCAACAAGCTTCTGCGCTATAGCATCGAGCGCTTTTCTGTGAGTTCTTAGTATATGATCTGCACTTCTGTGAGCTTTGTCTATGATATGCGTTACCTCTGCATCAATTTCAGCAGAAACTTTTTCTGAATGTTTCTTACCTCCTAGTCCTTCACCAAACATTGTGCGTCCATTACCACTTTCAAGTGCGACAGGACCCATCTTGTCTGACATTCCGTATTTTGTGACCATATTACGCGCAAGCGCTGTGAGTACCTGAAGGTCGTTTGATGCGCCCGTTGTAAGGTCGTCAAACACCATCTTCTCTGCAAGGTAACCACCGAGTGAGACTGCTATGTCGTCTATGAATTCTTTCTTAGACTGCATCTTTCTGTCTTCAAATGGAAGCTTCAAAGTATAACCTGCTGCGCGTCCTCGTGAAATTATTGAGATTTTGTGCACTGGGTCAGCATATGGAAGTACAGACGCCACAAGTGCATGACCTGCTTCATGGTAGGCTGTGATCTCCTTTTCTCTCTTTGAGAGCACGTGGCTCTTTCTTTCAGGGCCGAGCATCACCTTTTCAATAGAGCGTATAAGGTCAAACTGCGACACTTGTTTTCTGTCTTCTCGTGCTGCTAGAATCGCTGCTTCGTTCACTAGTGAGTACAGATCAGCTCCAGAGAACCCAGGGGTTCGCTCTGCTACAGTTGTAAAGTTTACATCTTCTGCTAGTGGCTTCTTTTTAGCGTGAATTTTCAAAATCTCTTCTCTATCCTTTCTGTCTGGAAGGTCTATAGTTACTCGTCTGTCGAATCGCCCTGGGCGTAGAAGCGCTGGGTCAAGTACGTCTGGGCGGTTTGTGGCAGCCATGACTATCACTTTTTCGTTGGGTTCAAAGCCGTCCATCTCTACTAGGATCTGGTTAAGTGTTTGCTCACGTTCGTCGTTCCCACCACCTGCTCCAACCCCACGCACTCGTCCTACTGCGTCTATCTCGTCTACGAAGATGATCGCTGGTGAAGTTTTCTTGGCAAGCTTGAAGAGATCACGTACACGTGATGCTCCAACTCCTACAAACATTTCCACAAACTCTGAACCTGAGATCGAGAAGAACGGCACGCCTGCCTCTCCTGCTACAGCTCTTGCAAGCAAAGTCTTTCCAGTACCAGGGGCGCCCATAAGCACGATGCCTTTAGGGATACGTGCTCCAATCTCTAAGAATTTTTTAGGGTTCTTTAAGAAATCTACGATTTCAGAAAGTTCTTGTTTTGCTTCTTTTGCTCCTGCTACATCTTTAAATGTTACACGTTGTGCTTTGTCTTTAGGGTCTATCATTCGCGCTTTTGACTGCCCGAAAGAAAATGCTTGCATACCTGCACCCTTAACTTGCCTAGAGAGAAACCAAATAAAGAAAATTATAAATATAAGTGGGATAAGAAACGGTGCTAAATTGCCAAGCCAGAAAAGAAAACCGCTTGGGTTTTGTATATCTATCTTTACACCACTAAGCTCTTCAAGTGACACACCGTAGTTTACTAAAGTGTCAGTCAAAGCAGTTCCCGCTTCTTTCTTAGATGTCTTTTTTGTTTCATCTGTATAGAGAATCTCAAGCATTTCCCCTTTTACATTGATTTCAGAAACTGTACCTGCTGTGATTTCTGTCGCAAGTTGAGAGATCGCTATCTTGTCGTCTTTTATGTTGTTTTCAGCAATAAGAGAATATGCCCCTATGATTATGAAAAATACAAGTAAAGTAACCAAAAGGTGTCGCCATAGAGACTGACCAACAGGCATTTTACCCTTCTTTTTACCCCTTTTTTTAGGTGTTTTGAGATTGATTTGTCTTTTAGGTTTTGGCATTATTTTTAAGTATTTTAAATAAATTAAGCCTAAATTATATAATATATTGCCCTTTTTGGCAAATTGCTCTAATATTAGAGTTATGGCGCTAATACAGAACAAAAAGGTCCGTCTCAATTATGAGATTACAGAAACATTCGAAGCAGGAATGGAGCTTTTAGGTTTGGAAGTTAAATCCCTCCGTTTAAAGCAAGGGTCGCTTGATGGCGCGCATATTATAATACGTGGCAATGAAGCATTTTTGGTTGGCGCAACCATTCCTCCATATCAACCATCAAATACTCCAGAGGGTTATGAACCAGACAGACACAGAAAGCTACTTTTAAATAAAAAAGAGATTGCACAATTAAATGGACTCGAAAAACAGAAAGGGTTGACAATAGTGCCTATTTCAGTGTATAATAAAGGTCATAAATTGAAGATCGAAATCGGTGTCGCACGTGGAAAGAAAAAATACGATAAACGCGAAGATTTAAAAAAGAAAGACACGCAAAGAGATTTAAAAAGATCATTGAAAAAAAATATTGCATTGTAGTTCCCCTAAAGCACCTCTTTTGCAGAGATGTTTTAGGGGGATGCCAGGCTTCGACGAAGGAATGCAAATTTATATGTGCAAAACGAGAGTTAGGATCTCTCTCAAACTCCTAAAAAGATAGTTGCAAAATCTATCACTAAGGTAAAGGGGCTTATTGTAAGTCCGTTTACTCCAGCTTACGCAATAGCCTAAGCCGGCGTCTCTCTTACTGATGTTTGATAAGTAAGTCGAGGTGTAATAATTTCAAACTAGGAAATATAAGTGTCTTGGTATATTTTTGAAATTAAGAGACTCGGTGTATGTTCGTTTTGTTTGTTTTTTAGTTCACACGCTCAAATCCACGTAAGTGGAAAAAATAAACTAAGTTTTGTAGATTCATCTAAATTCTTCTTTTGAACGCGGGTTCAACTCCCGCCGTCTCCACAGATTAAAACAAACGCCTCAAATAGTACTATTTGAGGCGTTTGTTTGCCCTCTATGCCAAAATATGCTACAATTTGGGGGTTAAATACTATAGTCAGTTGATAGAAAAAGTACGAATAAACAACAGCATACGAGCAAGTGAATTGCGGGTTATGAGCGCTGATGGCGCTAATTTAGGTGTTATTTCCCTCTCTGAGGCACTAGATAGAGCTAAAGAGGCAGGTCTTGACCTGATAGAGATATCACCAAAAGCAAATCCTCCTGTTGCAAAAATAACTGATTATGGTAAATTTCAATACGAGCAGAAGAAAAAGAACAAAGAAATAAAAGCTAAAGCGCACGTTACAGAGACAAAAGTAGTCCAAATAAAGATAGGCACCGGCGAGGGAGACCTTAACCTTAAAGCAAAGAGAGTATCCGGATGGCTAAAAGAAGGACACAGAGTAAAAGTGGATTTGTTCTTATTCGGAAGGTACAAGTATATGGAGTTTAACTTTCTTAAAGAAAGACTTGAGAAATTCTTAACACTTGTTACAGAAGAATACAAAACAGCAGACCCTATCAAAAAGAGTCCAAAGGGCTTAAGTACGACAATAGAACGAGGAAAAAAAGTATAATGAAAACTAAAAAAATATTTTCAAAAAGACTAAAGATAAGTAAAAACGGTAAAATAACCGCGCGTGTTCCTGGTCAGAACCATTTCAATGCTAAAGAATCAAGTTCAGGTAGAATGGCTAGAAAAAGAAACGCTACACTTAATATCTCAAAAAGAGTTTTGCGTAAAGAGATTGGTAATTAATATAATAATATGGCAAGAGTAAAAAGAGGAACAATAGCAAATAAAAGACGAAAGAACATCCTTCAAAAAGTAAAAGGGTATCGTTTTGGACGTTCAACAAAAGAGCGAGAGGCTAAAGTAGCTATCGCCCACGCTGGCACACACGCATTTGCACACAGAAGAGACAAAAAGAACGACTTCCGAAGACTTTGGAATGTAAAAATAAACGCAGCTACTCGAGCTGGTGAGAATCCTATTTCATATAGCAAGTTCATCGGAGCTTTGAAGAAAAACAAGATAGAGCTAGACAGAAAGATCCTAGCAGACCTTGCAGAAAACTCTCCAGAATCATTTAATAGAGTTTTAGAAAAAGTTAAATAAAATAAAAAACTAGTTTCAAAACTAGTTTTTTATTTTATTAGATTTTCTGGGTTTGCGTCCCCCATGCCGTCATGGTTTCTATATATCCTACCGTGACTTTCTTTGTCTTGTATTACTTGCTCTATAACTTTTTCTACTAGCTTTTTAGGGTCAGCATCAAAAAATATCTTGTCGTTTTTTCTATTACTTGCCTCTATAATATGCTTTAAAACTTCGTCCGTCTCCCAGTCCCCCTCTAGTACTCCTATTGGCTTGCCGTCTTCATATGCGACTGTAAATTCATTGATAGTACCTATTCTTCCACAACCTATAAATACCGCATCAGCAGAACGCGTCAATATTAAGTTTCTACCAGAAAAACCAAAACCTGTGTAAACCATCACGTCCATATAATCAAGTGGTAGTTTATAAAACTGTAGATGTTCTTCTTCTGTTGATGCTGGAGAGAACCCTATTGATATACCACCCTCTTCTTTAGCTCCTGTTGCAGACCAAAAAGGAAAACCTGTAGTTGCTCCAGTAGTCAGTATACCTCCTTGGCGAACGATCTCTCTACCAAGCTCTTTTGCTTTATCAAATGCATCAAGTCCACAATGACCAGTGTCAGCAGCTCCCGATACACAAAGCTTTAGTTTATATTTAGATTTCTGTTGTCCTTCTTTTTTAGGCATATTTTTATTTTACCACAAGTTTCAGCTTATAGCTCAAAGCTTTCCCCAAGTTTGGGGGCAACCGCATTTACTTCAGCATAGTCTCGCAAACGCTGCACCAAGAATAGTGACGCTTTATGCTCTCCCATTACTACAAACACCTTTTTTACTGTTCTTGAAGTATTCCCTACAAACTCTATCAGTCCGTCAGAGTCTTTGTGTGCAGAATACCCAGTCAGGTTTACTACATTAGCGCGTACTTGAACCTTCTTTTTCATTATCTCTACCTCTTTTGCGCCGTCCAAAAGCTTCCTACCCAAGCTTCCTGCAGCTTGATACCCCACTATCAAAAGCGTGCTGTTCGGATCAGGTAAGTGTCTCTTTTCATGATGTAGTATCCTTCCGCCGTTTGACATACCAGAGCCAGCAATTATTATTTTTGGATTTGGAACATCTTTTATATCAATAGACTCCTGATGATGCTGTGTAAACTTAAGAAGTGGGAACTTAAATATATCGTCTCCGCCTGCTATCTCATCTTTGACGCCTTTGTTAAAATTCTGGATTCTGTCTTGGTAAACTTTTGTGACTTTTATAGCAAGTGGTGAATCCAAAAATACCGGCACTTTTGGTATCTTACCGTCTTCAACTAGATTGTTGATTTCATACAAAAGCACTTGTGTACGCTCTATAGAAAACGCAGGTATAAGAAGTGCCCCGCCTTTGTTTATTGTACTCTCTATTACTTCTCTAAGTCTTTGGGTGCGCTCTTCAACAGCCTCATGATTACGGTCGCCATATACACTCTCAATAACCATATAGTCAGCATCCTCTACCACTTCTGTATCTCTTAGAAGTGGAGCTGGAGAGTTGCCCAAATCGCCTGTAAATACTATCTTTTTACCCTTGTGTTCAAACACTATCATACTTGAGCCAAGTATATGCCCGGCATCTTTAAAAGTCGCTTTTAAGTCAGTATTTATATCAATCTGTGTATGATATTTAACAGATTTCCACAAAGACATTGTCTTTTTTACATCATCTTCGTTATAGATCGGCTCTACTCCCTTTTCTTTTGCCTCTCTACCTAGCACTCCCATAGAGTCTATTAGAGAGATTTCTGTAATCTCCATTGTAGCAGGTGTAGAATAAATCACTCCTTTAAAACCTTCTTTAACAAGCTTTGGTATCCTACCTATATGGTCAAGATGCGCATGAGTAATAAACAAAATATCAATACTCGCAGGATCGTATGGAAATGGTTTTTTGTTTTCATCTTCTGCAAAGTCACCCCCTTGGAACAGTCCGCAGTCTATAAGTATTCTTTTTCCTCCGCCAGCTGGCGGATTTTCTTCAAGTAAAAAATTCGCACCAGTAACACCACCTGTACCACCATGGAATGTGAGTTTTAGTTTATTGCTGTTCATTTTTATTTTTTAAATGTTTCTTAGCGTAAATAAAAGCTACTATACCACCAAGTGTATCCATGACCATATCAAGCGACGTATCCAAGAAATACCCAGCTTCGTTTACAAACACAAGGTCTGCCCACAGTTCCCACACCTCCCACAATACTCCAACCACTATAACTGACGCTATGGTTATAAGGAAGATTTTTGTACTTCTTACCAAATTTACGTTCTTATGCATATACCCAGAGAAAAAGAAAAACCACAGAGCAGTGAGTCCAACCCAAAGACCTCCTAGAAAATGCATTAATATATCAAGCCACCAAAAAGTCCAATATAAATAAAATTGCAGAGCGAGAAAGTGTAGAACTGCAATTATGATTATGAGTATAAATTGCTCTAAGAAAAGCTTCTGTTTTAACATTTTTCAATTATATCATAGTTAGAATATCAAAAAACCGCAGGCCGAAGGCCTGCGGTTTTTTAAAGGGTTATCTACCATGTTGACCACAGCTTACGCTATGTGGGTGTTTATAGCATTGCACCACGGTGCAATGACTTCCAAACTCCCTTGTCAATAAGTAATCTAGACAACATGTTAAATAACCCTACTTATATTATACTCCTGTAAAATACGCTTTGCAAGATTATATTATTCCAAAATTCCGTCCAAATCTACGTCGTAAAGTATAGCTTCTTGTATAAGTCTATAATTCAAAAGCTCGTCTTCTTTAAACCATAGATTGATTTCGTCTTCTGCTTCTTCCACCGAACCTGACGCATGAAGTATGTTCCTAACTGCTCGTCCTGCAGTGTCTGACATCACATACGAATCTAAAACAAAGTCTCCACGGATTGTCCCTACATCTGAGGAAAGTGGTTCTGTCGCACCTGTGAGTTTGCGTACAATACCTACAGCGTGTGCCCCTTGCCATACCATCATTATAACTGGTCCACTTGTCATGTATCTTTTCAAACTTTCAAGTACCACTTTTGTAATCTCAAGAGGATCTTCTGAAGGTGGTTTTACTCCCTTTTTGTGGTAGTTGGCAATCGTCTTTTCTCCAGTTTTGCGCATCCATTCTGGGTCAATAGTATAATGCTTCTCAACCATCTCTGGAGACACAACTCCCATTTTAAGACCCACGAGCTTAAGACCGATCTTTTCATATCGTTTTATTACTTCCCCTATAAGAGACCTCTGAACTCCGTCAGGTTTGATGATTACAAACGTTCTTTCTTCTTTATGATGTTTATCTGCCATAATAAAATAGTTTAAATGATATTAAGCTTGAATAGTAACGTACTATTGCACTTTAGTCAAAATATTTACTTATTATACCTCGCCCGTATCTCCTCCTCCACCTCGTCTCTGTCTCTACCATAGGTAAGATGTGAAAGTTTTTTGAGGTTTTCTGCAACTTCTTTATTGTTTAGATTTAGGTGCTTGTATCCCTAAATCTTTACAAATTTTTCTACCAAGGGAAAAAGGAACTTCTGTATGACGTGGTACGGTAGATATACAATCTGTTGTAGGATTAAAAAACACACTATGATTGCCACCCTCACGAACAAAAATACACCCTTGTTTCCTAATATGTCGAATGAGGTTGACTCGTTTCATTTATGCAAAAGATACGGATATTGGTTCTCTAATAGACTTACCTTTACCGAAGTCTTTTTTTATAATTGATTTATTTGTCTCAAGTACCAGGAATAGAGCTTCTTTAAGATTTTCTCTAACTTCTTTAAGAGTTGTTCCTTGCGTATTTACTCCTGGAATCTCTTCCACCCAACCAAGATACCATTTCCCACTCTTCTTATATATAGCTGTAAACTTCTTGTTCATGATTATCGTATAATACCAAACCAAGCGATGTTTTACAAACAAAAATACAGACGTCCGACGTCTGTATTTTTTGAGTAAATTAATATTTTTCCATTATATCAAGTACATCTTTTGATATTTCGTCTGGTACCTCTGATTCTAAAAACTCTCTTTTAGCTTTTAGGTTTTCTTTTGTATCGCCACCTGGGTTTTTATTCAAGATTTTTAATATTACCTCCAAATTATTTTTGAGATCATCTGTTGTGTTTTTATATAAATCAACACTAACTCCAAAATCACTAGATCCTATGAGAGTCATTAGTTTATCCAACTCTTTTCCGCGCCATCCTTCTTCATCATTAAGGGCTTCATCCTGTATAATATCCATCATATTTATTCTCTTTTCTTCATCATATTTCTTACCTGAAGCTAAATTTGCAATTTCTACTTTTCTAGATATTTCTAAATCATGTTCTGAGACATCTTTTTTAATAAAACCTTCGTATGCAGTACCCTTATTCCTAGCAACAAAATATTTTTGGTATTCTTCTGGTAGATCTTCTATTGTTTTATATTCTAATTCTTCAGATTTTTGTAGAATGTCCGCTAATACTTCTTCACTTAATTCTTCTTGTTTTGTTTCAGACTCATTTATATTTGAATTATTTGGTTTTTCTATGTTCATATTTTTATATTATCTTTATTAAATCCTGATTTTTAATCATTATCAGTATTGTACCCCCCCCCGACAAATATGCAAGTTTTTTATAAAATCCACAAAACCACTAGGTCAAACCTAGCGGTTTTGTTATGCTTTCTATTACAAAATACCTGCAGTTTCTTCTAATCGTTCAATGCGTGTTGTATTTCTACGAACATTTTCGTCCCTATCGTGAAGTTTCATATTTATCTCTCTAAAGTTTTCGTCTACTTTATCGAATCTCTCATCTATCTTTTCAAATCGTACATTTGTTTCATTTTTAAAAGACTTAATGTTGTCTTTAACACTTTTAAAACCTTCTGCTGTCATTCGAGCTAATGTATCTACTGTTTGTGTTAAATTACCTACTGTTTGTGTGAGATTATCTATTTTTTTATCTGTAGTTTCTTTATTCATATCTATTATTGTATCAAAGCAAATATTTTTGTCTATTTATTATACCTCCCCCGTATCTCCTTTTCAACCTCATCTCTGTCTCTGCCATATGTAAGATGTGAGAGTTGTTTGAGGTTTTCGGCGACTTCAGGATTTGCTACAGCTGGTGGCAATGTTTCTATACTGAACGGCTTTGCCGGTCTGCCGTTTACAAGCATTTTTAGATATGCATTTCTATTATCTATATTCATAAGATCATTTGCAGTAAATACCGGTTCAAACTGGTTCTTAAGATACTCCGCATCATCTGCTCCAACTCTAAAAGAGCAAATCGAACCTACGTTACCAAACACTGCGTCTTTTATTTTATCATCAAGCTGAGCTATAAACTGGTGTGCTATAGAAAGTCCAAGTTTATATTTTCTCGCTTCTGAGAGGATAGTTGAAATTGAATCAGTTGTTATGTTTTGGAATTCATCTAAATGCAAATAGAAATCTGGCACGTTTTGTCCTCCTTGCTGTATGTCATCTACCCTTGAGAGCGCTGCCATCAAAATCTTTCCGACAAGTATAAGTCCTATAAGGTGCGCGTTGATATCTCCCAAACGACCCTTTGCAAGATTAACAAGGAGTATCTTCTTACCGTCCATTATTTCTCTAAAGTTAAATGACGACTTGCTCTGCCCGATGATCGGCCTCATTATATCGTTTGCTAAAAATACATCAAATTTGTTTGTAATATACGGCACTATGTTTGCAAGCGCTCCTTCTCCTCCTGCTTTTTCGGCTATTTCTTTCCAAAACTGCACGACTATTGGATTACCGCATTTGGAGAGTTTCATATTTCTAAATTCTTCATCTACAAGTACACGCGATACATCAAGAAGCGTATTACCACTTTCAGGATCTTCTATAACAAGCATTGTTGCATTTCTAAAGTACTGTTCAAACATTGGTCCCATTGACTCAGGAGTATCGCCGTAGAGTTTCTGAAAAATGCTAAACATCTCATTTACTACAAATGTTTTCTGTTCTGGAAACTGCTCATCATACTCAAGCATATTAAGCGCCATCGGTCTTTCTGTATATCCAGGGTCAAAGTAAATTACATCTTTCATTCTATGCTCTGGCACTGCGCCGAGAATGTCATTTATGTCCACGCCATGAGGATCTATCACACACACTCCGTCGCCGTTTTGTATGTCTTGTATTGCCATATTTTTAAGCAAAGTAGATTTTCCTGTACCTGTCTGACCTATTGTATAGAAATGTCTTAGACGATCTTCGCGAGTTATATGAACTTTTGTTTCAGAATTTCTATATTTATTGACTCCAAGCAGTACTCCCTCTTTTGATATATCAAGTGGTGCTGGTGCAGAGCCTGCCTTTGACTGCTTAAGCTCTCTTGATGAACTTACACCTGTAGACGGGAAATGATAGAGAGTAGTGACCTCTTTTAGATTAAGAGGTATGGTTTGATCACTTATAAATCTTCTATATGAAAAATCACGCAACAAAGCGGAAAGAGCGCCACGTTTAAGGTGTTTGAACGAAATCCCATTACCCTGCGCTTCTTCAAACTGATTAAACACTGCTTCTATATCAGCAAGTATCCTGCCTGCCCTGTCCTCAGTTTCAGCAGACGCAACAATACGGATGTTTACCTCTACTATAGGACTTGAGACTTTGTTTGTTATCTGCTCCACTGCTATCGGATCAACTATCGGCGGAGTGTTATCGTCCTTATCTTTTTTCTTTTTTGATTTTCCAAAAATCTCTTTAGCAAAACTTCCTACAAGTGTCTCTGGCATATTAATAGCCTCTCCTACAGATGTCCCCTTTTGTATCCTATCAAGCGCATATTTAAATTTTTGATGATAAGAATCACCAGCAGGACTAAAGACTAGCTGTACCGCAGCACCTTCACCTACTTTTTTAAGCTTTGAAAAAGCGGAAAGAAGAATGTTGAGCGGGTCGTAGTCAAATACATCGTATGTTTTGATTGGATATATTTTATTGCGTTTTGTTTTTCCGTAAGCACCTAGAGATACACCTTTTTCATTAAAGATATTGTAGTCATCTTTGTTTTCTGTCACTCTTGCTTGTGGAAATATAGAGAGTATTTGTTTTTCAAAAAGTTCTGTTTTGTCATCTGGTATTGCTACATAAAAGACAGCTTCTTCGCTACCCCCTGATACAGCTAGCTCAAATGTCATATGATTTTTGTCGTTCTTTTTTTCTCCAGAGACAGAAAGCATACCAGCGTATAGCTGTTCCATTGATGAGACAAGCTCTTTAAGTGACTTCTGCTCTGTATTTCCATCGGAACTTTCATAAGGAAGTGAGATTTCAAAAAGCGTCATGTGAAGTTGTTTCCAAAGAGGACTTTTTTCTTTAACACCAACTGGAACAAAGCCTTCTTTTATATATTCAACAAGAAAACGGTGAAAGTCGTCTTCAATATGTAAATCACCCATTTTTTCAACAACAGACAATGCATTCTTAATACCCTTTTCTTGTAAGATCCCTAGAAGCTCCGCCATCTTACTATCATGTTCTTCTGGAGAGAGCTTTAACACTATTTCTCCCGCTTCCTTTTCAGGTAGTTTGTAACTTTCTTCTAGTACCTTTTCTGGCGATTCTTTTTTATATTCTCTAATCTGCTGGTTCACGGCTTCATCTCTTGGAACCTGTTCAAATTGGTTGGACGTCGGACGTCCAACTTGCTCCTTCTTAGCAACTTTCTCACGCAAAAACTCCAACTCCTCCTGCGGAGTCGTGAATTTCTTATTTTCTGGTGAAAATGTCGGATTTTCCATTGTTTATATTATATATTAATATCTTAATTGTGCATAAATTTACTTGACATTTGTTGTAAATTTTTATAATATGCCTATATCACCACGAAAAAGACCCTTATGCGGTTCCGTCCGCATTGGGGGCTTTTTCTATTTCATTTTCCAAAATAGATTGATGGTCATCAATATATGAAATTTTTGCACCAGTCCTTTTAAGTAAGATTGAACATTTTTTAGCAACAGATGGAGAAATAATTGTGTTTAATTTATTTTTTTCAATCAAAAAAGAGATCGCACTTGCGTAGTCTCCATCACTTGATACTAAAACTGCAGTGTCAAAATTATTTTCATATGTATCTCTCATTATTTTTACCACGATGTCTGCATCGCAATTTCCTTTTACTTTTCCATCGCCGTCATATGTCACTTCTTTAAAAATTAACGTAAAACCTAATTCCTGTAGGTTCGTATAAATATTCTTATATTTTGGTATTAACCCTAAAAACAGATATGCATGTGTTACCGAATGTTTTTCCTTAAGCCACACTCGGAATTTACCATAATCAAATTCCCAATCTAATTGATCTGTGCCTTTGTGTAAATTTGCCCCATCTATGTAGGCGTAATTGTTTTCCGTCTTTTTCATACTTTCATTATACCCTATATTTCACTCTAAAATATTTTCTTCTCTTCTTCAAAAATTTCTTTCAACACTTTAGAATCCTTTTTAAGCAGAGCTTTCTCTCTTCGCATTAAGATATAAATAGCTTTAACCAAATCTTCAGGATCTTGTTTTTTAAGAATTATAAAAGCTTCTACCTCTTCTTCAGAAAGTCTATTGGCTATACGTGCCCAAAACTCTTTAGCTTCAGAGCTGATATCTATATCTTCAAGAAAGTTTTCTATCTTAGTTTTATTCATTTGATTTTTCATTTAAAAAGTCTTCCAACACCTTAACTTTTTCTTGAACAATTGGATCCCAATCGGCATAATTATAACCGTTAATCATATAAGTAAGCGTTTCTGCAACATCTTCTGGAATTTTACGCTTTCCGTTACTATAACTCTCTCCTGCATACATACTAACAAAACCAATAGTTCTTTTTATTTTTGTTTCTGAATTAAAAAGTATATTTTCTAACTCATCTTCTGTTGATTTAAATATATCTTTTGCAATCTTTGATATTTTTTCATTTATTTTATTAAATTCGTTAGATAACTCAGAAAAGTCTTTATCATTATGCATTGTTATTAAATGACCAATCTCGTGAACATATGTATTTCTATATTCGTCTTCAGGGGATGAACATAACTTATTTGCATCTTCTAATTCTCCATACTTTTCTGATACTTTTTTATCTTGACCAAAAATAACATCATAATTGCCCTCTAAATTTTCATTATCATCTCTTAAATTAATCATTTCATCAAAAATCTTGGGTTCCCCATCAAATCTAACTTTGATATTTTTTTTCATATTTGCTATAACTTCTATTTTTTCAAGATCATCACATATATTTGTAAATGCAATCATTCTTGGAAAAAGCGAGAAACCGCTTTTCATAAGAACTATTTTTAATTCTTCAAACTTTTCTGGCGCGAATTCTTGAACTTTCTCTAAAGCATCTTCAAAATCTTTTAATTCTTCAGGTGTGTATTCTGAATTGTCGCCAATAATTTCTGCACCATATTTTTCTTTTATCAATTCTCTCTGTTCAGTGATCTGATCGAACGATTCTAAATCACCCTCTTGCTCTTGCTGACTACTTTCTTGATCCAACTGCGCCATAGTAACAGTTTGCTCTTTTGGACCTTCTGCTCTTTCCGCAAATGCTTTCTCTCCAACAGGAGCTAGAAGCACAGTTGCAAGAGCTACTGTGCGCATTGCTTTTTTGAAGCCTTCTTTTGGCTTAAAATGAAATACATCTTGAGCGGATTCCTTAACCTTACTTAAAAACCCTTTTTCTTCGGTTTGTATAGACTCTATTTCTTTAAGTGATTCATTACTCCCCAAGGTCTCAC
>CAZNQQ010000014.1:17271-19283 GCA_964575575.1 uncultured Candidatus Saccharibacteria bacterium | reverse complement strand
GGGGTATTGCTTAAATGGTGGCTTAATATATAATTATCTAATAGTAATAAAACGGTCGAGTTTAGTAAGTACATAAATTCATACCATTACATAATATGAACAAAGCAATAATCGCAGAAAAAGTTCACGAAATGCTTGGAGGTACAAAGGTTCAAGCAGAAAAGGCAGTTGATATGGTTGTAGATTCAATCGTAGAAGGCCTAAAAGGAGGTGATGAAGTATCACTAGCAGGTCTTGGAATCTTCTCAACAAAGATGCGAGCAGCTCGCCAAGGGCGAAACCCTCGTACAGGAGAGAGTATCCAGATTCAAGCAATGCGAATTCCTAAGTTTAGAGCAGCAAAAGCTCTAAAGGATGCAGTAAAATAAAGTTTTTCTCTAGAGGAAACAACAAAACCGTAGGTATTAGACCTACGGTTTTGTTGTTATTGTGTGCGGGTAGAGGGAATCGAACCCTCGTCTACTGCTTGGAAGGCAGTCATTCTGCCACTAAACTACACCCGCAATTTACGTATAATAGCAAAAAACAAACCCCATCGCAAAGCGATGGGGTTTGTTTTTAATTACTCAGCTGATTCTTCTGTAGCTTCAGGAGCTGCAGTTTCTTCAGTTGCTTCTGTTCCTTCTGCAGGAACAGCATTTGGATTCATTTCGTCCATAATTTTTTATTTAAAGCTCAAATGTGCCTCTAGAGACGTATTTAAACTTGCTTGTAAATAAACAAAAACTCAGGGAAACCCTAAGTTTCTATACCCTTTAGTATACACGAATGGAATTATTTGTCAAGTAGAAAAAAGTTACGTGAGAGCTTTTTCAAGATAGCTTTGTGAATGTTATAATACTAGTAAGATTATGAAATTAGGTATTTTTGTTATTTTAATAGGTGTCTTAGCTGTATTTATGGGGCTTTCTTTGGTTGAGCCAGAGGTTATAGAGCCTGAACTGTCTCAAGTCGAGGTCTTAGACATGCCAGAAATAGACAGCGTAGAGACAAAAGACGAAATAGTTGAAGTTGTGGAGGTTGTAGAAGAGCCTAAGGTTGAGATCGTTGAGGAACAAGTAAAAGAACCACTTGTTGTAGAGAAAGAAATAGAAGTTGTTGCAGATGTGCCGGTAGTAGAGGTGGCAGAAGAACCGGAAGTGGAGGAAGTTCCTGCAGTGTCGTTCTCAACCATCAACGAAGTTACAAGAGAGGCGCTTGTTAATGTCTTTTGTACTACCAAAAGCGGCGGTTCGTTCAAACCGACGACAGGAAGTGGAGTTATTATAGACGAGAGAGGAGTTATTCTTACCAATGCGCACGTCGCGCAGTATTATTTGCTTGAAGATTATCTTGTGGAAGACTTTGTTAGTTGTGTCATCCGCACAGACTCCCCTGCCAAACCGCGTTACATTGCAAAACCTATTTTCATCTCTCCTTCATGGGTCAATGTAAACGCAAACAACATCATCCAACAAGAACCCAAAGGCACAGGTGAGGACGACTACGCATTACTGCTTATAACAGAACGTACAGACTCCACCAAAACTATTCCAGAAACATTTCCATTTGTTTCCCCTCTTTACAACAGTGGCACTATCGCCACAGGCGACAATGTTTTGCTTGCAGGTTATCCGGCAGGGTTCTTGAGCGGTATCGTAATATCAAAAAGTCTATATATAAGTTCAGCTGTAACACAAGTTATGGAATTGTTTACTTTCAAAGAAGGAACCCTAGACCTGTTCTCAATAGGTGGTTCTGTAGTAGCGCAACAAGGCTCTTCAGGTGGCGCAGTGGTAAACGACAAGAATGAATTGCTAGGAATCATTGTAACAAGCACAGTTGCAGACACCACAGGCGACAGGGATCTAAGGGCTATAACTATAGCTCATATAAACAGAAGCTTTATGAAGGACACAGGCTTTGACCTACAGACTTTGCTTGCAGGCGATATCTCTGCAGAGGCAGATGCATTTAACGAAAACATAGCACCAATACTCACACAAGCGTTGGTCAATGAACTAGAGAAATAA
>CAZNQQ010000014.1:3571-17171 GCA_964575575.1 uncultured Candidatus Saccharibacteria bacterium | reverse complement strand
CGAAAACATAGCACCAATACTCACACAAGCGTTGGTCAATGAACTAGAGAAATAATTATTTTGCTACGAAAAGTTTTTGAGTTGGGTAAGCGAACTCTATACCTTCACTCTCGAACGCTTCCATAAGTGCGAAGTTAAACTTTTCTTGCACGTCCATGAAAATATTGTAGTCCCCTGTTGTTATGTTGTAGACAACTTCAAAGTTAAGAGAAAAATCCCCGAGTTGTTTGAAGTGCACTCTACTAAGCTCTGCGTTTTCTAAATTATTGAAAATATTTGTTACTATTTGTTTTATATTTTTTATTTTTTCTACTGGAGTTTCGTAAAGTATCCCAAAAGAAGAAACTACTCGCCTCTTTTGCATTTTCTTAAAGTTTTGTACGCGCGCACCTGTGAGTTCGTTGTTTGAGATCACGATCTCCTCTCCTTGAAGCGCTCTTATGCGAGTTGTCTTGATACCGATCTTCTCTACAGTCCCGCTATGGCTACCTGCGACTATGAAATCCCCTATTTGGAATGGCTTATCAAAATAAATTGCAAACGAACTGAAAAGATCAGAAAGAATATTCTGCAATGCAAAAGCAATAGCAATACCACCGATGCCAAGCCCTGCGATAAGTGAAGTAACATCCACCCCTAAGTTTGAAAGTATAAGCAGAAGTCCGATAGCCCAGAGTAAGAATTTCGCTATCATGTTCACATACACTATAGCCGCTTTAGAACCTTGATCGTCTTCTTTGGCAAACTTTTTGTTTAATATGTAGTTAAGTAGTATTTGGACTGCTTTTATGATCTGATACACCACCCAGACGACCAAAATGCCGTTTATAACCTGTGTAGCAAGTATACCTATAGTTAAGAACTTTATTGCAAAGAAAAACGCTAGAAACCAATAAAACGGAGGTTTTAGGCTTTTTGTGATCTCTATGAGAGTGTCGTCTATGTCTGTCTTAGTCTTTTCGGCTAATTTGCCCAGTCTTTTAAGGATAATATACTGAATAACCTTGAAAACTATAAGTAAAACGACGAAAAGTCCTACCGCTTTAGCGTAGTCAAGTACCGAATTACCTAGGTATAGAGCCGTGAAATTGATATTTTGTATAAAATTAGTCATATTCATATGCTTTAGTTAAGTTGTTGACATATTCTATAATATATTGCTTTGTTTTGCAAATGCCCTATTTATCCACAAAAAATATTTTCTTAACATTTTGTTAAAAAGGGAGTTGGTTTTATGACGACAGAAACAGGAACAAACAGATTGAAAAAAGCATTATTTGCAGGTATTCACAACGATGACCTGAAAAAAGGGATTATGAAGGCTGCTTCAGGTGAATTCGACCCTATCTTTGTAGAAACTACAGGTGAAGGTAAGGGTCTCTTAAAAACGGATGCAGTTAACACCATTGATGCTGTTATGCTCGATCTAACCACCTGGCCCGAATCTGATATTAAGATCGTTGATATCGCAAAAGCTTGTGGTGGTTTCATCACGCTTCTTTCTAGGGCTTTAGCTGCTAAAACACCAGTAATCGTCACCTGCAAAGAAGACGAAAATCCGGTCATGGATCTCATCAAAAAGATGGCGAATGATTTCGAAGGCAAAGAGGATCTAACAATAATGGGCCCAATTGTCGTGGATAACCTGCCTGTACTGATCGACGAAGTTCTGGAAAAGACCAACTTCGAGTCGAAGATTATTGTGGATGAAGTCAAGGAGTCAACAGAAGAAACCGACAATACCCTGGCTACGTCTGCTGCATCAGCAGAAAAAGAGTAGATTACCAGAATTTGGTAATGATTTAAATTTCTAATTTACTTATCTTAAACAGCTGTGGCGGCTTATGTAATATGTAGTACCCAACCCCTATTCTAGGGGTTTTTGTTTTGTAAAATTTGAGTTAAAGCGATAAATTGTGTAGTATTAGTAAATTACGGGGTGTAGCATAGTGGTAGTGTACTCGGTTTGGGACCGAGCGGCCCGAGTTCGATTCTCGGCTCCCCGACAATAAATGTCTTATATAACTATATCTTCTAGGAAATTTACTTTGGCTTTTCTATTGGACATATCTAGATATATGGCTATTACATCAAACTGCCATTCTATGTCGTCATTCCCCTTTTCTAGTAAATAAGTCTGCATTGTTCTAGACAAACGCTTTAGTTTCCACGGGTGTATATTATCTTCTGGTCTGTACGCATCTGTTCCACGTGTAACATCTGCTAACGTTTTACATGAAACAGTTTTAACTTCTATAAACCGCAAAACTCCGTCTTTCTTAGCGATGACGTCTATTTCCCCCCACTTTTTCCAATAATTCCTCTCAACTATCTCAAACCCACGTTTCATAAGAAACCTACAAGCAACATTCTCACCAATTTCCCCCACTTTTTGCTTATCCGTTTTAGATTTCATGTATTTATTCTATTAAATGTTACATATGAAACATAATATAGTCTATTCTAGATGTTTCACGTGAAACATTACCGAACTACTTACAAGTGGCCAATACAGGACTGTTTGTCTCTTAAAGTCTATATTTTAAGCCATATTTTGACAAAAAGACATACAAATTGGTTAATAGCCATCTTTGTCTCTTATACACATGTCCACAGTTTTGTCCACAGTTATTCACAAAAATAGCTTTATTTCTGTGTAAATTTAAAAGACTTAAAGTACAAGTTATCAAGGACTTTCTGGAGAAATTAGTGCGGATAGAGAGAATCGAACTCTCGTTTCATCCTTGGCAAGGACGTGTTCTACCACTAAACTATACCCGCTAAGTCTTTATTATATCTCTTTATTGTTTTATTTCAAAATCTATGTTTTTACTTTTAAATACTATATAATGTATAAACATGCACCCATGGTGAAATGGATATCACAACTGTCTTCGGAACAGTCGTTCTGGGTTCGAGTCCTGGTGGGTGCACAGATTAAAATTAAAGTTTATGTCAAAAATTGCTAAATTTAATATACCAAAAGAGGTTTCACATGTAACAGGGGAGCTAGAAAAGGCTGGTTTTGAGGCTTATATTGTTGGTGGTTGTGTTAGAGACCTATTAATAGGGAAACTACCTAAAGATTGGGACATAACAACAAATGCAAAACCAGAAGAGATAGAAAAGCTTTTTGAGAATACTTATTATAATAACGAATACGGTACGGTGGGGGTAGTAAACGACGACACAGACGACGAAACACTAAAAGTAGTGGAAGTTACTCCATATAGACTAGAATCAGAATATTCAGATGCCAGAAGGCCAGACTCTGTGGAGTTTAGTGATTCTATCGAACACGATCTTAAAAGACGTGACTTTACAATCAATGCAATAGCGTACAATGAGAGTAAAGGACAAGTTGTTGATTTGCACAACGGCCAAAAAGACATAGAAGATAAGACCATACGAGCAATAGGGGACCCAGATGTCCGTTTTGGCGAAGATGCGCTTAGAATATTGCGTGCAATACGGATTTCAGCTGAACTTGGCTTTAAAATAGAAGAAAATACCAAAAAAGCTATAAAAAAAGACGCTAAAATGCTAGAAAAAATAGCAAAAGAGCGAATCAGGGATGAGTTTATACGTATAATTATGTCGGACAGTCCTATGGAAGCGCTCGAATTAGCGCATGAAATGGGGGTTTTACAGTTTGTTGTTCCTGAACTTGAAGAAGGTATCGATGCAAAACAAAACCAAGCCCATGCTTTTACTGTTTGGGAGCATAATCTACGTTCCGTAAAGCATTCTGCAGAGAAAGGTTGGCCTTTGGAGATACGACTATCAGCTTTGTTCCACGATATAGCAAAACCAGCAACTAGTAGGTGGTCTGACGAGAAGAAAGACTGGACGTTTCATGGTCATGATGTAGTAGGAGGAAGAATGACGAAGAAATTACTAGAAAGACTTAAGTTTCCTAAAAAACAAACAGAAAAAATAGTTAAATTAGTGCGTTGGCATTTGTTTTTCTCTGATCCAGAGCAAATAACACTTTCTGCTGTGCGTAGAATGGTACGCAACGTAGGAGAAGAGAACATTTGGCACCTTATGGACGTAAGAGAGAGCGACAGAATAGGTATGGGGCGACCAAAAGCTAATCCGTATCGCTTAAGAAAGTACAGATCAATGGTAGAAGAGGCTTTGCGCGACCCAGTGTCAGTAACAATGCTTAAGATAGACGGCGCTAAGATTATGGATGTTACACATGAAACAGCGGGACCTAAAATAGGCTTTATACTACACGCGCTTCTAGAAGAGGTGCTTGATGACCCTAAGCTAAATACTGCCAAATATCTTGAAGAAAAGGCTCAAAAGCTTATCAAACTAAGTGAAGAAGAGCTTAAGAGATTAGGAGAGAAGGGTAAAGACAAGAAAGAAGAGGTAGACGAAAAGGAGATCGCAGGCTTAAGAGGAAAGCATTGGGTACAATAGTTTTTTTGGAAAACAAAAAAAAGCACCTATATAATGGCACTAACAAATACGAAATGAAAATGCTGCTATACAGATGCTTAGGAGAAGGGGGTTGTGACCGGGGAAGTCACAAAAGAGAAAGAAAGCCTAGTTTGTGATTTGTCTAATACCTATGCATGTATCAATATCTCTTTTACACAGATGTTTTATAAAGTTGAAGAAATTATATACTTACAAAACATATTATTAAATCCAAACTATGAAAATGTTTAAAGGACAGGGGGTCTGATTTAATATTAGCATCTATAAAAGACACGTAAAGGACAAAGCTGTGGATAACTTATATAAATGTCTTTTAGAGTAATTCTATGCCTGTGGGTGCGTGGTCAGAGCCATAAATGTCTGTAAGAATAAAGGCTGTTTTTAATTTACTTTGTAAATCAGAACTTATAAAAAAATAGTCCAGACGCCAGCCGACGTTGCGGTCACGAGCCCTTGTTTTCATATCCCAATAACTATACGCATCTTTTTTATTAGGATTTTTGTATCTAAATGTATCTATGTATCCATGACGCACTACTTCGTCTATCCATTCGCGCTCTATTGGTAAGAAACCGGTGTTGTCTTCGTTTGCTTTTGGTCTTGCTAGGTCTATCTCTTCGTGTGCTGTGTTTACGTCACCACAGAAGATTATTTTATGTCCTGACTTTTTTATTTTCTCAATGTAGTCTAAGAAAGCGTCGTAGAAATCTAACTTATACTGCAATCTTTCTGGCCCCATGCCTCCGTTAGGGAAGTACACAGTCAGTAGTACAAAGTTTTTAAAGTATAAAGTTAAAAGTCGTCCTTCTTGGTCAAACTTTTCTATTCCCATACCGTAAACTACCTTTTCTGGTTCTGTTTTTGTATATATCGCAACTCCTGAATACCCCTTTTTGATTTCAGAGTGAGCAAAGTATGAAAAATAGCCTTCAGTCTCGCGCAAATTTTCAGGAAGTTGGTCTGGATGAGCTTTAGTTTCCTGTAAGCAGAAAATATCTGGATTTTCTGCTAGGAAATCATTCCAGCTTTCTTTTTTATGTACTGCCCGTAGGCCGTTTACGTTCCAAGATAGTATTTTCATATTTTTATTTCTTACGCCCCTTACCATGAAAGGTTTTGTGTATGTCACGTAGGTGTTTGTCGGTGACGTGTGTGTAAACTTGTGTGGTTGCTATGTTTGCATGACCGAGTAGCGCTTGTACAGAGCGTAGATCTGCACCGTTTTGAAGAAGATCTGTTGCAAAGCTGTGTCTTACAATATGCGGAGTAACTTTTTTAGAGATGCCCGCTTTTATAGCATACTGCTTTACGATTCGTTCAACGGAGCGGGTGGAAAGTCGTAGGGATTTGACATTGGCAGTGTTTTTACCAAACTGAACGAACATTGCTTCGTCCATATCTTTACGTTCTTTAAGATAATCCTTTATAGCACCTCGCGCTGTGTCAGAGAGAAACACAACTCGCACTTTCTCTCCCTTTCCGCGCACTGAAAACTCATCCCTTTTTAAATCGATGTCATTGTTGAGCGAGCAAAGTTCTGACACGCGGAGCCCTGTAGAGAAAAGCAGTTCAAGCATAGCTTTGTCGCGTAAATCTTTTACTGTGTCGCCCTCTGGTGCGGACAAAAGCCTTTCAAGATCATCTGAAGATATAAGATCAAGATCTCTTTCTGCAACTTTAGCAAGTTCTATACGCTCTGGCGAGAGAGATTCTATCTCACGCTTGCGTAAGAATTTCAAGAAAGCTCGAAGTGCTATCAGATAATAATTCTGAGTCTTTTTCTTTAATGTGTCGTTTACACCCTCTGTAACGACACCGCTTTCTTGGCGATTGAGCCAAAGGCGAAACATACGAACCACGTCGTCAGTAATACTTTTGGGCGACTTGATTTTAGTGAAATCAATAAAGCGAGAGAGGTATCTGTCGTAATTCTCTATAGTCTTAAGGCTCCTGCCTTTCTCTATCTCAAGGTATTCAAGAAACTCTCTCTTTAGTTTATTAATATTTTGCGACATATAAGTATATTGTAGCAGTATGGTGTGTTTGAGAAAGAGTTGACATACTACCTATAGAATTGTATTCTGTGGGTTGAATTTGTGCACATTTACAACTACATATTGAAAGGGGAAATATGAGAAGGATAGTGTTCATCTTTAGAAAATTGGTTGATATACCAGCGATTTTTATAGACGATATATCGCGTAAGTACGGCTCAAATGGCCGACTTAGAAATTTCGCCATACAAAGCTACATTATTCGTGAGAAGAAAGTAAGATGGAAAAGACAAAAAAGAGATTGTTAGATTTTTAACTTATAGCCTCTAAATTTAGGCCTAAGCCTAGCGCAGACACAGTACTTGCGCTAGGCTTAATTTTTTGGTATGATATGTAGGTTATGCTTACAAAGAAAAAGAAGGAAAAATCAATAAAAGAGACACAAGTTCACGACAAAGACACTGGATCTCCAGAGGTGCAGGTTTCTATACTTACAAAACGAATCACTGAACTTACAAAACATCTCAAGAAAAACAACAAAGACAAACACCCACGTCGTGGGCTTTTAAGTATGGTTGCAGCTCGTAGAACACACCTTAAGTATCTAGAGAAAAAGGACAAAAAGCGATACAGCTCCATTATAAAAAAATTGGGCTTGAAGAAGTAGCAATTTTACAATTTAATATATTTTTAATATGTCAGTTATAAAACACAAAAACCAGCGTGTAGGTATTTTCATAGACACACAAAACCTTTACCACAGCGCTAAAAATTTATATAAATCAAAAGTAAACTTCGGTAATGTTATAAAAGACGCACTAGCAGGTCGCGATCTTATTCGCGCAAGTGCATACGTTGTAACTACCGAATCAGGAGAAGAAAATAGCTTTTTTGAAGCCATGGGTAAGCTTGGTATTGAGATCAAGAGTAAAGAACTACAGGTGTTCTTTGGTGGTGCCAAAAAGGCAGACTGGGACGTAGGTATCGCTATAGACGCGGTTTCTATGGCAGCAAAGCTTGACGCTGTAATACTAGCCACAGGAGACGGAGACTTTATACCACTTGTTGAATACCTAAAAATGAAAGAAGGATGTCAGGTAGAGGTGATCTCATTTGGCAAATCATCTTCAGGTAAACTCAAAGAAGCAGCAGACGACTTTATCGATATGTCTGATAACCCAAAAAGATATCTGATGGGATATAGGGGGCGTTAGTATATGAAAAACATACGTAGTTTGTTAGAATAAGTTTAATGGCGGAAGACAATTTAAATTCTAAAAATTCTCAACCACAAAACAATGTTCCGGACAATCTGCCGGGCGTTGAGGTTACCGACCCCAACGAAACAACACAACGAATCTCTGCTGAAGCTCCTCCACAGAAACCAGTACCAGAACCAGAAATAAAACCCGAACCAAAACCAATAGAACAGCCAGAACTACCTAAACAACCAGAACCTAAGCCAGAGCCAATACCAGAACCGCAACCGCAACAGGCAGGCGCTCCTAGTGAAGTGAGTAAGTTAAAACCACTACGCACATACAAAGAAGACCTTGCTAGTGTTATGGGTACAAGAAAGGGTTCTTTGGTTGGTATGGCAGCAGCTGAAAGCGAAAAACGTTACAGTAAAGATGGGCCAAAACCTGAATCAAGCACAAGCAAAGCATCTAAAAATGATTTCAGGAAAAGAGTTGGGATTATTGTCCTAAGTACGATACTGATCGTTTTGGGCATTGGGTCAGTTTTCTATTTTTACGGTAAAAGCAATATTGATACAACTACACTGGGTTCAAAAATACAAACTATAATATTTGCCGACAATGATTTGGAGTTCAACGTAACTGATCTATCAAGAAGACAGGCAATAAACGAACTTGCAGCAATCAGAGACAGGACACAGCTTTCCATAGGACGTATTGAAAATATTTTTTTGACAGAATCTTTCATAGATGAAGAAGGTGTTGAAAAAAGAACGCTAATTAGTGCAAATAATTTTCTAAATCTAATAGACGTACAAATACCAACGTCGTTTTTACGTTCTCTTGCTAGAGACTTTATGATTGGGGTACATGTGTTTGACGGAAACCAGCCATTTATAATATTAAAAACCAACTTTTACGAAAACGCTTTTGTAGGAATGCTTGAGTGGGAGAGGTATATCAAACAAGACTTGTCACCGTTTTTTGATCAGGTAGAGAGCACTGTTGTACCTGTAAAAACCGCCACAACGACGACTGAAGACTTAAAAGCCCTTACATTTAATGATTTGGTTATAAAAAACAAAGACACACGTATACTAAAAGATGCAAATGGTAACACGGTACTTATATATTCATTTGTAGACAAGAACACTATTGTTATAACCACAAACGAAAGCACTTTTGGTGAAATTCTCACAAGATTAACGTCTTCTAGGACTATCAGGTAGTTGTTGAGTTATTCAAAATTTACTGATATTATGTGTGTATTATGGAAACAATAGATACAAAACATTTTAAAGAAAAGCTTGAAGAAGAACTCGCTGTTCTTACAGGAGAGCTTTCAAAAATCGCAAGGATCAACCCTTCAAACCCTAACGATTGGGAGCCAATCCCTGCCAATATGGACACACTTGAGGCGGACAAGAACGAAGTAGCAGACAGAATAGAAGGATTTGAGAAAAACACAGCATTAGTTAAAGAACTTGAGATCAGATTCAACAATGTAAAAGAAGCTCTTAAGAAAATCGAAGACGGTAAGTACGGAATTTGCGAAGACACAGGAGAGCAGATACCAGTCGCTCGACTTGAAGCAAACCCTGCAGCAAAAACTTGTGCAGAACACCTCGGTCCAGACGAGTAAACGCTCCTCAAGGTCCCTCCTCTCTCCACTTCGTTTCGCGAGGAAAGACCTTTTCCCGCGTTTAGGTTATACTTAACCTAATGACTGCAAAAAACTTTGCAAAAGTTTATAGTGCGCAGACCACACTACTTTCTGCGCAAATTATTGATATTGAAGTTGACCTTTCAAAAGGTTTACATGCTTTCACTGTTGTAGGTTTGCCTGACAAAGCTGTAGAGGAGTCGCGCGACAGAGTCTCGGCTGCTATAAAGAACTCCGACTTTAAATCTCCAAAAGTTAAAAACCAAAAAGTCGTTATATCTCTCGCACCGGCTGATTTGAAGAAAGAGGGCCCAGTGTTTGACCTAGGTATTGCGCTTGCATACCTACTGTCATGCGACGATATAGAGTTTAACCCAGAGGGTAAGCTTTTTTTGGGTGAACTTTCATTGGACGGATACCTAAGAAAGATAAACGGTGTGCTCCCGATAGTTCTAGAAGCCAAAAGACAAGGGTTTGAAGAAGTATATTTGCCTAAAGAGAATGCCGAAGAGGGTGCACTTATAGACGGTATCAAAATATATGGAGTTGATAGCTTGAGAGAAGTGATAGAACACTTAGACGAAAAGCATCCGCCAGCTGGCGGAGAGAACAAACTCATAAAACCAACAGAAAAGACAGAAGTTAATCTCAAAAAAGAAGAACACCTTGTTGATTTTGGTGACATCAAGGGTCAAGAGAGAGCAAAGCGTGGGCTAGAGATCGCCGCAGCAGGCGGGCACAACATAGCAATGTATGGTCCACCTGGTACCGGTAAGACCATGCTCGCAAAAGCGTTCTGTCATATACTACCAGAGCTATGTTTTGATGATGCACTTGAGACCACGTCTATACATTCTATTGCAGGGACCTTGAGCGAAACACTTATGACCAAACCGCCCTTTAGGACTCCGCATCATACGTCCTCGCACGTGGCGATAGTAGGAGGAGGTACTATACCAAAACCAGGGGAGATAACGCTAGCCCATAGGGGTGTGTTGTTCTTAGATGAGTTCCCAGAGTTTGAAAGAAGGGTAGTAGAGGCACTTCGCCAGCCTTTGGAAGACAGAGTGATAAGCATCTCTCGTGCGAAGGGCACAGCGCTGTTCCCAGCGAGTTTTATACTAGTTGCAGCGATGAACCCTTGCCCGTGTGGTAACCACGGAAGTCAAAAAAGATGTGTTTGCACACCAGTAGCACTGGAGAGGTATAAGAGAAAGATTTCAGGACCGATAATAGACAGAATAGACATGTGGATAGAGGTAGCGAATATCTCTCATGAAAAACTTGCTGAAAAATCTGAAGAAAACAAAGAAAGCGACAGAATAAAAGAAAATATTTTAAAGGCTCGTGCCATCCAACAAGAACGTTTTAGTGGTATAAAAAGTAGAGTAAAGACAAACAGCGAGATGAACAGTAAAGATTTGTCTAACCTTGTTAACTTAAAAGACGGTGCACAGAAAAGTCTGAACAGCGCTGCAAGTAAGATGGATCTATCGCCCCGTGCGTATCATAGAGTCATCAAACTCTCCCGCACCATCGCAGACTTAGACGAAAGCGAGGAAATAAAAGAAGGACACATCTTAGAAGCGCTTCAATATAGACCAAAGCAGGTGGAATAAGTAAGTCATACTCCACACAGGGTAGTAGGGCTTTTGTGTGTATGTGATAGTATTTACTTATGGATAATATTCAAGAACAAAATAGTGAGTTGTCATCATTTGACCAACTAATGGCCCCTAAGTGGCTTTCGGTAATTTTTAAAATTTATAGTATTCTCGTTTTAATTACTGGGATATTTGGTGTCGTTATGATTTCAATGCTGTTTAGTGCTGAGCCACTAACTTTTCTGATAAGTATCTCTTTAATTATTTTAGGAACAGTATTGTCGTCATTTATATTGGCTTACGGCTGTTGGAAATTAAAGCGTTGGGTAATTCCTATTTTGGCATTAACAGCTATAAGCGGCTTACTTTACTTTTTTCAAGATTCTTCAATTCAGTCGATAGGTTCCTCAATAGTAAGTATCATCTTTTTCGTTATAGCTATCTATTATCGTAGATATTTTATGGGACACTATCGTTCTTACAGTATGCAAGGTTTTTATATTTTGGGCCTTATTTTAATTGTTGCTGCGAGTATCTTTCCAATTTTTACAGGCAGTTTAGGTGGTGCAAGAGCCGGACTTCAAACCGCTTATTCATTACATGATATTAGGCAATACAGTCTTGGGTTGGAATTATATTATAGTGACAATAGTCAATATCCAGAAAATCTGAATACGTTAGAAAGTTCTGGATATGTTTTTCCACAGACAATAGATTCTATCTCTAACACCAATAGAAAGATCAATTATTGTATAACTAATGACAAGCAAAATTATGCAATAGGTGCGCCTGTATCAGATTCATTTGGAAACATAATGGAAGAGAGTGTTGATCAAGCTGACTTATCCTGTGATTTAAGTACTGATAAAATATGTGGAGAAAATGGTTATTATTGTGAGGTTGGGATTGTGCCGATTGTTACAGATAGAGCCGATGGTTGGCAGGCATATGGCGATAGTCATTTCAGTATATATTACCCAAAAGATTATGATTTCGTATTCAATTTATGCCTTAAAGATTGTGTTTCCCATAGTACGGACGGTATTTCTGGTTTGTCTGTTGAAATAGAAGCAGAAAGTGAAGATTTCGGTTGTTTCTTTGGACTGTGTAGAGAATCAGTTGAGGATCTTCAAACATATAATGGTGTTATTTGGGACTATCTTGGTCTTCAAAGTCATAGTGATATTGGAGGCTCTCGAAGTTTTTATGCTTACCGTACAGTTTATGAAGGATATGCGTACCATGTCTTGTTCAATAAAGATTTGCCGATAAACGAAAAAATAATGAAGACTTTTAAATTTGGAAGCGCTAAATTATCGGACATTGTCTTTTTGTTACCAAAATCTGGTGATGTGTTAGAGCAAGGGTTGTGGCATGAGGTTAGACTTAGTCGTGCAGTAGGTTTTTGGCCCGGAGACACGAGAGGAAAATTAATACTTATCCGTGAAGATGGAAGTTTTGTTGAAGAGGCGCTTAATGATTTTTCAGACCCCGTTGTTGGTATGACTGCTAAAGACGTTGGTCGATATAAACTTCGTCTCGTTACAAATGATTACAACCAAAAAGTCTTGGCTGAAAGTGGGGTGTTTATTGTAGCAGAGGATCAGGATGCTTATACATTAAGTGCTATAAATCAATACGGTACAGGGTTAGAAATATATTATGTTTATAATGATATATATCCAGAAAGTTTAGAAATATTAGAAAGTTCTGGTCATATTTACTTATCGCCAGAAACCTCCGCTTCAGACAATGGTAAAAAAATCAATTATTGTATAACTAATGACAAGCAAAATTATGCAATAGGTGCGCCTGTATCAGATTCATTTGGAAACATAATGGAAGAGAGTGTTGATCAAGCTGACTTATCCTGTGATTTAAGTACTGATAAAATATGTGGAGAAAATGGTTATTATTGTGAGGTTGGGTTTATGTCATCACCGTCCGGTGGTGTCGCAACAGCTGATATTGAGGAGATTGGTATGACTTTTGAATACCCTAGTTATTGGGGTGATGTTAATTACCAAATAAAGCAAGGGTGGGAAGGTGCTGGTTTTAGTGTGTATATTTTCTTTAGTAATTTTGACAGAGTCAGTTTGGGTGGAAACAGTAGGGATTATTCATATCCTGGGGGTGCTACTATGTTTGATTTTTCGGGGTTGGATGAAACCAATCCATCTGAGTTTGTCACATCTCAGCAGTCGTGTGAAGGTTCTGCGCCCAATATTAAACATAGTGATTCTGTGTTTATAAATTTATTGGGATGTAAAAATATAAACATAAACGAAGGTGGTTTGAGTTCAAAAGCATTTGATTATTTTATAACATATAATTGGACTAATGAACCTGATAAAGTATTTAGACCCGGGCTTCATAGAATAGTAGAGTCTAATATACCTAACAATGTAGGTGGCTTAAGGATTATATTTGATTTGGATACACCTGTTTATCCAATAGAAGAATTAAGACTTTCCATAGAAAAGCCTGAAAATTTAATAGAAAATAAAAGCGAGATATTAGATTTTTATGAAGAGGTTGTATACGGTCTCCAGCTTGAAGTAGCTGATAAAAACTTACTTCAACTAAATAATGAATTTACAGATTTGGTTTCTTCAATTAAATTTAGATAATATATTAAAATGGGTTTTTGGCGCCGCGGATTTCGAAGTGGACGTGAGGGCCGGTTGA
>CAZNQQ010000014.1:0-3471 GCA_964575575.1 uncultured Candidatus Saccharibacteria bacterium | reverse complement strand
ATTAAAATGGGTTTTTGGCGCCGCGGATTTCGAAGTGGACGTGAGGGCCGGTTGAGCGGCCAGTTGAGCCGATGTAACCGATAACCTGTCCCTGGACTACACGTTGTCCAGGGTAAACAATGTTGCTTGAGTTGTGAGAGTAAAGTGTTTGTGTGCCGTTGTCGTGTCTGATAACAATATATTTTCCATAACCACCGTTCCATCCTGAAGCTCTACTTATTATTACGTCACCAGCTGCCGCTGCGATTATAGGAGTTCCAACTGGAGCTGCATAGTCTACAGCATTGTATCCATGAAGACCTTGTGAACGACGTCCGACAGTGACTGGTTTGATATAGTACCCGCTGTATGATGGAGCTGCTGATCCTTTTACTACATGACCTGCGCTTGTATATGAAGGCATTGCGATCTCTCCGTCTGGTATTACTACAACATCACCAACAGCGATAGTTGATTCCAGTGTAAGGTCGTTGTACTGAAGTATTTCTTCATAATCACCACCGTATTTCTTTGTAATACTTTTAACAGTCTCACCTTTAACGACAGTGTGTCGTACTCCTGTAATAGGAAGTATCACAAGTGTCTGCCCTGGTGTTATAAATGAACCTCGTTTGATGTCGTTTGCCCAGATAATAGTATTTGTAGAAACATTAAACATCTTCGCAATCTGTGAAAGTGAATCTCCTTCACGTACTACATATATACTTATTTCGTCTGACGACGCTGGACGTTCTTCTATCTCTGCCAAAGTTCCTGACGGTCCGATCTCTGAAAGAAGCGCTTCGTCGTCTACTATTACTATTTCACCACCACCTTTTGAAGGATTAGGGTCAATGTTAAGTGCTGCACGTAGAACAGGTATAGTTTGAGAGTTATGCACGCTTGCTGTAGCTATTTCTTGCTTATTTTGCCCAGAAAACAGACCTTTTACAAAAGAAAACACTCCAGCGTGAGCGAGTCCTGGAGTAGATAGAGCGCCTATAATAAACGCAGAAAACACCAACTTTGTGGCGAAAAGTGTCCAAATTCTTGTTATTTTAGCCTGATTTTTGGTGGATTTATAGGGAAGATCAGGGTCTGTATTAGTGTATTTTATAGTCTTTGTTTTATTGCGACAATGCTAGTTTTTCTGGAATATGTGGCTCTGTTAAGCCACAAAGAAAATCGCTACCGTACGGTATTTACCCACTATACCCGCTTGAGATTAGAAGTCAATGAAGTTATCCACCACACCATAAACTATGATATAGTACAAAATATGCACTTAAAAGGACTAAATTCACAGCAGAAGGAGGCGGTTTTACATAAAGACGGTCCGCTTTTGATAATCGCCGGTGCAGGAGCAGGGAAAACCAAAACTATCACACACAGAATACTTAACTTAATAAAAACTGGAGAACGACCAGAGAGTATTCTTGCAGTGACATTTACAAACAAAGCAGCAAAAGAAATGAAAGAACGTGTGAAAGATTTGCTAGACAAAGACAAAGAAGTTAACTTCCCAATACATGCAAATGCATATCCATACGTTGCAACATTCCATGCACTTGGTGTAAAAATACTAAAAGAGAATGCGCGAGCTTTAAATACAGTAAGGCACTTTAAAATCTTTGACAGAAACGATTCTGTAAGAGCTGTGAAAGACGCACTCAAGAAATTTGATTATGATCCGAAGCAATATCCACCGAAAAAGATACTAAGTATCATTTCAAAGAAGAAAGGCGACGCAATCTCTCTAAAAATGTATGAAGAAAGTGTTGGCAACTCATATTTTGCCAAAATTGTTGCGCAAGTTTGGCGTGAGTATGAAGAAGCTTTAAAAAAAGAGAAAGCATTTGACTTTGACGACTTACTTTTGAAGACTGTGCACCTGCTAGAACAAAACCAAAACATTTTAGAGCGTTATCAAAACATTTGGAAGTACATTCACATAGACGAGTATCAAGATACCAACAAAATACAATACAAACTTGCGAACTTACTTGCACTAGGGCATAAGAATGTCTGCGTAGTGGGGGACGTAGACCAAAACATCTACAGTTGGCGAGGTGCTGACATTCAAAACATGTTAGATTTTGAAAAAAAGTATTCCGGAGCCAAAACACTTTTACTTGAAGAGAACTATCGCTCTACTAAAACTATCCTAGAAGCGTCAAACAGAATAATTAAGAAAAACAAAAACCGCAAAGAGAAAACTCTCTTCACAAACAAAGAGGACGGCGACAACATCTCACTCTTTACTGCTTACAATGAGATGCAAGAAGCGCAGTTTGTCGCTCTGAAATCTAAAGAGCTCATAGAGGCAGGCGTGAGTCCTAAAGATATAGCTGTCCTTTATAGGGCTAACTTTCAGTCTAGAATCCTAGAAGAGGTGTTTCTAGCGATGGATATTCCATACCAAGTCTTGGGCGTGCGCTTCTTTGAGCGTAAAGAGGTTAAAGACATCTTGGCGTTTTTAAGTGCCGCACTTAATCCAGAGAGCATCTCTGATATGAAGAGAATCATAAACGTACCAGCACGCGGAATCGGTAAAGTAACACTACTTAAGATAGTAGAAGGCAGAGAGAGTGAACTTCCTCCAAAGATGCAAGAAAAAGTTAAAAACTTTAAACTATTATTACAGAAGATTAAAGAAGTTGCAGAGAATAAAAAACCAAGTGAGACTATTAAGTTTATATTAAAAGAGTCTGGTATTGAACAGATGCTTAAAACTAAAAACGAAGAAGATCTTGAGCGACTTGAAAACATAAAAGAGCTTGCAACTTTAGCTTCACGTTACGATGTACTTACACCGCAAGAGGGAATAGAAAAACTTTTGGAAGATGCAGCTTTGGCAAGTGACCAAGACGAACTCAAAGAAGAAAAAGACGCGGTTAGGCTGATGACAGTGCATGCGTCAAAGGGTTTGGAGTTTGGAACTGTGTTTATAACAGGTCTTGAAGACGGACTTTTCCCGCACACATCTCTCTCAGACGAAAAACGTGACGACGAAGAAGAGCGAAGGCTGTTTTATGTAGCGCTCACCCGCGCAAAGAAAAAGGTTTTCCTCACTTATGCATCAGTCCGCACCATCTTCGGTTCGCAAACTGTAAACTTACCGTCGGACTTTATTATGGACATAGAAGATGACTTGATAGATGAAGTAACGCTAGACGACAGCGACATTGAAGACACTGTCACCACCCCCACCAAAGAATATTTAATAGATTTTGATTAAACAATGAGCTGATCTAGGTCATTGACATACTACCACTTTTCGTGTTACTCTAAGCTTAAATTAATTTAGTTTTTTTGACAATTTATAAAAGAGAGGAGGTGAAAATATTATGAAAACAATACTCGGCGATCTTGATCTTAAAAAAATAGCTGAAAGACTTGCGAGAACGGATGAATTTATCCTTCATGTATTGGCAGTACGCTTAGCTCAAGGAGGCCTTTCTGATTTTGTTGCTATTAACAAAGCTGTAGCAG
>CAZNQQ010000013.1:0-20426 GCA_964575575.1 uncultured Candidatus Saccharibacteria bacterium | reverse complement strand
AGAGCCAACTATGTTACAATAAATCAAATGGAATACGACTTTTATCATATTTTAAATAGGGGAGTAGAGAAAAGAAAAATTTTCTTAAAAGAAAATGATTATTTGCGTTTTATTCAAAACCTTTATGATTTTAATGATAAAAATCTTGCCCTCCCTTTTTCTAAAAGACGAAAGTTGGCTCTCGGAGAGCCAACCAATGATAAAGAAATGATCGTCGATACTTTGTGTTGGAGTTTGTTACCAAATCATTATCATATTTTTTCACAAGGAAAAATCGAAAAAGGTGCAAGTATTTATTCTCAAAAAATTACAAGCGGTTATACTCAATATTTTAATCTTAAAAATAATCGAAATGGCGTACTATTTCAAGGAAAATCAAAAATAATACCAATACAAGCAGATGCTCATTTTTTACACATTCCGTATTATATTTTATCGAACCCAATTGAGTTAATAGAGCCAGGATGGAAAGAGAAAGGTATTAAAGATTTAAAAAAGATTATTAATTTTCTTGAAAATTACAAATATTCTAGTTTCCCTGATCTTATTGGTAAGAACAATTTCCCCGAAATTATAAATAAAGAACTTTTTTATGAAATTTATAACACTAATGAAAAAAAGTTTAAGAAAGATTTTATAGAATGGCTTAAGTCTTTTAAGAACGACGACAACACTTTTGAAGATTAGTAATTGGTTGGCTCTCCGAGAGCCAACTCTAGAGAGCCAACTCTATACAAAACGTTTTTGTCTTTTATGTTTGTGTTGATATAATAAATAGATATGAAAAAAACAAAAATTGCTATAAATGGTTTCGGACGAATTGGTAGGGCTTTTTTTAGAGTCGCTAAAGATTCGTCAGATGTAGAAGTAGTCGCTATTAACGACATAGGCGACATTGATAACATCGCTTATTTATTAAAATACGATTCTGTTTATGGAAAGTTAGATGAAGAGGTTTCTGTAGATGGAAGTAATTTAAAAGTTGGAGACAGAAAGATAACTTTCTTAAGTGAACGTGAGCCAGCAAACTTACCGTGGAAAGATTTGGACATTGATATTGTGGTGGAAAGTACAGGAGTGTTTGCAGATTACGGAAAGGCTAATGCTCATAGAGATGCTGGAGCAAAAAGAGTTGTAGTGTCATCCCCCGTGAAAGGCGATGCACCAGAGGGGATAGACGCAGCGACAGTGCTTATGGGAGTCAATGAAGACAGGCTTAAGACGTGCGACATTAGTTCAAACGCATCTTGTACTACAAACTCTGCATCTCCTGTGATGCAGATAATGGAAGAAACGCTCGATGTAGATAAAGCACTTCTTGATACTATTCATGGATACACTGCATCACAATCTCTCGTTGATGCTCCAAGTCATGGAAGCGAAGATGTCCGCAGAGGAAGAGCTGCAGCACACAACATAATCCCTTCGTCTACAGGTGCTGCTACTTCTGTTACAAAAGCAGTAGAGGGCATTCCGTTCTTTGATGGTATTGCAGTGCGGGTGCCTGTGATCACAGGTTCATACGCTGATCTTACATTTGTAACTAAGAAAGAAACAACAGCAGAAGAGGTGAATGATATTTTGCGAAAAGCGGCAAAAGAAGAACGATGGAAAGGAGTATTTACAGTGACAGAAGAACCTTTAGTGTCATCTGACATAGTTGGCGACAAGCATGCGTCTATTGCAGACCTTTCATTTACTCGTGTAGCAGGCGGGAACTTGGTAAAAATACTTTCGTGGTATGACAATGAGATGGGTTATGCAAACTCTCTTTTGCGACACGTTGTTACTACGGCAAAACATTTAGAATAATTATGAATCCCGTTAGAAATAATAAAATATCTTCTGATAATGGAACAGATAATAATGGGCGAATTTCTAACGGGATGAAAATTTTATTTGCAACAGATCACGCGGGGTTTGAGCTAAAAGAAAAACTTATTCCGTATGTCAAAGAGCTTGGATACGAAGTAGAAGACAAAGGTGCATTTGAATATGATGAAAACGACGACTACCCAGATTCTATATCAAAGGCTGCGAGCGAGGTGTCAGAAAACTCAGACGAACTAAAAGCGATAATCTTAGGTGGTTCAGGGCAAGGAGAAGCAATAGTGGCAAACAGATATCCAAATGTGCGGGCTATAGTTTTTAATGGGCAATGTGAAGTACCGAGTGAAAAGGTTCCAAATGAAATCGTAATATCTCGTGAGCATAACGACGCAAATATTCTCTCTCTTGGTGCGAGGTTTCTGACAGAGGAAAGTGCAAAAGAAGCAGTAAAAATATGGCTTAAAACAAGCTTTTCAGGGGACGAGAGGCATGTTAGGAGGATTGCAAAAATCGCTGAGATAACTAAAAATATTCATGGATAAGATAGAGATAATTCCGGCAATAATGCCAGAGAGTTTCAATGATCTAAATGAGAAATATTCTCGTGTAAGAGATTTTGTAAATACAGTACAGATCGATGTAATGGATGGGGAGTTCGTACCGTCTAAAGACTGGCCATATGTGGGAGGGGAGCTTGAAAAGATAGACTTTGATTTTGAAGTTGACTTGATGGTTAAAAACCCAGAAGAGGTTATAGAGAGTTGGGTTGAGGCAGGAGCAAAGAGAGTAATAATTCATATTGAAAGCACAGAAAAGATCGAAGAAGCTTTCTTGAAGATTCCGAGCGATGTAGAAGTAGGTATAGCACTTAATACTACAACTCCAAATGAAGAAATTTACCCACTAATAGAGAAGATAGATTTCGTGCAGTTTATGGGTATTGCAAAAATTGGGTATCAAGGGCAAGAGTTTGATGAACGGGTGATAGAAAAGATAAAAGATTTGCGGGAGAAATACAGCAGGGTTATAATAAGTGTTGATGGTGCTGTGAGTTTGGAGACTGCACCTAGGTTAATAGAAGCTGGAGCAAACAGACTTGCAGTAGGCTCAGCGATTTTTAAAAGCAAAGATATAGAACAAACAATTGAACAATTAAAAAATGGCTGATATACACGACAAAAAAATAAAAGAATTAGAACTAAAAGCAAATGAAATTCGTCAGAGTATTATAGAAATGCTAGTAGAAGCAGGCTCAGGACACACTGCAGGTCCACTTGGTATGGCAGACATCTTCACTGCTTTTTATTTTCATATTTTAAATCACGACCCTAAGAATCCTGACCTCGAAGACAGAGATAGACTTATACTTTCAAACGGGCACATAGTACCTGTGCGTTATGCTGTTATGGCACACGCCGGCTACTTCCCACTTGAAGAGCTTAAAACTTTAAGAAAATTTGGCACAAGGCTTCAAGGCCACCCAGAACGAGAACGCCTTCCTGGAGTTGAGAATGTATCAGGACCGCTTGGTTCAGGGCTATCACAGGCAGCGGGTATTGCACTTGGCGCTCGGATGGACGGCAAAAAGTTCCAAACGTACTGTTTAATGTCAGATGGAGAGCAGGACGCTGGCAATACTTGGGAAGGAGCAATGTTTGCAGGTAACAATAAACTTTCTAATTTAACTGGAATAATTGACCGAAACAATATTCAGATAAACGGTATGACGGAAGATGTAATGGCTCTGGAACCACTTCGTGACAAGTATGAAGCTTTTGGTTGGCATGTGATAGATATAGACGGACACAATATGGAAGAGATAGTTGATTCAGTAGAAAAAGCAAAAGCGATTTATGAAAAGCCAACACTTATAATAGCGCACACTATACCTGGAAAGGGAATAAAAGATATAGAGTTTGATTACACATGGCATGGCAAACCACCGAAACCTGAAGAAGCTGAAAAATTCTTGAGAGAACTTAAAAAAATATGATAAATAAAAAAGCAAAATTAGTAAATAATATATTTGAAACAGATGCACTTGAGCAGGCACCAACTCGAGATGGTTTTGGTCATGGACTTGTGGAAGCTGGAGAGAAGGATGAACGAGTGCTTGCACTTTGTGCAGACCTAAGTGAGTCTACAAGGATGCATTGGTTCCAAGAGAAGTTTCCGGATAGATATATTGAGTTAGGAGTAGCTGAGCAAAACTTAGCAACAGTTGCGTCGGGTCTTGCAAACTATGGAAAGATTCCTTTCATAGCATCGTACGCTGCATTCTCACCAGGACGAAACAATGAACAAATACGAACAACTATTTCATTAAACAACGTTCCAGTTAAAATTGTCGGCTCACATGCCGGAGTGTCAGTAGGGCCAGATGGTGCGACTCACCAAGCACTTGAGGACATTGCTCTTATGCGAGTACAACCAAACATGACAGTAGTGGCACCCGCTGACTCTGAAGAAGCACGGAAGGCTACAATAGCTGCAGCAGAGACAGACACTCCTGTTTACATACGCTTGGCGCGTGCCAAAAGCCCTGTATTCACGACGAAAGACACACCGTTTGAAATAGGAAAAGCAGAAGTACTATTTGAGTCTGAAAAATCTGAAGTTGCGATAATCGCAACTGGCGCGCTTGTTCACAATGCACTTTTGGCTGCAAATGAGCTTGAGAGTGAGGGGATTGGTGCAATAGTAGTAAATAACCACACTATAAAGCCATTAGATAAAGACACTATAATAGAGGTAGCTAAGAAGGCAGGTGCAGTAGTAACTGTAGAGGAGCATCAGGTTGCAGGGGGTGCAGGCTCTGCAGTGGCTGAAGTTTTGGCACAAGAAAATCCAGTTCCAATAGAATTTATAGGAATGAATGACCAATTTGGGCAGTCAGGGAACCCTAACGAACTCATAGAGCATTATGGTATGGGAGTGGAGTCTATAAAAGAAGCAGTTAAGAAAGTTATAAAAAGAAAATAAATTAATTTATTTTTGTGGGTTTATAATCTAATGGTGCATTTGCAAGATGTTCTTGAAGCTTTTCCATTGAAAGCAGTCCTTCTTGTGCGCCGACGTGTTGAACTACTGACATTGAATTAATAGGTCCGTATGATAGTGCTTCTGGCAAAGTTTTCCCGAGAGCGAGTGCTGAAGTTACAGTAGAAGAGAATGAATCCCCTGCGCCAGTTCTGTCCACAGGTGGTTTAGGGTCTGGATACATTGGCATTTGCCACATGTCAGTACCGTCGTAAGCATATGCTCCGTTTGGTCCGTCTGTCACTACAGCAATCTTTGGTCCAAGTGCGTGCATACTTTCTAATAGTTTTTTCATATCTTTTTCATCTGTCTTAAGTATCCTCCCAGCTTCTTGTTTATTACAGAAGAAAAGCCCACATACAGCATATAAGTCTTTTAGTTTTTCATAACCTAAACGAATCTGAAATGTTCCGGGTTGGAAAGCAATGCTCACTTCAGGATTGTCTTTTACATACTTTGCAATAGCTTTGTGATAGTCCATTGAATTTTCTCCAACTGATGAAAAGTAAAGCCATTTAGGCTTACCCATATCAGGCAGTTCGTATTCGTATTCATGATGTTTTACTAGAATAGTTCGTTCTTCTTCATACCAAAGTACATAATGATAATTACTGTTTTTGTCTTTATGAATCTTTACGAAATCTTTATTAACTCCTTCTGTTTCAAGTGCTTCAATCATTTTCTTTCCGTTAGAATCGTCTCCTAAGTTTGTTACGAGTGCGGAGTTAAGGCCGAGTCTGTGGGCTGAAACTGCTGCGTTGGGGCTATTGCCGACGGCGTTAACTTCTGTGACAGAGTCATATTCTATTTTGTCGCCAAAGCTTAAGCATATCTTGCTTTTACTACCGTCTTCACTGCTTTCTACACTAGCGTCGTCGCCAGAGAGTTTGATAAATGCGTCTGTGGTAATGTCGCCTATGGCGATGAAATCAAAGTTTTTCATGATATAATTGTATCATGAAATTAATAGATATTATAAAAGAGGCAGAAGAAAACAAGACAGCGATAGGGCATTTTAATATTGCAGATACGGAAATGTTAAAGGGTATGTTTACTACAGCACAGAAGCTTAAAGTACCTATAATAATCGGTACATCAGAAGGAGAACGGGATTTTATAGGAGTGCACCAAGCTGTCGCACTTGTGAAAAGTTTACGAGAAGAATATGATTATCCGGTTTTCTTAAATGCGGATCACACATATTCGTTTGAAAAGGTAAAAGAAGCAGTTGACGCAGGATACGATGCAGTGATATTTGACGGAGCAAAACTTTCATTTGAAGAAAACGTGGAGATTACAAAAAAATGTGTTGAATATGCGAAAAGTGTAAACCCTGACATTGTAGTAGAAGGTGAGCTTGGGTTTATAGGTAAGTCATCAAAGCTTTTGGACGAGATCCCAGAAGGTGCAGAGATTACTGATGAACACCTTACGACTCCCGAAGAAATAAAAGAGTTCGTAGAAAAGACTGGCGTTGATCTAGTTGCTCCTGCTGTGGGGAACTTGCACGGAATGCTTAAGAGTGCAAACAACCCAGCACTTAATATAGAAAGGATAAAAAACTTAAGAGAAGCAGGTGGTGTGCCAATGATTTTACACGGTGGATCAGGGATAACAGACGAGGATTTTGTGAAAGCGATAGACGCTGGCATAGCATCAGTGCATATAAGTACAGAAGTTAGGGTTGCATATAAGAACGGTATTAAGATCGGTCTTCAAGAAAATCCAGATGATATAGCGCCGTACAGATATATGAAGGAAGCTGTGCATCATGTAAGTAAGGTAGTTGAAGAAAGATTAAAATTATTTAGTAAGATGTAATAAAAAGTTACGCAAGATATAATTTTTGAAAAGTCCTCGGGCCCCCTCGCAAAGCTCGGCCAGACTTTTAAAAATCATATCTTGCTTCACTTTAATTTTTTATGAAAATATATATAACAAGAAAGATTCCAGATGCAGGAATAAAACTTCTAAAAGAGAAAGGCTTTGATGTGGACATAAGTGAGAAAGACGGAGTACTTACAAAAGATGAGCTGATAAATGCACTAAAAGCTAAAGAGTACGATGCTGTATTACCACTTCTTACAGACACTATAGATGCAGAGGTTTTTGACGCAGTGCCTAGCGCTAAGATATTTGCGGATTACGCTGTAGGGTACAACAATATAGACGTAGATGAAGCTAAAAAACGTGGAATAGTAGTAACAAATACCCCAGGGGTGCTTACAGACTCTGTAGCTGAACACACATTTGCTATGATTCTTTCTGTTACTTCTAGGATTACAGAGGGCGACAGGTTTACAAGAGCGGGGAAATACGATGGTTGGGCGCCAGAGCTTTTGCTTGGTATGGATATAAAAGGTAAAACTTTAGGGATAATAGGTGCAGGTAGGATCGGTTCGCAAGTTGCAAATATTGCAAAAGGAGGGTTTGGTATGAATGTAATTTATTTTGATATTAAAAAGAATGATGAGTTTGAAAGTGCTACAGGGGCGGAGTTTAGAGGAAGCGTAGAAGATGTTTTGAAGGAGGCAGATGTAGTGACACTTCACGTGCCACTTCTTGATTCAACTCGGCATCTGGTAAATAAAGAAAGGTTGGGACTTATGAAACCAACAGCATACTTGGTGAATTCGTCACGCGGTCCAGTGATAGATGAAGATGCACTTGTAGGAACTTTACGAGAGAAAAAGATAGCAGGCGCAGCGCTCGATGTATTTGAGAACGAACCAGCACTTGCTGATGGTTTGGCAGAACTTGAGAATATTGTAATAACTCCGCACATAGCGTCAGCAACTATAGAGACACGACAGAAAATGTCAGAGATGGCAGCACAGAACATAATTGCATTTTTGGAAGGTGACACTCCGCCCAATCAGGTCTAACGGGGTTGACTAGTTTGTTATAATATAATTATTAATCATCTAATATAATAAAAATATGAAAAAGCCAAAAATACTAGTGTTGTTTTATTCAATGCAAGGTCATATATTTCAAATGGCACAAGAGATTGTAAAAGGTGTAGAAGAAGCAGGTGGCGAGGCTGTTCTTATGCAGACTCCAGAGATTATTCCAGAAGACAAATGGAATGATGATATGAAAAAGGCAAAAGAGACAATGAAAGATGTTCCGGTAGCAGATCCACATACTGATATTGAAGGAATAGACGGAGTTGTACTAGGTCTTTCTGCGCGCTTCGGCAATATGCCAGCTCAGATGAGGAATTTCTGGGATCAGACAAGTAGTGCATGGATGAAGGGGACTCTCATAGGGAAACCTGTGTCAATGTTCTCAAGTACTGCCACTCAGCACGGAGGGAATGAGTCTACAATACTTTCCGCAATGCATTCAATGCTTCATCATGGAATGGTGTTTGTAGGATTCCCATATTCATTTAAAGAGCAGATGGGTATCGATGAGATAGCGGGAGGTTCACCTTATGGAGTATCTACAATAACAGGTGGAATGGGAGAGCGAATGCCGTCAGATATGGAAAAGAAGATGGCGCGTGACCTAGGAGCGCACCACACCAAGATAGCAGCCAAATTGATGTAATTTCTTGCTTTCTTGCATAAAACTGCTATACTGCTAGACATTATGTTAGAACTAAAAATAGAGAAAAGAGAAGAGATAGGAAAGCCACACAACCTACGTGAGGAGGGTTCTTTACCTGCTGTGTTTTATGGTAAGAAGGAGGAGGCTACACCTATATCAGTATCTGCAAGAGAGTTTGAAAAGGTTTATAAAGAGGCTGGAGAATCTACAGTTATTACTCTCACAGGCGTAGGAGAGCCAAAAGAGGTTCTTGTACAGAGTGTTGATTTTCATCCTGTTAAGAGTGTGCCACGACATGTTGATTTCTATGTTCTTGAAAAGGGCGCAAAAGTTCAAGTTAATGTACCGCTTGAGTTCGTTGGTGAATCACCAGCTGTTAAGGGTGGTGGTAACTTGGTTAAGGTGTTACATGATATCGAGATTAAAGTTGCTCCAAAAGATTTACCCAAAGCTTTGGAGGTTGATATTTCAGGACTTGTTGATTTTACAGCTAGAGTAATTGCAAAAGACATCAAACTACCAGAAAGTGCAGAGCTTATAACAAAAGAAGACGAGGTGGTAGCGCTAGTAGCAGAAGCAGTAGAGGAAGTAATAGAAGAAGTTGCAGCGCCAGATCTAGACTCTATAGAAGTAGAGGAGAAAGGTAAAAAAGAAGAAGCAGGAGCTGAAGGAGGTGATACAGGAGACAAACCAGCTGAAGAGAAGAAGGAAGATAAATAATTTGGTATAATAAAACAATGAGTTTTAAGTTTAACAAACCCGTTGTTTTTTTATGTTTAGCTGTATTGCTGACAGTGTCTTCTTTACAGACTACACATGCGCAGAGTAGTGTTGATGCGCATAAAGCACAGCTTGAGAAAGATCTTGCAGTGCTTGAAGCAGAGATAGACGCACAAGAAGTATTACTCCAAGGCAAACAAAGAGAACGAGTTTCTTATGAGCGTGACGTTGCGATCCTTGAAGCGCAGATAGAAAAAGCAAAACTTGGGATACGCGCGCGGGACATCGCTATATCAAAACTCAACCAAGATATAGGAGGTAAAGAAGCTGTTATAGGAAGTTTAAATGAAAAGTTAGACAGAGAAAAAGAATCACTTTCGCAACTTATAAGAAAGACAAATGAGATAGACAATATGTCTTTGGTTGAGGTGGTGCTTGGCACACAAAATCTATCCGAATTTTTTGAGGATTTAGATTCTTTTGATTCTATAAAAGTAGCCTTAAACGACTCTTTTAAAGAGATAGAAGGTACAAAAAGTGACACAGAATCACAAAAACGTACACTCCAGGTAAAGCAAGAAGAAGAGCTTGAACTTCGCGACATACAAAATCTTCAAAAAAGAAAGATAGAAGTACAAGAAGCAGAAAAACAAGCAATAGTAGATGCTACCAAAGGAGTAGAGGCAGAGTATCAGAAACTTATCAAGTCAAAAGAAAAGTCTGCAGCACAGATCCGCAGTGAACTTTTCGCGCTTCGCGGTTCTGCTGCTATTCCGTTTGAGCAAGCGCTTGAACTTGCAAATATTGCGTCTGCAAAGACTGGAGTGAGACCCGCGTTTTTGCTTGGTGTGATAGCGGAAGAATCTAACTTGGGCGAAAATGTTGGTACAGGGAATTGGAAGACAGATCTATACGAGTGTTATCAAAGCATTGGTTATTATACAAGTGCAGAGAAACAAAAAGCAGCGTTTCTTAAACTAACCGCAGACCTTGGGCTTAATCCAGACACACTTCCAGTGTCCAGAAAGCCTTGGTACGGATGTGGAGGGGCGATGGGTCCTGCGCAGTTTATGCCTACTACTTGGGCACTTTATGTAGACAGAATAGCCAAAGCAACAGGGCACAACCCGCCGAGCCCGTGGGACAACGGCGATGCATTTATGGCATCAGCAATACTGCTTATGGACAACGGAGCTGACAAGGGTACGGCGTATTCTGAGCGTTTGGCAGCCCTCCGCTACCTTGCTGGTTGGAAAAACGCTGAAAAACCAGCATATTCGTTCTATGGAGATGACGTAATGGCACTATCAGCAAAATATCAGAAATTAATAGATATCTTGCAATCAAGCTAGAAAATGGTATTATAGCCCGTAATGAAAGCAGAAATTCATCCAAAATATAATACAGACACTAAAGTAACCTGCGCCTGCGGAAACTCTTTTGATGTGGGTTCTACTATAGAAAAGATAGAAGTAGAGGTATGTAGTGCATGTCACCCATTCTATACAGGTACAGAGAAGGTTATCGATACAGCAGGTCGCGTAGAGAAATTCAAAGCACGAATGGCCAAAGCTAAGAAGAAGTAAATGGAAGATTTACAAAAACATAAAAACGATCCTCGGACCGCATATTTAGCAGGGGAATATGAACGACTCTTAAAAGAAGAAGAGCGCGTTTTAGAAATGGCAAAAGATGATGAGATGAAAGAGCTTGCCAATGAGGAACTTAAAGAGCTCAAAGAACAAAAAGAAGGCGTAGAAAAAGAGATAGAGAAAATAGTAAAAGTAGCAGAGGAGGAGGAGAAATTCCCTAACGAGCTAATCCTAGAAGTGCGAGCTGGTGCAGGTGGGGACGAAGCGTCGCTGTTTGCGCAAGACTTAGCAGAGATGTATGAAAAGTATGCAGACAAAAGTGGTTGGAGCTTTTCACCAATAAATAAATCAGAAAGTTCTGCAGGAGGATACAAAGAAGCGTCTTTTGAGATAAAAGGGAAAGATTGTTATAGAAAATTAAGATACGAGACAGGAGTGCATAGGATTCAAAGAATCCCTGCTACAGAGAAGTCTGGACGAGTACATACGTCTACTGCGTCTGTAGCAATACTTCCAATACGTAAAAAAGTGAATTTTGAAATTGATCCATCTGACATAGAGATGGAATTCTCACGCTCTGGTGGTGCAGGCGGGCAAAACGTAAACAAAGTTGAGACTGCGGTAAGACTTGTCCACAAACCAACAGGCATAGATGTAAGAAGTACGTCAGAGAGAAGTCAGCAAAAAAACAGAGAAAAGGCTATGCAGATACTTCAGGCAAAGCTTGAGGTCATTAAGCAAGAAGAAGAAGCAAAGAAGCTCTCGTCGGAACGAAAGGACCAGATAGGCACAGGCGACAGATCAGAGAAGATACGCACATACAACGTACTTCAAGACAGGGTGACTGACCACAGGCTTAAGAAGTCGTGGCACAATATAGACGGCATATTTGGAGGCGGTATTGAAGATGTTCTAGAAGCTCTTAATGTTGCATAAAATCGCTAAATTTGGTAGTATCTTAGGTATTATATGGAAACAAAAGAAGAAGTAAAAAAGGCAGACAATAAGGCAAATGCGGCAAATATTGACCGCATGTTTGCTGTCGGAGCGCACTTCGGCTACTCAAAATCTCGTAGACATCCGTCTATAAAGCCATACATCTTTGGTGTTAAAAACTGGGTAGAAATAATTGATCTTGAAAAAACAGACGAATTACTTAAGTCTGCAAAAGAGTTTGCTAAACAGTTAGGAGAGACAGGGAAAACAATACTTTTTGTTGGTGGTAAAAACGAAGCAAAAAGCGCAATAGTAGAAGGTGCAGACGGAGTCAGCATGCCTTATGTTACAGGAAGATGGATAGGAGGTACTATCACTAACTTTTCTGAAATTAAAAAAAGAATTGCGAAAATGGGAGACCTTGCTCTCAAGAAAGATAAAGGTGAACTTGCACAAAAATATACAAAAAAAGAGCAAGTAATGCTTGATAGAGAAATAGAAAATCTGAAAGAGAATTTCTTTGGTATTAAAGATATGTCAGAGATACCACATGCGTTGTTTGTGGTTGACCCTAAAAGAGAAAGTATTGCAGTAAAAGAGGCGACACAAAAAGGTATTCCTGTAATAGGGCTTTTGAATTCTGACAGTAATCTAAACGATGTAGATTATCCGATAGTTGCAAACGATGCAACACAAAAAAGTATCAAATTCTTCATTGATGAAATAATTACAAGTTATAAAGAAGGAACAAAAAAATAATATGGCAATAACAACAGAGCAAGTAAAAGAACTTCGAGAGAAGACAGGGATTTCTATCATTCAATGCAAAAAGGCACTTGAAGAAGCAGGTGGTGATATGGAAAAGGCGATTATAATCCTCCAGAAAAAAAGTGGAGCAGTAGCTGATAAAAAATCAGGACGTGACCTGAAAGCAGGTGCCGTACAATCTTACATTCATAACTCTGGCAACGTAGGTGCTATGGTTTTACTTTTAAGCGAGACTGACTTTGTCGCAAAGAACGAAGAATTTGTAAAACTTGCATATGACATAGCTATGCACATAGCTGCTACAAATCCTAAGTTCACAAACAAAGAAGACATAACAGAAGAAGAAATAAGCAGAGCAAAAGAAGTTTTTGAAAAAGAAGTAGAAGGTAAACCAGAAGAAATGAAGGAACAGATCTTAAAAGGTAAGATTGATTCATATTTTAGCGACAAGATTCTACTTGAGCAGGTCTTCATTAAGGATCCTGAAAACACTATCAAGGACCTTATTGAAGCTGCGACACAGAAGTTTGGCGAAAGGATTCAAGTAGGTGAGTTTGCACGATTTGCCGCTTAAGTGTAATATTTAGACCATGGCATCAGTATTTTCATTTAGTTTTGCATTTGTCGCTATCATAGGTATGATAGCGTTCAAAAACTGGGAAATAAAAGCAGGAAAAACAGTTCTTAGGGAAAGGCGTTTTAAGGCGGACAAAGTAGTCGCCAAATGGTTCACTTTTATAAAGAGTCATATACCTACAAAAGGTAAACATCTTTCTAAAGAGATTACGCATCATACTGCGTATCATGTTAGTCATGTCGCGTTAAGTGGTGTAAAGTTTGCAGAAAGGAAGCTTATACGAGTTATAAACTTCATAAAAGGACGAGGTGTCGTAAAGAAGGATAGAACGACATCTCATTATATGAAAAACGTTTCAAAGTTTGAAAGACATCCAGATAGAAAATAAGTTATTGCCAGTGTAGCTCAGTTGGTAGAGCAACTCTCTTGTAAAGAGTAGGTCGTCGGTTCAAATCCGACCACTGGCTCAAGATTAAAAATAGTCAGGCCCAAAAGGTCTGGCTATTTTTAATCTCTGTGAATGTCGGATTTGAACGGCGGAAAAAAAGATTTGGGAAATCTTTTTTGAGCCGGGGCAGGAGCCACTTATGAGCGAAGCGAATTAGTGAGCTGGCGCCAAATCCGACCAAAATATTTGCTGTTTTATTTAGTAGAGTGATATAATAATTAAATTATTAGAGTAACAAAAATAAAGTAATGAACGAGAATCAAGGCGGAGAACGCCAAATGTTTGAAGGTAATTGGACATGCTCTAGTTGTAGTGCAGCTATTACACAATTACCATTTCAACCAGACCCAGCTCGTGAAGGTGGACTTGTCTGTAGGGACTGCCATAAGAAGAGGATGGCAGATAAGCCTCGTAGAAACGACGGCCCAAGACAAATGCATCAAGGTAACTGGAAATGTGCAGGATGTGGAGGAGACATCACAGAACTTCCATTTGAACCAGATCCAGCCAGAGCTGATCAGCTTAAATGCAGAGACTGTTTTAGAAAGTAAAACAAATAAAAATACCCGCGCCGTAGGCGCGGGTATTTTTGAGTTCACTTAGGCTTTGTTAATTGCAGTAGCGTTAAGACCTTTTGGTCCTTCTGCTACTTCAAAAGTAACTTTGTCGCCTTCGCGAAGATCGTTGAACTGTACGTTCTGTAGTTCATTTGAGTGAAAGAAAAGATCTTTCTCTTCTCCTTCACGTGTGATGAACCCGAATCCTCGGTCAGTAACTCTAGCTATAACTCCTTCCATATTATTGTAAGAAACTAGTCTATTAATGTACAAACCTCTACACTCTAGAATTAAACTCGACATAGTTTCCCCAGACAGCTTCGATTTGATTGGCTCTATATTAGCATATAGAGGTTTAAATGTCAACCCTTATTTCTTTAATGCTTTTACGCGGTCAGACTCAGTTAGGTGTTGTTTTCGTAGGCGCACATTCTCTGGTGTGATCTCTAAGTACTCGTCGTCGGCCATTACCTCAAGTCCAGTTTCTATGGTCATCTCTTTAGGTGGAGTGATCTTGATAGCGTCGTCAGAGCCAGAAGCACGCATGTTTGTAAGTTGTTTTCCTTTGGTAGGGTTTACTGTCATTTGCTCGCCTTTTGAGGTATTGCCGATAACCATACCTTCATATACTTCTGTAGCTTCTTTTATATAAAGTTCACCGCGAGTTTGTAGGTTTGCAAGCGAGAAACCAAGTGTTTTGCCTTGAACTTGAGATATCATAGAGCCAGTAGCCTGATGCGCTATTTCTCCGGCGTATGGTTTGTACCCGATGAATCGAGTGGCAAGTATACCTTGTCCTTTTGTATCAACAACGAATTTGTTTCTGTATCCAAACAGTCCTCGGCTAGGACCTTCAAGTGTTATAAGAACACGGCCTTCGTGGTTTTCCATATTTTTCATTTGCACTTGTCTTATACCAAGCTTTTCTATGATAGCTCCTTGGAATTCTTCTGGCACATCCACCACAACCTCTTCAAATGGTTCGTGTTTCTTGCCGTCTATTTCTTTTATAATAACTCTAGGTTGAGATACCTGCACCTCGTAACCTTCACGTCGCATGTTTTCAAGTAGTATCGCTATATGAAGCTCACCACGGCCGTATACTGTGAATTTCTCTGGGCTATCAGTCTCAAAATTAACTTTAAGACCTACGTTGACCTCAAGCTCTTTTTCAAGTCTTTCTCTTATCTGTCGGCTTGTTACATACTTTCCTTCACGTCCTGCAAAAGGAGAGTTGTTTACTAGAAACGTTAGTTCAATAGTTGGTTCATCTACAGCGATAGCTTCAAGGAGCGGTGCGTCTTCTGTGTCGGCTATAGTGTCGCCAATATAAATATCAGGAATACCAGCTACAAGACCGATATCACCAGCTTGTATTTCGTCTACCTCTGTTCGTGTTACGCCTTTAAATGTAAATAGTTTTGTTATTTTTTGTTTAGAAGTTTTTCCATCTTGTTTTTTAATATAAACAGCGTCACTTGCTTTGAGTGTACCGTTATATACTCGTACGATAGCGATCCTTCCTAGGAAGTTGTCATAAGCCAAGTTAAAAGGTTGTGCACTAAGTGACGCTTCAACTTTGTTCTCGGCTGGAGAAACTTTCTCAAGTATCATATCTAAAAGTGGAGTAAGGTCTTTGCTGTCGTCCTCAATTTCCTTTTTTGCTATACCGTCGCGTCCAATAGCGTAGATAACAGGAAAGTCTAACTGCTCATTTGTGGCATCAAGCTCTGTAAATAGTTCAAATACTTTGTCATGAGCCTTTTCAGCATTTGCTGCTGGCTTGTCTATTTTATTTATAACAAGTATTGGTTTAAGACCAAGTGCGAGAGACTTCTTTAGTACGAAACGAGTCTGGGGCATAGGGCCTTCTTGAGCATCCACTACTAAAAGTACAGAATCAATAGAACGTAAGATTCGCTCTACTTCTGAACCAAAGTCGGCGTGCCCTGGGGTGTCTACTATGTTTATCTTAGTATCTTTATACTCCACAGAGGCGTTTTTGGAGTAAATAGTAATACCACGCTCTTGTTCAAGCTTGTCTGTATCCATACTCACCCCGCTCTCCACAGCGCCAGTTTGGGCTAATAGGGCATCAGTAAGAGTGGTTTTGCCATGGTCCACATGGGCTATTATTGCTATGTTTCGTATTTCCATAATTGCTTTAATTCAAAATAAAAAATCCCTAGGAGGGATTGGATATTAGATTTATAATAACATAGATTTTATATAAAGTATACGGTTTGTTAAATAAAAAAGTGTCCGAAAAAATAAGATTTTTTCGGACACCCATTGTAATTATAAAATTTATTTACTATTTCCCATCAATATTGAGATTTCATCTTGTACATCTTCCAAATTTACACCCAAATTCGCTAAGACTTTTGCAGCAGCACCTTCGTGTTCCATAAGTAATCCAAGTAATTGATGCTCTGTGCCCATGTAGTTAATACCTGATACCCTTGCTTCTTCCATAGCGTATACTAGCACTTGTTTTACTCTTGGAGTGAAAGGTAATTCACCAACTATGGCAATATCAGGACCTAATGGGACTGCTTTTTCTGTTTCCACACGTATTTCTTCAAGATCAATACTTAGATTTTGAAAAACATTTACTGCAACACCACCACCTTCTTTTACTAAACCAAGTAATATATGTTCTGTTCCTATATACCCATGGTTTAATCTTTCTGCTTCTTCTCTGGCTAATTCTATTACTTTTTTTGCTCTACCTGAAAGTTTGTCAAACATCTTATTTCCTCCATAAAGGTCAATATGTTTAATATTTCTTACGATATTATGTATTATTGAAATGCATTGTTAACCCTTTGACAACTGACGACTTTAGGAACAAAATATAGGTATTATTATAATTTTTAATATTATGAATTTTAAACATATTTTAGGGGTGATGCTTATTTTAGCAGTATTTGTACCTTTGACTACATTTGGTGCAACTATAAAAGTAGGCGATACATATACATTTGAAAAGGGTGAAACTGTAAGAGATAACCTATACCTAGGTGCTGGAGAAGTATTTTCTGACGGCAGTGTGTTTGGTGATCTTCTTATAGGTGCTGGCAATGTGTCTGTAAACGGAAAAGTATCTGGAGACGCAACTATAGCAGGTGGTGACGTGTCAGTTCTTGAGAGTATTGGCGGCGACCTTCGTGTACTTGGTGGAGACATACTTGTGACAGAAAATGTAACAGGTGACCTGATGGTAATAGGTGGCAATGTACGTATCCTCTCTGGAGCTAATGTAGGTAAAGATTTAGTAGTACTTAGCGGCCGAGCAGTTGTGCAAGGCGACGTCGCAGGAAAGGTTAGAGTTGTTGGTGGGGAAGTAGTCTTAGATTCAAGAGTCGGTGGCAATGTAGATATACAAGCAAGTGATGGTATAACAGTGGGCGACAATGCAGTTATAGTAGGCGACCTTGTCTACAGTGGTGAAGACGAAGACGTACTTACAGTAAGTGACAAAGCTGTAATACAAGGCGAGACTATTTTCAAAAAAGGAAAAGTGGTTTCAGCTTCAACGTTTAGAACTGCATTGTTTGCGTTTTTCAGTACTTTTGTACTAATCAAATTAATCGCAGTACTTGTTGTTGTAGCTCTTGCGACAATCTTCCTTAAGAAATTCTCAAACAACATTGTAAAGTCCGCAGTAGATAATCTTGGCAAGAAAACACTTTGGGGATTCATAACACTTATCGTAATACCTGCTGCTACTATCGTATTCTTCGCATCAGTGTTTGGTATTGCACTTGGTATGCTCAGCATGTTTGGTTACATAATACTTACCATACTTGCAGGTATTTACTCTGGAGTAATATTTGGCGCATGGATGGATAAGCTTGTAGTAAGAAAACAAGAAGCAGTAACGGTAGACTGGAAAAACGGAGTATTAGGAGTGGTAGCGTTTACGCTTATTGTGCAGATCCCAGTTATAGGTGGTCTTGCAGGATTCTTCTTCTTTTTGCTAGCGCTTGGTAGCATCTCAACATTTGCTTACAGCTATCTTTGGACTAAGAGGAAATAACAACACCACTTGTCATATATTCTAATATATAGCACAATAGAAATATGATAAATAGAATAATTAGAGTAATAGTATTCTTGTTTATAGTGTATTTGGTGCTTCACTACTTTGATATCTATGCGTATATAGATCCTGAATATATACCTGACTTTTTAGACGGGATAATTGCTTTTGCACAAAATACAGCCCCGTCAGAGCTTTGGGGTGAGATAGTGTCTCTTCTATCTTCTAGATAAAGTAATATAGTCCGCTAGATAGCGGATTATTTACGCTTTTTGGCAGCCTTTTTAGCTAGCATTTCGCGTTTGATCGCAAGACGTTTTTTAGTCTTTTTTGAGTGAGATGTTCTCTTTTTGTCTAGTCCTGTTATTCGTTTTGCCATAATATTATGATTATACACTATTTATTTACTAAGTGCTAAAATTATGCTAATATTCTACGATTATGTCAACAACTCAACATTATGACGTTATTGTAATAGGGGGCGGTCCATCAGGAATGATGGCCGCGGGTACTGCTGCACAGCGTGGTAAGCGTGTTTTGCTTGTGGAAAAGAACAAAGATCTTGGCAAAAAGCTCTCGCTCACTGGCGGTGGAAGGTGCAACATTTTTAATGCAGAAGAGGATCCTAAGAAACTTATAGAAAACTATGGCGATAGTGCAAAATTTTTGCACTCTACGTTTGCAAAATATGGAATGAAAGACGCTAGAGAATTTTTTGAAAAAAGAAACTTACCTATAACAGTAGAAGCTAGAGGTAGAGCATTCCCAGAGTCACAAAATGCAAGTGATGTAACAAAGCTAATGAAAAGATATGTTACGAGTAATCAGGTAGAGCTTAAAACAGATACCAAAGTTTTAGGTTTTAAAATTAAAGACAAGAAAATAATAGGAATAGAAGCAAAGAGTGGTATATATACTGCTGATAGTTTTATCCTTGCGACAGGTGGTGCGTCACACAAAGAGACTGGCTCTACAGGCGAGGGGCTAGGTTGGTTAAAAGAGCTTGGACATACAGTACATAAGTCAAACCCAAACATTGTGCCACTTACTGTGGGTGAAAGTTGGGTTAAAGAGCTTTCTGGTACAACGCTTTCATTTATGAAAATCACTTTTGGTACTAATCTTGCCAAAAACGCTGGGCGGTTTTCTAAAGTTGGTAAGATTCTCTTTACTCATTTTGGTCTGTCAGGTCCGCTTATTTTAAATTCATCTCACGGGGTGAAAAAGCTACTTGAGAAAGGCGAGGTCAAAGCAAGTATAGATATGTATCCTGATACGGAGATTAAGACACTTCAGAACAAAGTACTAGATGTGTTTAATAAAAATAAGAACAAAATGCTAAAAAATGTGGTTAAAGAGTTTGTACCTAACGGCATGGATGAAGCTTTTGTAGCGCAGTTTGAGGAAGAGCTTCAGAACACTAAGGTAAATAGTATAAGTAGGGAGGAGCGGATAGAGCTTGTGGATAGACTTAAAGCAATGCCACTTACAGTGACAGGTACGATGGGTATGGACTGGGCTGTGATATCAGACGGCGGCGTGGATTTGAAAGAGGTAGACACTAAAACAATGCGCTCTAAAATACACGACAACTTATACTTTACCGGCGACGTCCTACACATAAACCGTCCAAGTGGTGGGTTCTCACTTCAGCTTTGTTGGACTACAGGGTTTGTAGCAGGGGATAGTGTTTAGATTGCTACGTAGCACGTGTTATAATAAAATTATGGAAAAAAATATCACAAATCAGGGGTTTATTAGTGCGAAACTTTTTACTATTATCGTAATTATTATAATTTTAGGTGCTGCATATTATCTTATTCCTAAGCAAGACGATGTTGTTCTAAAAGATACAGTTGAGATACAAATGTCCGAGGCAACAATACAAAAAGACGACAACATAGTAGCAATAAGTAAAGACGCAATGGAGGGTATGATGGACATGACATATTCTTATACTGGAACACTTGCAGATGTAACAAACAAAGCATTGATCAGGGGAGTCGACACTCAAGGTAAAAGTTCTGGAATTGCTAAAGCAACCATAAAGGATGATAAGTATCACCTTCTCGTCACTTTTGATTATCTTCCTGATCCACAAGGAACAGATTTCTACGAAGGTTGGATTGTCCGCAGAGGTGTGCGTTTCAGTGTCATAAGTACCGGAGAAGTCGAAAAGATTGATGGTGTGTATACAAATATGTATCAATCTTCAGAAGACCTAACTGACCACAGTTTTTATGTACTTACTCTAGAGCCAGACGACGGAGACCCTGCGCCAGCAGACCATATATTAGAAGGAGAATTATCAAAATAACAAAAATCCAAGGGTAACCCTTGGATTTTTGTTATTTGCTCC
>CAZNQQ010000012.1:8181-20945 GCA_964575575.1 uncultured Candidatus Saccharibacteria bacterium | reverse complement strand
CGGAGGATATGGGATTCGAACCCATGATACCTTGCGGTATACCACCTTTCCAAGGTGGCGCAATAAACCACTATGCGAATCCTCCAATTATTTATTGCGAAGTGCTTTTACCCTATCTTCCACAGCTGGGTGAGTCATAAAAAGCTTTCTCATGCCAGTATGCGATCTTCCACCAAACGGATTAGAGATGAAAAGATGCGCTGTGGCATTGTTCGCCTTTTTCATTGGCTTATTGTACGCACCAATCTTTTCAAGCGCTGATGCAAGCCCTTCAGGGTAGCGCGTCAGAAGCGCACCGGAAGCGTCTGCTAAGAACTCTCTCTTGCGAGAAATTGCAAGCTGAATAAGTATAGCAATAATAGGAGCCAGTATTGCTAAAGCTATACCAGCTATCGTCATAAACATCCTTGCTCTGTCGTCCCCACCTCTGCCACCACCGTGGCCAAAAAGTGACATTCTTAGGAAAAAGTCAGAAAGCAAAGTGACGAAACCTACCAAAACTACGATAATAGTAGAGATCAGTATATCTCTGTTACCAATATGTGAGAGCTCGTGGGCTACTACACCCTCTAGCTCATTTTTGTCTAGCATATTCAAGAGCCCTGTGGTTACTGCAACCACAGCATGCTCTTTGTTGCGACCTGTAGCAAATGCATTGGGCGCAGAGTCGTTTATTATGAACAGCTTTGGCATCGGAAGTCCTGCTGTTATAGATAGGTTTTGGGCAACATTCCATAATTCCCTATTTTGTTCCCTTATTACTGGATGCGCGCCAGACATTTTAAGGACTATCTTATCAGAATACCAATAACTAAAGAAATTCATTATGATAGCGAAAAATACTGCGAAGTATAATATCCCTGGGCTCTGATATATAAAACTAAAAGCCCAACCAATAGCAATAACCACTATCAAAAACAGAGTCATCAAAACCCATGTCCTTCTAACATTCCTGTCCTGTTGTGTATAAAGCGTCGCCATTTAAATTATTTTGATTTTAAGATCTTTTCTGTCATTTCAATCTCTCCTAGTATTCCTTCTATTAGATCTATTTCTTTTGCTTCTTCTGCTGTTACCCATTTATATTCTGTCATATCATCTTTATCCAAAACAACGTCCCCAGATTTATATTTCGCATAGTAACTTAATATTAAAGTAGGTACGTTATCTGGTCTTATGAAAACTAAATCAAGTAAGTATTCTGGTTTTTCTATGTCTATGTTTACTTCTTCCATTACCTCTCTTCGTATTGTCTTTTCAACAACATGATACCAATGGTCTGACGTTGTTTTAGGAGTATCTACATAATCACTCGGTTCAAGCCCTCCACCTGGTACTGTCCATTTGTTTGGGTATACTTTCTTATTTGGTCCACGTTTTGTTACAAGGTAACGACCTTCATCATTATAAATAATGCATGTCATCACAATTCTGTGTAGTTCATTGTCTTTTATTGTATCTGCCATAATTTTAAAATTTAACTTCTACTGGTTCGCGTGCATCTGCTGACTCTTCAAGCTCAAAGAAATCTTGCTTTTTGAACTTAAAGATATTCCCGATTATGTTCCCTGGGAATACTTCAAGCCCTGTGTTTAGGTCGCGGACGTTGCCGTTGTAAAATCTCCTAGCTGCTTGGATTTTGTTTTCAGTGTCTGAAAGCTCGCGTTGAAGCTCTAGGAAGTTCTGATTAGCCTTAAGGTCTGGATAGTTTTCAGATACTGCAAAGAGTGATTTAAGCGCTCCTGTAAGCATATTCTCTGACTGCCCTCGTTCTTCTGGAGAACCACCTTGCATTGCCTTTGCTCGCATCTCTGTAACTTTGGTAAGTGCGCCTTCCTCATGCTTTGCATATCCCTTTACTGTACTTACAAGATTTGGGATTAAGTCATATCTTCTTTTAAGTTGTACATCGATATCCGCCCATGCTTCTTTAGTTCTATTTACTAAACGCACGAATTTGTTATAAGCAACAATTACCCAAATCACGACAACTATCGCTACACCTATTACTATATTTGTAATATTCATAAATTTAAGATTAATTATTATACCGTTATTATAATACGGCATAGTCTCTAGTCAATCTTGAGTTTTAATTATTTGATATTCTTGTCTGCTTTTACGTTTTTGATAGAGTACTCTTTGTGTAGATATATTTTGTTCATTATCTTATTTACCGCATATCCGATAGCTGCAAGAATCAAGAAATAATACACGCCAGTTGTAGTAACATCTGGAAGTTTATCTTGTCCAAACAAACCAAGTAATGTTCCTCCTACTCCCATAGATGTTACTACGGTCAGGTTTTTAATAGAGTTGTTTGTCGCTTTGGCCTGAAGGTCAGAGAAGACACTTACCGCTGAACCTACGTATGTCTTTGTCATCTTCCATATTTCTTTTACATATGAAAGTGTATTGTTAAGTGTTTCGTATTTAAACTCAAGTACATCAGAAAACTTTTCCATATCTGGATTACTCTTTACTATAGCTCCACGTGTTTTTATGTATGCTCCCATCTGGTTTATCCTAGTGTCTATCATATTTATAGACTTCTCATAACTTTCTATCTTATTCTTAAACTCACCAACGTCTTTACCTCTTATAGAACCTCGCTCCTTCACCTTTGCTATGTTTTCCCAGATTATCCTATGTAAGTTCAGATATCTATGCATTTGCCCCTTAAACTCACGTATAAATATAGTTTCTTCTATAAACTTCTCAACATTGCCAAGTGACTCGCCTTTCAAGTTTACAATGTAAAGCAAGTTACCGCGATACACTTCAAATGTTTCTTTCTTGATTTCAAAATGTTTCTTTTGTCCAAAATCTTCTATGAATTTCAAAATGCTCTACTCTGATTCGTTCTCAAATACTACAAAATAAGGGTAAACAGTCTTTATATTCGCGAGCTCTTTAGGAATAGGTGCACCAAGACTAAAGATATATTTAAGCCCAGCTGAAAGCTCTTTCTCATAGTAATCTGTGATTAGCTTTATGTCGTCTTTTATGTCTCCTTCTGGGTCACGGCTTAGAGTTATAAGGCCGTCTTCATAAATCTTTAGCGATATGCCGTTTTTAGTTACAGCACTTATATATTCAAAGTCGTCGTGAATATCTTCAACTTTTGCAAGGTTTAAATTGTCTCTAAGGTTTTTTAGCTTTTCTTTATCAAGTTCAAGCGGTGATTCTCCAGTCCTAAAAAAGTCATACACTTCAGACAAGTGTAGAGTTGTCCTCTGAAACCAGCTCCCTATATATATTCTTTTAGCGTCCATTTGTTCTATATCTATTAAAAGCTCCCGTCTTGATTAAATTGTTGAAGTTGTTGTTCTCGTATTCTTTTTTCTGTCTCTAATCTTACCTGCTCTTCTATTCTTCTTTTTTCTTCTTCGAATACCCTATTTTGAGTATCGTCTATCTGTCCTTGAGAATCAGAATTAGTCTCAAAATCTCTTCTAAATTTCTCTTCAACTCTTAATCGTTCTTCATCAATTCTTATTTTGAGTTCATTTCTGTCGTCATGTTCTCCTCCAATACCACCAAACTCGCCTTCAAATGTCTCTCTTGTAAAATCATCATCTCTATGTTCACCCTCAAACCCATCTCTACCGAAACTGTCATCGCCAAATTCTTTCCTCATGAGCTCACTTACACATGGACCTATTCCTCTTTCGATCTCACCACGATCAATCTCTCCTTTCATTACTTTATCTATAGCATCTTCTCCAAATACCTGCTTCATACACTGCTCAACTTCGGGAGGAAAATTTGGTCGCTCCATATGCTTTTCAAAACATCCTTTTATAGCTTCACCACTTCTTCTAGATGGTGAAAATGTACCATTGTTTATCTCATCGATTATATTAGGTCCTACCTCTCTTTTCATACAAGCTATAACCTCAGGACCAGCATGCTCTAAACCTTCTCGTATTCTACTTGCTCCTTCCCTCATATGAGCCAGATCTTCTTCTGAGATAAGTCCATGCTCTTTAGCAAATGCAAAACATGCCTCTTCGTTGTCTGGGTTTTCACAATACGCTTCACATTCGTCTCTTACACACCCACCTGGACCTCGTCCACCAGTCTTACGAACCATTTCTGCCTCTTCAGGGGACATAAAGCCAGCCTTCTCTGCAAATGCTACACATTCTATGATGTTGGCGTCATCCTCACAATACGCTTCACAAGACTGCTTACTTGTACATCCGCCCGGCATCTGACCACTCTTCATAAGTGGCAAAATCCTTCTAACTTCTTCAAGCTCTTTCTCATCCATAAACCCAGCCTTCTCTGCAAATGCTACACATTCTTCTATATGTGCGCTGTCGCTACAATACGTGTCGCAAGATTGTTTGTTGGTACACCCGCCTGGAAGCTCTGCACCTTCACGAAGTGCTTTGGCGATCTGCCGTGCTTCCTTTAGTTCTTCTTTTGGTAGCATCTTATGTTTATCTGCAAATGCTAAACATTCTTCGATATTATTAACATTTTCACAATACGCCTCACACTCGTCATGTGTAGTACAGCTTCCTGGTCCTCTTCTTATACCTCTGTCTGCAAACTCTCGTGCGTCTCTAACCTCACGTTCACTCATGAGGTTATGTTTCTCTGCAAATGCTATACATTCGTCAATATGCTCAATATCGTCACAATACGACTTACATTCGGACTTGTTCTCACAACTTCCAAGCTCAGCCACTGGGTAGACTATGTCGTTTATAGAGCTAGCTTCTGTATTAAGTGCACCTGTCATTAAAAGTGAGGTGGCAATCAATATCCCCATAAAGAGAATGGAAATAGAAGTGAGTAAATTAAGATTTGTACTCTTTATCATAAAAATATTTTTATATTATTAAATTATTCAAAAGGGTTTTTGAATCCGTCGTCTTTGAATGGATTTGTCTCTGCTTCAAACACATTCGCTTGTGGTACTTCACTTGCTGGATTGTCAGGCGTTACGCCACCTGAAATCTGCTCGCCAAGTGTCTGCTCTTCTTGCGGCACATCTGCCACAGTGTCAGAACCACCCCCAAGCCAAAAGTACACACCCGCAATAATTGCGACTATGACGACTATGATTATAATAATGCTTGTATGTGATTTCTTACCAGCATTATGATTTGTACCCATTTCTCCCATATTTGTCTCTTCCATATACTTATATAATACAGGAGCTATTGCCTATATGAAATGCAATTAATGTGTATAACTTTGGCAACAAAAAGGCCGATCACATTACATGATCGGCTTTCTTTAAAACCTCCTTTTTTAAATTAGTTTTTCTTTACATTTCTCTTTTTTACATCAACTATACGATAAATTTTACCTATGTTGATTTCAAGTAAATCCGCGACCTTACTAAGATTCCAATTATGAAGATCTAGCACTTCTTTTATATACATTGATTCAACTTTTCTAATCGGAATGACTTCCTTTTTTTTGAATACATCAATAATTTTATGTACGAACTTGGCTTCAAAGATCTTATTTTCGTCTATAAAATTAAAATGCTCTGGTAGAATATGACCGCCGTTTCTATTTGCCAGCAACACAGCCCTTTCAAGAAAGTTTTTGAGCTCTCGTATATTGCCTGGCCAATGATAATTTACTAGCAAATCCATTACCTCCTTACCTACTTCTATTTCTTCACATCCAATAGAAGAACAAAATTTCCCAAGAAAATGTTTGCACAACTCCGGTATATCACCTTTTCTTTCTCTTAATGGAAACATAGTTATTGGAAACACTTGAAGCCTGTGGTACAAATCCTCCCTAAAGATGTTTTCGGATATTTTTTCTTGCAAATCTACATTGGATGCCGAAACGATTCTTGCGTTTGTCTTCATGTTTATATTTGACCCAACCATTTGAAAAGTTTTACTTTCAAGCACACGCAGAAGTTTTATTTGCATTAGTGGACTCATATTACTTATCTCATCAAGAAAGATTGTACCATTATTTGCAAATTGAAACAGTCCTTCGTGATTATGTATTGCTCCAGTAAATGCACCTCTAACATGTCCAAATAACTGACTCTCTATGAGATCCTCTGATACACAGCTCGAATTTATTGCACAAAACTTTTCATTCTTTCTAGAACTATCATAATGAATAGCTTGTGCAACTAATTCTTTCCCAGTACCTGTTTCACCAAATATAAAGACTGGTAAATTATATTCGAGTACAGTTCTTATGTCCTCTATCACCTGTTTAATCTCTTTGCTACTACCGATAATTCCTTGCATAATATACACTTCCTTTCTTTCAGATATGGATTGTTTGGTAAAAACTAATTTTTATTAACAATGTGCTACGTTTATTTCTCGTCAAAAGATACATTAAATATAGTATTTTGTCAATTAAAATGTGGGTAAACATCCAGACAGAGGCTCTTTGCTATACTCACTTCCATAGGGTCTTTGAGTTTTTCCGAATTTTTAAAGCAGGTTTCAAGTTCGTTCCTAAAGGGAGAGGGTAAAATAATATTTGCATAAACAAACCTACCAGCAAAAGCAATGAACGTAAGTATAATAGCGATCTTAATAAGTCTTTTTACCTTTCTCATGTTTTTATTATAACTCCTAACTTTTCTAATTCAATTATTAATTCATCGTAAGACTTAAATAATGTAGAATTAATTCCCAATTTTTCAGCTACTTTTATATTTCTCTCAACATCATCTATAAAAATACTTTCTTCAGCTACAACATTGAGCTTTTTCAATATATCAATATAAGCCATTTCATCTGGTTTTGTAAAACCGACTTCTGCAGATACACAAAGAACATCAAATAATTCTCCTAGACCTTCTTTGCGCATATTATCTGCGTTTTCTTTTGAATTATTACTTAAAAGACCAATTTTATATTTTTTATTTTTAAGATTTTGAATAAGCTCAATTATATTTCGATTTAATTGCTCTGGCTCAGATATAAAATCAAGCACTCTTTTGAAATTATTTTCTTTCCCTAATTCTTTTGCTATTTCTAACAACACATCAGAAAAAGATTCATTACCAATATTAAATCTATGATTATGTCTGTAATAAATTTCTCTAAATTCGTCGTTACTTACACCAAGTAGGTCAGCAACTTTTTCAGACCATATTGGCCCAGGCAAGCCCTTTATAACACCTCCGTAATCAAAAATAATTGCTTTATATTTTTTCATAATTATTTTTTGCTACCCAACTCTTTTGTCAGATAATCTCCAAATTGTTTTATTGATTCGTCGTCGTAGAGTGTTAGGGTCGTTATGTTTTTATTTAACTTCTCTATCTTTTTGGCTGTCTTTTCTATCTGTTTTTTATCTTCTACAAGATCAGTCTTTGTAAGTACTACTATTTCCTTTTTCTCCAACAGCTCTTTATCAAATTCCTCTAGTTCTTTGCGTATTGTTTTATAAGTCTCAACCACGTCAGCATTTTCAAGCGACACTAAGTGGAGCAAGATTTTCGTACGGCGAACATGTCGTAAGAACTTATGCCCAAGCCCTTTGCCCTCCGCTGCACCTTCTATAAGCCCTGGAATATCAGAAAGTATGAAACCAAAATACTCACCTAAGTTTGGCTCAAGTGTTGTAAACGGATAGTCGCCTATTTTTGCACCTGCGCTTGTAAGAGCATTTAGAAGGCTTGATTTGCCAGCATTAGGTAGTCCAATAAGCCCAGCGTCAGCGATGATCTCTACCTCTATAAAAAAGTTCGCCTCGCCACCTGGCTTTCCGGGAGTTGTTTCTTTAGGGTTTTGGTTGGTAGAACTCTTAAAATGCTCATTGCCATAGCCACCGTTTCCACCCTTTAATATCAAAATCTTCTCACCTTCTTCTTGTAGGAAAATCTTCTCGCCAGTTTCTTTGTTTGTAAGTACAGATCCTACAGGCAGAAGTATCTCCAAGTCTTCGCCGTCCGCACCATGAAGACTGCGGTTAGCACCAGGCTCTGCGTCTTCTGCACAGAAGTCTTTTTTGTTGCGGTATTTTGCAAGCAAGTTTAAGTTGCGCGCACCCACTGCGTATACATCGCCACCGCGACCGCCGTCGCCTCCTGAAGGTCCACCAAACTCTCGACCCTTTTCGTGTAACCAGCGCTCTACTCCATCACCTCCCTTTCCGGCCTTTGCATGTATTGTAAGTTCGTCTACAAACATATTTATAGAATTATCATCTTAAGGAAATCTTCAAGTAGTATTGTCGCACCAGAAGAATTTCTATGACCTCCACCACCTAAAACTTTTGCTAAATCAAGTGCCGAAGGGTTGTTGCTGTCGATACTTCTAAAACTAAAGTTTACATTGCCACCATTTATAGAAAACATAACAGCAGCTTGATCATTTAATGTTGCAAGTTTGTTTCCAGCAGCAGAAACATACTCACTTGATGTTATGTTATATGCGGGTATTTCATATCCCCCGACTTGTAACTGAATTTTTTGAATACCTTCTATTGTCCTCTCTATCTGAACATCGTTATAGTCAGCAATGATTTTACCTTTCTTTTTTATTTCCTCTACATCATTGCTGACTATATATTGAAGCATCTTCTCTGGAGTATCTGCATTTGTAGAGAGAAAGCTTGTTACGTATTTTGTATCATCACCATACTTCCCAGTCCACAGATCAGAGTCTTCTACATATTTTATAATCTCGGGTTCTTTTTCATCTTTAAAGAAATACCACCACACCAAAGATGCACCTGACTTTTCGTCATTAAAAACATAATTTAGTTCTTTATTCTCTTCTGCTAGTTTTTCTATTTTTTCTTTAACACTAATGTGATGATCTATAATAGTTACCTTGTGTCCTTTATCTAAAAACTCTTCCACACCTGTGGCAAAATCCACAAAATACACCTCGCTACCTTCTCCTGTGTTTTTGTGTATGTGAGCTATATCATCTTCAGTGTGTGAGTGAACAAGCGGAAAAAGCTTAATATCTGGGAATTTGCGCAACAAAACAGCCGCGGCTGTGGTGCCATCCGTACAGTTTTTATGATATATGCCGATTTTTGTTGTTTGCTCCATTACTACACAATAGCGTATTTACAGCAAAAAAGTAAGTATTTTAGCAGAAATTACTGATCTTGGTCATTTATTACTACTGGTCCAACATTGACGATGATGTCTCGCGATGGACTGTATATTATAGCCTGTTGGTTCTGTGTATATATTAAGACTTTGTCTCCATCAATTGTATTTCTATAAAAAGGCTGTTCTTCAATAAGCGTCGCAGCATCCACGACAGTTGCCATCGTTGGAGTTTCTCCCTCAGGTAATATTAGGTGGTTACCTATTTTTTCAATAACATCTTCAATCTCTTTTTGTATAGCAAGTTGGTCTTCTTGAGGATTCTCTGGAGAAGGAGAAGAAAGTCCACGAACTAATACAAAAATTCCAAATATTATACCGGCAAGTATTATTATAAATATAACAAGTGTTATTATTCTTTTTGTTTCCTTCTTCACACCCTTTTTATCCTTTCCATTCTTTTTTTCTACTTTTGTATCTATATCTTTGTCTGTCTTTGTATTACTAATATCCTCAGAAACATTTTCAACGTTGTCCTGATTTTTTATATCGTCTTTTTTTGGTTTCGGTTTTGCCTTTGCTTTTGTTTTTGGTTTTGTTTTATCTGCCATAGTATTGTTTATATTATATCAGACCAAAAAGAACACTGACCGCTTATTATTTAATACTGTGGATAGTTTATTTGTTCTTCATCTTTTGTCTTGCGAGTTTTCTCATGTCTTGATGTTTATCAGCCTCATCCATAATCTCGGTCTTTATGATTTCTTCTAAAATATCCTCTAGAGCAATAACCCCAACAAGAACATTGAATTCATTCCTAACTATAAACAAATGCCGACGTGTACTAATAAATGTATTAAACACATCGTCTAGTTTCTTGTCCTCATTTACAAAATATACTGTCTTGTCGGCAATACTGCCAACAGTCTTACCCACAACACCTTCACCGAGAAGCTGTGAGAGGTATAGCATACCTACAATGTCGTCTGGACTGTCTTTATAAACTGGAATGCGAGTATGGCTTGATTTCTTAAAAGAAGTTAGGAACTTTCTGTCTATCTTTTGTGAAGCATCAAACATCTCTACTACAGTTCTCGGTGTCATAACGTCCTTAACTGTCATATTAGAAAACGTTAAAGCGCCCTTGATTATTCGTTCTTCGTCTTCATCAACGTCACTGTGTTCAGTGTCTTCATGTTCTTCTATTATCTTCATCAGCTCTCGTTTTGAGTAAATAGTTGCAAGTTCTTCACCTAATGCTTTGTTCAACACCCAAGCGATCGGCCAAGACAAAGGATATGTAATAAAAATAAATATCTTAACAAGCCAGACCATCTTTGCGCCAAGCGAAAGTGCGTAGCGAGAGAAGATTGCTTGTGGAGCGATCTCTCCAAATATGACGATCAAGCCTGTAGCTACCAAACCTGCCATAACTCCAGTCGCGATTGACCCAAGGAAAATAGCCAAAGTTGAGTTGATGGCAACGTTGCCTATCAGTAGTGTGGTGAGTAATAAGTTCCCTCGTCTGCGGACACTGTATACTTTCTCTGCATCTTTGTCGCCCATAGACATCTTTCTCTTCAGTTCTGCGGCGTTTAAGCTCATAAGACCTAATGTCAAACCAGAAAATAACGCTGAAAACAAAAGAAGTAATGCGACTATTAAATATTCAATCATTTGTCTATTATATCTTAATCAGCGAGTATTCAAAATAAAAGTTCCCGAACAGCCTGATGGCCATTCGGGAACACGATATATCTCCTTTATAAAAATAGATTTAAGTTATCTAACTACTAATTTGTAGTCTTCGAAACCTTCTTCTTGCATTGCTTTTGTAACAAGCTCCGTTGCGTCACCTGTATTGAAAGGTCCGTAAGAACCACTGCTATCATACACTTTTATCAGCTTTGTAGAACGATTAACGGCTATTCTACCTCCACCTTGAATATCTAAGATATTCAGACCTTCATTTCTGGCTCTTCTAACAGAGTCTCTGTGATAACAGTCATTAGTACCCAAAGCGCAATGCATGGTAAGTAACTTTTTCTCTTTCTTACCATCATTATCAACAAGAACAATAACGTGCTTCATTTCGTCGTCTACAAATATTTTTCTATCCATTTTTTTCTCCTATAATGCCGGAGAAAAAACATAACCTCCGGCTATTCGAATTTTAAATTTAGTTTCAAATTATCAAATCGAATAGCCATCTTGGGAATGTGATAGATCGTTTTTTCTAGAATCCACTTAAAGAATAAATTCTTTATAATCTTAAGCCTATTTACTATAGGTATAAAACTATATTCAACAAATTCATATAGCGCATCCTGAAAAACTGTAATACTTGTGTCTTTACCACTTGAGTCATCTTCATCAATACACATCCTTGGCAACTGTTGCATTATCTGCACATCAAACTTACCAAGGAAATTATTTTTCTCAGCAGAACATTTATTAGGTGTCGCTGACAAGATTACCGTTACAGTAAGAGCTGCTGTAAAGCTATGGTTTAGCGTTAAACCGTTTGCTTTTAACTGCTTTTTCCATACCTCCAAGGATGTTCCACTGCGTGCAAATCTGCGTATCTGTCCCATTTCATCCTTAGATAAAAATGAAAACATGTTCTTTTTTGTTCTACGCAATTCTGCTTCAGCAAACCATTCTCTTCGTTTTATTATCATCCACGATACAAGTACATAGATGAAAGTAATCGGATAGAAGATTAACAAAAGTGAGAAAGCAATTGGATTGCGAGAGTTTAAGCTCTCATTCTTACTACTTCTGCTTTCAAATGCCCATATTATGAGTAGTATAAAAGCTAATGGAAAATTCAGCTTGTATTGCTGAGGCAACCATTTGATTATCTTACCGCCAACACCGTCAAATACGATCGGTGTTGCTGATGATAAGATAGCTTCATCAACTTCTGGGTACATCTGCCTTGCTCTAGTGGTTTCAAAACTCCATTGCATCTGATACGCAAGATTAACGCCAGAAAAATCGTTCCTATAATACACATCTACTATCGGCTGTATTTCTACACCTGATACAAAGTCTAATTTTTCTTTGTATTTTAAAAGAATATCCCTTATGTCCTGATAATAGACTTCTTTTGTATACCGTTTCTCAGAGCGTAATTTTTTTGCCCTTTCCAATTTCTCTTTTGCAAAGTTATTTAACTTACTTTCTTCTCGCAAAGACAATTTTTTACACTTAGAAACAGGTGCTTCAAAATCTTTTAGATAGCTTATTATTCCCGAATTATAGAAGAACAATAAAAGCAAAATAACCTTAATAAACCAAGGTTTTGCTAAAAACCTTACAATCTTCATTACTTTTCTCACCTCCTCTCTATTTTTATTAAATTTTCAAATTATAAATCCTTTGGAACGGTAACATATATGGGCATATCTGTCAAGCATTCAACTCTTTTTTATTTCTTTTCCCAGCGGTCTTTATCGCGAGTATTTAATTTATCCATAACGGACTCAAAACCTCTATCCATATCAAGATCTAAAGAATTTGAAAGACATGTTAGTGTAAATATAATATCCCCTATCTCATCTTCTATCTCTTTTTTATCTTCAGTGTTCTTTTTCTTTTTTGGGCCAAAACGGTGGTTTACCTCCCGAGCAAGCTCGCCTGTCTCTTCAGTAAGACGAGCTATTATTTCAAGTGGCTTAAAGTAGCCAATTTTATGCTGATTTACCCACTCGTCTACTTCTTTTTGAATCTTTTTCAT
>CAZNQQ010000012.1:0-8081 GCA_964575575.1 uncultured Candidatus Saccharibacteria bacterium | reverse complement strand
TTTTTCATATTTATATTATTTCATATATTCTATCTCTATACCAAAACGTACTCCTTGCTCATGTTCCCACTTTGAACCAGTTGACGATTCCCAATCAGGTAGGAAATATAATTTACTTATCAACCCAGATTCAAATATGGGTAAGTAAAAATCATCTAGTAAGCCATAGTCATATCCTTCCACCGGGTTTAATTCTTTTATTCTTTGCATTGGTACTTCAAACGGAGTCTGATCAAACACATTTATACCATCTTCTTGTAATTTATTAATAACGCTATCAATACGTTTCATATTTCCTTCAAAATTCCCTACACCACCTGTTGAGATAGGTCCGCATACTTGCGTGCGAGGATTTGGCATTCGTTTGATAATTCTTAGCGCAATATCAAAAAGCTGTTTGTAAGTAACAGCTTTTTCAAGCTCTTTATAATCTTCTTTAGTCCAGTATTTGTGTATCATACTTTATCCCAAGACGACTTAGTATAGCCATTTTAAACAACCCAACCGGTTGGGTTGTTTATAAATCCTTGACAAATTATATAAACCATGTACAATCATAAACAAAGTACATTATGTATTAACTGCCTTATGGGGTACAGGTGATGTTAACTATCCCTCCCGCCCCGTTCCTGATTATATTAGGAATAAGAAAAGGAGGCTTAAGGTGCAGGACGCTCTCCCTGCATCTCTAAGTATATGGAGAGACCTTTCAGACGGCTACTTTTATGTAATTCCCTGCATAAAAGCAAGTATCTGAATTGAACATGCAAATGAATGTTTTGAGGAGTGGGATATGTATACTCCTCACTACTAAACCGGCTTGTAAATCCAAAAGAGTGTCTCCTGACGGTTGAAAAAATAACGCTCGAGATACAAGGTAACATTCGGGCAAATATACAAAATATATATAGCGAAGTAGAAGCTCGTGGAACGGACACCCCACGAGCTTTTTTTATTTAATACGGAAAGCTTTGTAAGCAAGAGTGAATACAATAATCGCGACGATTATGCTGGCCCAAGCTGGTACTAGAAAACCTTCTATGACCATGTCCCAACCCATAAGAACTCGAACCAAATGCAAACCACCGGCAAAAATAAATACCGCCCCTGCTGTTTTGTTAAAATTTTTCATAGGTTTATTATAGCAAAGTTCTAAAAAAACGAACGGCTCAACTTCGTGGAAGTTGAGCCGTTCGTTTTTTTGCTGCTGGACAGGGATTCGAACCCCGATTGACGGTACCAGAAACCGTAGTCCTACCATTAGACGATCCAGCAATATATGTGATATTAGCATATTTTTTGCACTAAAAGAATTGGGTAATTATCTCTCCAATTAATTGCCCAATTAACTCCCAAATTAACTCTAGAGTTAATTCAAGAGTTATCTTGTTAAATCACCTTATCGCTGATATTGTACTAATAGAGTATTAAACTACAAAATTAATAAAGGAGGTAACAATGGCTACGTTTAGTTATAAATGTGTAAAAATAGAAGATGGAAAAGAATGTGGAGTAATTTACAAAGTTCAAAATGACCAAAGAGCAAGGAAAGATAACATAGTACTACGAGGTTTATGTAAGGAACACGCAAAACAGGAAGAAGATGAGTTTAGTAGCATAGGATGTAATAAAAATGCCACATAATAATCAAATTATTATGTGGCTATTTTATTTTTTCTTTTTAGCAGTTGCTTTTATGAACTCTGTGAAAAGTGGGTGTGGTGCAAGTGGTCTTGCTTGGAACTCTGGGTGGAACTGCACCGCGACGAAGAACGGGTGCTTGGCGGTAGGGAGTTCTACTATCTCCATAAGTTTGCCGTTTGGCGATGTGCCAGAGAACGTCAGGTCTTTCGATGAAAGCTCTTCTACATACTCTGGGTTTACTTCGTAGCGATGCCTATGCCTTTCGCTTATCTTTTCTTCTCCATAGGCTTTGCGCGCTATAGTCCCCTTTTTAAGTTTTGCCGTATAAGAACCAAGTCGCATAGTAGCGCCGTAGTCTTTATTCTTAAGTTTCTCTTTCTGGTCTGGCATTATGTCTATCACTGTATGCTTTGCATTTAAATTAATCTCCGCTGTATTTGCATCTTTTATTTTTAGGACATTGCGAGCATACTCTATCACCGCCAACTGCATACCATAACAAATACCAAAATACGGAATCTTTTTCTCCCGCGCGTACTGTATTACGTTTAGCTTGCCGTCTATACCTGTCTCCCCAAACCCACCCGGGATTAAGATGCCGTCGTATTTTGAAAGTTTTTTAAGCTTTGCGCCACCACGGTCGAACTCTTTTGAGCTCAACCAATGCAGCACCGGCTTCACTCCCACCTCATAAGAAGAGAACTTAAGCGCCTCTATGATAGAGATGTATGCATCAGAGAGTACAAAGTCCCCTGTATCAAAATACTTACCAACAACTGCTATATGAACTTCTTTTTTACCACTCAAAGCCTTCTTGCTTTTAGATACAAACTTTTTCCAATCTTTTAGATCTGTACTTTTCTTTTTATTTTTAGAACCAAGAAGCCCTAATATTATCTCTCCTAGATTATCTTTCTCAAAGTTTACAGGTACATCATAAATACTCTCAATGTCAGGCGCAGATATCACATGCTCCGCACGCACACTACATGACACCGCTATCTTTTCTTTTCTTTTTTTATCTAGTGGTTTCTCGCTTCGTGCGATTATAATATCAGGCTGTACACCATATGAGTTTAGAAGGCGGATAGCGTTTTGTGTCGGTTTGGACTTCATCTCGCCGAGCTTGTTAGGGATTGGCAAGTAGCTCATCATCACAAACAATACGTCGTTAGGCTTTTGCATCTTAAGTACTCGTGCAGCTTCTATAAACATAATGTTCTGATAGTCTCCTATTGTCCCCCCTATCTCTATAATGGACACGTTTGAACCATTCCTCTGCGCTGCTTTGTCTATCCTTTCTATGATCTCTTCTCTTATGTGAGGTATTGCCTCTACACACTTGCCTTTATAGCCTAAGTTACGCTCCCGATCTATAACGCTCTTATAGACCATACCACTTGTTATATAATCTTCGTCTCGCAAGTTTACACCAAGGAATCTCTCGTAGTTGCCCATATCTTGATCGCATTCTAAACCACTCTCAAGTACAAAAGCCTCACCATGCTCGGTGGGGTTCATAGTTCCAGCATCTACGTTTAGATACGGGTCAATCTTTACAGGGTTTACTGTAAAACCTCTGGCTTGAAGTATTTTGCCAATAGAAGATGTGGCAATACCTTTACCAACTCCGGACATTACTCCACCAACAACAAATATATATTTATGATTCTTTTTCATTATTTTCTAAGATACCTCCACACTGCAATATAACTCGATACTGCTCCGAGTAATATCCCTGAACCTAAGACTATGAAGAATATCTTTGAAAATTTGTCTATATAGTAGTCAAACAGATTTATGTCACTAAAGAAGTTTTCTGTAAGTGGGCCAAGCCAAACAGTCAACGGATAGAAAAGTATAAGAGTCACCAGACCTGCCACGATACCATACATAATACCTTCAAACACAAACGGTCCGCGTATGTATGAGTTAGAAGCACCTACGAGCTTCATTACTGCTATTTCGTCTTTTGATGTGTAGATAGCCAAACGGATTGTATTGAAAGAGATTATGAGTGATGCGATTATAAGTATTGAAATTATAACAAACCCAAACCTTTCTGCTGAATCAACTATCTTTGTGAGTTTGTCTATTGCGTTCTTGTTCTGCAAATAATTCACCTTGTCTATTATAGGAGTGTCGTCAACTGTAGAGAGAGCGCTCTCGCCTTCTAAGAAAGCTGCAATGCCCTCATATTGTGAAGTCTCTTTAGCTTTGATATTTAAATTTGCGCCAAGTGGGTTTTCGCCGAGTTCTTCAAGAGCTTGGAGTGTTAGCTGGTCGTTCTGGTGGCGTAGTGTAAACTCTACAAGCGCCTGCTCACGCGATATATACTCTACGTTTGCAACCTCAGGAAGTGTCTCTATAGAGCTTTTAAGTTCCAATATATCGTCCTCTGGGGCGGTAGTTACAAAATATACGTTGATATCTACCTTATCGCGGATTTGAGTAAGTGAAGCATCTAGAGTTGCATTCACAAAGATGATGGAACCAAGCACAAAGAGTGTCATCGTCATCACAAGGATTGATGCAAAAGAAACAACACCGTTTCTCCAGAAACTCACAAAGCCCGATTTTATTATTCTTTTTAAATTTGTTCCAATCATATTTTAATTATAGCGCATACTTACCTTTCTTATCATCTCTTATAACCTTCCCACTATCCATTGTTATTACTCTCCCGCCAACTGAATCCACAACTCCTTTGTTGTGGGTTGTAAGTATTACCATTGTGCCCAAATCATTTATCTTTTTTAAAATCTGCACGATCTCGTATGTGTTTATCGGGTCTAGGTTACCTGTCGGCTCGTCGGCTATCACTATGTCTGGCTGGTTTACGATGGCACGCGCTATCGCTACCCTCTGACGCTCTCCACCAGATAGCTCACGTGGGAAGTTCCACATCTTGTCGCCCAAGTCTACAAGCTCTAACACATGCGGTACGTCCGCTGCGATCTCTTCGTCGCTCTTTCCAGCTGCTTCCATAGCAAATGCGATGTTTTCATATGCAGTCTTGTTTGGCAAAAGTCTGAAGTCTTGGAACACAGTACCAATACGCCTTCTGAAACTATTTAAATCTGTTTTCTTAAAACCATGGATATCAGACGACTCAAAAAACACCCCACCTTCTGAAGGTCTGTCTTCTGCTAGAAGCATTTTTATAAGAGTTGTCTTACCTGCACCAGAGTGGCCCACTATAGATACGAATTCTTTGGGGGCGATAGAGATAGTCACTTTATCAAGTGCTGTATGTCCACCGTTGTAAAGTTTTGATACTTGATCAAAATAAATCATTACTATATTTTACTCTAAATTCTTTTCCGCGTCTAGAAACTCTCCGATCTTTCCATCTAATACTTTTTCCACATCGCGCACTTCTACGTCTGTCCTGTGGTCTTTGACCATTTTGTATGGATGAAGCACATAAGAGCGTATCTGGCTTCCCCACTCTATGCTTGTAGTAGAGCTTATAGACAGGCCCTTTTCTTGTCTTTTCCTGTCTTCTTCTTGTTTTTTGAAAAGCTTACCTTTCAGGAGTTCTAATGCCTTTTCTCTGTTTTGAAGTTGTGAACGCTCTGACTCTACATGTACAGACAAACCAGTGTCTTTGTGTACTATCCTCACAGCAGTCTCGCGCTTGTTTACGTTTTGCCCACCTGGACCACTGGAGCGCGCAAAGCCGATCTCAATGTCGTCTTCTGGAATCTGGAAATCTGCAAGCTTCTCTAGCTTGGGCACAACTTCTACCATTGAGAAGCTAGTGTGGCGAAGCTTCTTGGCATTGAAAGGTGAGATACGCACAAGTCTATGTACTCCTGATTCGTTTTTCAAAATTCCGTAAGAGTTTTTGCCCACTACTTCAAAAGTTATGTTTCTGTATCCTCCATGATCGTTTTCGTTTTTATGTAATATATAAATCTCCCAACCTCTGTCGGAAGTATGTTTTCTGTACATTTCAAAAAGCATATTAGTAAAATCCTCTGCATCGTCTCCACCTGCACCAGAGAAGATCGTGATAACTGCATTTGCGCTGTCGTACTTCCCACCACCTGCAAGTTCAACCTTAAGCTCGCCTAGCTCTTTTATCGTAGCTTGTGCTTTGTCTTTATCATTCCAAAAGTCAGGGGCTAGCATCGCCTCTTCTAATTCTTCTATCTTCTTTTGTAGATCTTCTTTATTCATGAGCCGTCGGGCAGGATCGAACTGCCGACCTTACCCTTACCATGGGTACGCTCTGCCAACTGAGCTACGACGGCGTAATATTGCCAAGTATATCGTAATTCTAACTTTTTTGGTATGGTATAGTTTACATATATATGATACCAGACTTAAAAACATGGGTTGAAATAGACAAAAAGGCGGCTTTGCACAATGTGAAGACTTTTCGCTCTATTCTCAAGAAAAAGACCAAAATATACGCTGTGGTTAAGTCCAATGCATATGGCCACGGTCTTCGTGAGTTTTCACTTATAATCAATAACAAAGTTGACGGCTTTTGTGTAGACAGTGTATATGAGGGCAAAACACTTCGTTCTGTTGGTATAAAAAAACCTATACTAGTACTTGGACCAACGCTTTCAAAAGAAGAGGTCCAAATAGCTACAGAGAATAATCTAGAAATAACTATCTCAACATTTGAAACACTCAAACAAGTAGTTTCAATAAAAGACAAACCAAACTTTCATATAAAAGTAGACACTGGCATGCACAGGCAGGGGTTCTTCCCAAATGACCTACAAAAAGTTATCGGGGTAATAAAGAAAAACGAACTTGGCGGCAAACTAAAGGGTGCCTTCACTCACTTCTCATCTGCAAAAGATGTTACTTACCCACACTATACAAACGAACAAATAGAAGAATTTAAAAAAGTTCAAACAGTATTTAAAAGATTTGGTTTTGGCAAAATAATGTTTCATGCGTCAGGCACTGGTGGTGCAGTACTTTACCCACAAGCACATTTGGACATGGTGCGCATTGGCATAGGGCTTTATGGCTACTGGCCAAGCAAAGAAAGCAAGTCACAGCACTCATTACTTCTCAAAAAAGAACTGATTCTCAAACCAGTACTAAGCTGGAAAACTAAAATAAGCGAGATCAAGAAACTCAAAAAGGGCGACTTTGTAGGCTATGATTTAGCTGAAAAGATGGAGAAGGATGCTCTAGTCTCTATGATACCTATAGGTTATTGGCATGGCTTTGCAAGAGCGCTTTCACACAAAGGGCAAGTACTTGTAAAAGGCAAAAAATGCAAAGTAGTAGGTAGAGTATCTATGGATTTGGTAATAATAGAATGTAAAAGTGCCACAACAAAAGTAGGTGATGTTGTGACTATTATTGGTAAAAGCGAGAAAGAAGTACTCACAGCAGACGACCAGATGAACATAGCCGACACTGTGATCTACACATACGAGATATTAACTACTATAAATCCACTTATAAAAAGAGTGGTGGTTTAAATAAAAAAAGACACCTTGCCTCTCCTCGTAACAACTTTAAGAGTTGTTGATAGAGAGACAAAGTGTCAGTGAGTTAAAGAACTGTCTTCAGGGTATTATTCTATTTGCTACCCAGACAGCATAGTCGCCTGCATACCGGTTTCTTCCTTATGGACTACAAAGTCCGCATTCTCCGTACCTGTGTCTTCCAATTTGTTTGTTACTGCCATTTTCAACCTTTTTAGTACTGCCTGCTCTAAGAATTTCTTCAACATAACATTTCTCCTTAAAATAAATGCAACAGATTAAAAAACAAAAAATCTTCATATTCGAAATATATCATCCCATATATTTCCTACCTTACAGCATTTTGACTTATTTATAATCTCCTTTCAAAATAAGTGAAAAATATATATTAATTAGCTCGAAAGAGGACGCTCCACGCTAAGGTAGAACATACTAACTAAACAAAATAAAACAAGCAATGGAGCGCCCCGCTCCACTTAATCTACAAACAGCCATCCAACGATGGATCATAAAAACAACTTCTAATTCAATAATAGCCCTAATGGGAAAATAGTCAATTACTTATCCACAGATGGCAAAATACGGCTCAATCATATGATTGAGCCGTATTTTGTTGTTGCGCGGTCGAAGGGACTTGAACCCTCAACCTCTCGCGTGACAGGCGAGTGCTCTAACCAGTTGAGCTACGACCGCATACGAGAAATATTGTAACAGAAAATATCTATTTTGTCTCGTTTGTGTCGACGGGAGGAATTGAACCTCCGACCTCAACTTTATGAGTGTTGCGCTCTAACCAACTGAGCTACGCCGACATATTAACAAAAAATACCATTTTTATTGACTAATTTCAACATATACTTGAAATTTATTGATATCTGGGGTATTATACTGGATTATAGCGGAGTGGAGAAGTAGTATCTCGGGAGGCTCATAACCTCCAGGCCCTGGTGCAATTCCAGGCTCCGCAACAAG
>CAZNQQ010000011.1:0-22928 GCA_964575575.1 uncultured Candidatus Saccharibacteria bacterium | reverse complement strand
GTGCCGCGGGAGAGAATCGAACTCTCATGGGTTGCCCCACACGATTTTGAGTCGTGCGCGTCTACCAATTCCGCCACCACGGCAATGATTGTAGTGTAATATAAAAACGGATTTTTGTCAGGTATATTTTTTATGATATAATTTCAGAATAAATCTATAGAATATGAGCGAAACAAATCAATTTCATAACGATTCGATCTACTGGATTGAGCTAGATAAAGTAAAACCTAACCCGTATCAGCCACGGCGGGAGTTTAATGAAGCCAAGATCAACGAACTAGCAGATTCTATTCGTCAGTATGGTGTGTTGCAACCTCTTGTCGTAACACGTAAAGAATTCCAAACTGATGACGGTGGTCTTGATACTGCCTATGAACTTATAGCAGGTGAGAGGCGTCTAAGAGCATCGCAGATCGCAGGGCTTTCTCAACTACCTGTGATAATCAAAAGCATAGAAGGCAACACAGAAGAAGAAAACAGAATAAAACTAGAACTTGCTATCATTGAAAACCTCCAACGTGAAGATCTCAATGCTATAGACCGCGCTTATGCATTCTCACGTCTTGTGAATGAATTTAACTTTAAGCATAGCGATGTCGGACAGAAGGTTGGTAAAAGTCGTGAATATGTTTCAAACACTATTCGCCTGCTTTCGCTCCCAGAAGAAGTACAGCAAGCACTTGCAGAAGGCAGGATAGCAGAAGGCCATGCACGACCTGTAATGATGCTCTCTGGCAGACCAGAAGAGCAAATAACTCTCTTTAAAGAAATACTTGCAAAGAAACTCACGGTACGTGAGGCAGAAGCGATATCAAGAAGGGTTGCGTCAGACAAAGTACGCAAGCAGTCGCTACGCTTTGACCCAGAGATGGTAGAGCTTGAAAACCAACTCACTGACACGCTTGGTACAAGAGTACAAATAGAAAAAAGAAAAGTCGGAGGCAAGCTCACTATAGACTTCTTCTCTGCCGATGACCTTCGTGGAATACTTGACGTTCTAAATAAAGAAGAAGGGGAAAAAGGACAAGAAGAAGTAGAAAGGTTTATAAGTGCAAATAAAGAAGAACTTCAAGAAGAAGCTGTCTTAGATGAAAGACCTGAAGCAGAGAAAGAAGCAGAAGCAGAGGAAGAAGATGAAGAACTATATTCTATAAAGAATTTCTCTATTTAGTTTTAGATTCAGCAATAGCGTTGCGTATATGCCTCTGTGCCACAGAGGTTTTTGTATTTTTGAGCCATTTGGGAGTCGGGTGATTTGCTGGTTTGGTCTCTATGTCCACTATGTCTCCATTGTTAAGTTTGGTATCTATAGACACAAACTTGCCGTTTACTTTAGCGCCAGAGAGGTGATTACCTACGTCTGAGTGTATAGCATACGCAAAATCAATAACACTTGAGTCTACCGGTAGATCTATCACATCGCCCTTTGGTGTAAATACGAAAACTCTGTGATTAAAGAAGTCGGTTTTTAGGTCGTCAAGAAACTCTTTTGATTCGGGTACACTCTTTTGCTCTTCAGCGATTTGTTTGATCCACTTTGGTATTTTGTCTACTGGATATACAGGTATGTTCTCTTTTTGCTTCTTTTTTCTTCCTGATTTTTTGACTTCCTCTTTTGTATCTTCGTCGTTCTTAATATTACTATTACGGAATTTTTTTATAGTATTTGCTATTCGTGAAGAGAATAAATCTTTCATCCACACCAAGTTTGACACTTTCTTCTTTTTGTCAAATGCACCTTTGTACGCAATGTGGGACGCGATACCATACTCTGCTTCTTGATGCATTTCTTCTGTTCGTATTTGAACTTCTATGAGCCCGCCGTCTCCTGTGAAGATCGTCGTGTGCAGACTTCTGTATCCGTTAGGGCGAGGGGAGGATATATAGTCTTTTATTTTGCCGGGGAGTGGTTGCCACAAGTTGTGTATTATCCCAAGTATCTGATAACAGTCGCTTACTGTCGGCACTATAATACGAAGCGCAGAGATGTCCCTTATCTCCTCTATGTTTTTGTCTTTTCTTTCAAGTTTTTTGAATAAACTATACAAACGTTTCATCCTATAGTCTGTTCTGAAGTTTGTAATATTATTCTTCGCAAGTTCCTTTTTAAGTGACCTATCTATCTTCGCAAGTCTTTTCAATGTCTCTTTGTTTCGCTCTTTTCGTAGTTCTAGTACATCTTTGTATTTTTCGGGGTAAATATAAGGGAAAGCCAGATCTTCAAGTTCTCCTTTCATTTGTCCCATACCGAGGCGGTCTGCTATCTGTGCGTAGATCTCAAGTGTCTCGTGAGCGTTTCTCTTTTGGCTTTCTTTTGTATTGTGTTCTATGGTGCGCATATTGTGTAGTTTGTCTGCAAGACTGATGATAAGTACACGTATGTCTTGAGAGGTAACTACAAAAAGTTTGCGCAAACTTTCTGCGTGTTTCTTCTGACCTCTGTATCTCAAAAGTCCAAGCTCTGTAACTCCAAGTACTAGGCGGTTGATCTCGTCGCCAAATTCCTTTTGTAATTGCTCGCTTGTTACACCTACGTCGTCAATGCAGTCATGTAAAAGCCCTGCTGATATTGTCTTTGCTCCCATACCAAGATCGGCTAGTATCCTTGCAACCTCATAGAGATGGATTATATATGGCTCGCCAGAATTCCTCTTGTGGTTCTTGTGTGCCTTTTCAACAAAAGAGTAAGCTTTCTTTACAAGCTTTATATCCTCATCAGACGGGGAGGTCATTAGGCCTATTATGTCTTTAGCGCTCATATTGTCATTCTATTCCTTTAATTTTGGAATGCAAACATAAACGCCTCATATAGTACTATATGAGGCGTTTGTTTATTTCTTTTTATCTAGTTTGTGTGGATTATGGTTGGGGCAAGTTTTATCTGAGCACCTCTCCGGTATGGTTTTTGTGCCTTCCATCATGAGTGAACCGCACATCGGGCAGTTGGCGCCGGTTGGTTTTGCTTTTATGGCGTGTTTACATTCTGGGTAGTTAGAGCAACTATAGAACAGTCCAAACCGCCCACGGCGTTCTGACATCTCTCCATCTTTACATTTGCCACATTTTACCCCTGTTCTGTTTTTAGCCTCTTCTTCTGGAGAGGTTTTTATAAACTTACATTTAGGATAGTTGTTACAAGAGATGAATCTACCAAACCTTCCGTCGCGTTCTGTTAACCGTCCTTTTGTACATTTAGGACAATCCTCACCAGTTTCCTTTGGCCCTTCAAGTTCTTCGCCCTCTATGGTCCTTGCTCCTTGGCAGTCAGGGAATTTAGAACAACTCATGAACTTCCCAGTCTTAGAAAGTTTAATAACCATATTTGCTTTACACTCTGGGCATTTAAACTCCTCTGGTGCGTCGCCCATATTTGTAATCTTTTCAATATCTTTTTTAGAATCCACATCTTTTGTAAAAGGTGTATAAAAATCAGCAAGTGTTTTTGCGTATTCACGCTTACCTGAAGCTATCTCGTCTAGCTCGTCTTCCATCTCAGCTGTGAACGAGTCACTTATGTATTTATCAAAATTCTCTTCTAAGAATGAACTTACTACGTCACCTGTGTCAGTAGGGAAAAGAGTCTTACCTTGTTTGTCTACGTAACCGCGGTCACCCAAAGTCCTCATAATAGACGCATAAGTAGAAGGTCGGCCAATACCTCGTTTTTCTAACTCTTTAATTAGTCCTGCTTCAGTGTAACGAGGGAGTGGTTGGGTCTGTTTCGCTTCATCGTGCATTTCTATAAGTTGCAACGTCTCACCGACGTCTACCTTTGGAAGTTCTACATCCTCACCACGTGCAGCAGGGTCTGCTTTAAACCATCCGTCAAAGAGTGTTCGTGAGCCGTTAGTTGTAAAGTTCGGAATCTTCTCGTCACCTTCTACATCAACTATCATCTTCATCTTAAGCAGTTTGGCATCTGCCATTTGTGAAGCTACAGCTCTTTGCCATATTAATCTGTAAAGTTTTTTCTGCTCTTCAGTAGTTCCAGCAGATTCTTTCATTATATTAGATGGTCGTACAGCTTCGTGCGCTTCTTGTGCCGCTACTTTACTTTTTTTATTGAAAGTATGCGGTTGATAATATTCTTTACCATATTTATCAGTAACTACATCTTTAATTTGCGCATGTGCTTGCTTACTCATGGTAGTACTGTCTGTACGCATGTAGGTTATGTGACCTGCTTCGTAGAGTTTTTGTGCTATACCCATGGTCTTTGATGGTGCAAAGCCAAGCCGAGTACTGGCAGTTTGCTGCAACGTAGATGTTATGAAAGGTGCACGAGGAGAGCGTTTCATCTCGCTTTCTTTTATGTTTGCTACGTTCCATTTGCCTTTCTTTCCAGCGTTCATTATCCTTTGCATTTCTTTCTCTTCCCTTGGCTCTTCGGCACATGTAAGAGGGAATTGAGCTTTGCTTTTATTGTTTACATCAGCGGTTATAACCCAGAAGTCCTCAGGTACAAACGCACGTATTTCTCGTTCGCGTTCCATTATTATACGAAGTGAAGGAGACTGCACACGCCCAGCAGAAAGTCCGTAACGCACCTTTTTCCAAATCAATCCAGACAGATCATAACCCACAAGTCTGTCTAATATTCGGCGCGCTTCTTGAGCCTCACGAAGCTTGTCGTCAATCTCTCTTGGGTGGTTTATGGCTTCTTGTACTGCGTCTTTTGTGATCTCATTAAACACAATCCTTTTGGGGTTTTTAAGACCTAGCACTTCCTTTAGATGCCATGCTATAGCTTCACCTTCTCGGTCGGGGTCAGTAGCAAGTAATACTTCACTTGCTTTCTTGGCTTTACTTTTTATCTCACTTATTACTTTTTCCTTTCCTTTAGAGATTTCGTAGTGGGGGACGAAGCCAGCTTCTATGTCTATCGCTTTTTTATTACTTTTTGGAATGTCACGAACATGCCCGACACTAGAAGTCACGACAAAATCTTCCGTTTGCTCCGGAATGTCATTTAAATATTTTGTTATTGTTTTCGCCTTCGCAGGCGACTCAACGATTAAAAGTTTAGTCATTAGACTTAAGTTGTACTATAGATAATTTATTTAGTCAAATTTTAAGATAATTTATCAAACGCTAGTTTTACTGCTTCTATGTTGTCAGGGAACATTACTGTTTCATTTTCATCAACTCCACCCCTTCTGTCTTCTCGTTTTAGCTCTTTTATATTATCTATATCTTCTTTTGATATTAATTTTATTTTTGCATCCTTTATCTTACCCAAATCCTTTTCGGCTATGCTAAGCCCGAAATTTATTACAGAAATCTTTTCATTTTCTGTTTTATTTATCTCTTTTAGTTTGTCTACTTGTATAAGCTCTGCAAATTCCTCCCCAAGCTCTTCTTTTGCTTCCCTTATTAGCGCGTCTGTTTCACTTTCGCCTTCGTTTATACTTCCATGTACTGTAAGCTGTGTCGCTCCTCTATACGTCTCTTGTTCATTTTTCTCACTATTAAAATTACCTCGTACTTGAAGTACTGCTTTACCTGTGTCTGTTATTGCTATTAAACCAACTGTTTTTTTCATATTAATTATTGATTCGCATTTCTCCCATGCTTTCTTTTATAATACCTTTTATTTCCATTGCTGAAAGTGTAACATTTGCATCTTGGATTGGAAGACCAAGCTTTGCTATAAGCTCGTCACGTTCTGTCGGTGTTTTAAGTATCTCTATTACTTTCTTTTCTTTCTCTGACAAGTCTTCAAACTCCATTTTTTGTTGACCTTCTTCTTGCTTTAACCCAAGCGCTTCTAGTATATCACCACTATTTCTGATAGGTGTAGCACCGAGACGAAGTAACATATGCGGGCCAAATGAAGTAGCAGAAAAGATGGACGCCGGCACTGTAAGTACGTCTCTGTTATATTCTGTAGCAAACTTAGAAGTTATGAGTGTGCCTGACTTTTCTTCCGCTTCTATTATAAGTACAGCGTGCGACATACCTGCCATCACTCTGTTTCTTTGAGGGAAGCTATAGTGTGTCGCTTTAAAATCTGCTTCAAATTCTGAAAGCATGGTGCCACCTGAGTTTACTATCTTTTTTGCAAGTTCTTTGTTTGTTTTGGGGTGGAGTACAGCTTCGCTCAAACCTGAACCAGGAACTGTGATGGTCTTAAGCCCTGCTTCAAGTGCGCTTTCATGTGCTATAGAGTCAATACCCAAAGCAAGCCCAGAGACTATAACTATAGGGTAACCACGCAAGCCTTCTACTAAGCTTTTACAAACTTCTTTGCCATATGGGGAGTATTTGCGCGAACCTACGACACATAAGTATTTTACATTGTTGGGAGGCAACTCGCCTTTTATGTAAAGTTTTTTAGGAGGGTCGTTGATCTCTTTAAGAAGTTCAGGATATTCTTCAGGTTTTAGTTGTTTAATGTCACTTTCCATTTGTTTATTCTATCACTTTTGATACTATATAAAGAATGTTAGACATAAAATTCATCAGAGAGAATAAAGATATAGTAAAAGCGGCAGCCAAGAAAAAGCACGTAGAGGTAGATATTGATCGGCTTTTGGAGGTTGACGAAGAGAGAAGGAAGAGAATAGCTACACTTGAAGAAAAGAAGGCAGAGCAAAATACTGTGTCTGAAGAGATAGCCCAGATTACTGACCAAAGCGAGCGCGAGCATCTTATAAGTAAGATGAAGATACTTAAAGACATAATCACGGGAGAGGAAAACGATCTTCGGGATGCAATGAAAGAATGGCAAAACTTAATGGTGCGTGTACCCAACATCCCTGACATGTCTGTACCTGAAGGCGAGAGTGAAGACGACAATAAAGAAATCAAAAAGTGGGGAGAGATACCGCAGTTTAGTTTTGAACCAAAAGATCATATAACTTTAATGAATGATTTAGGAATGGTGGACTTTGAACGAGGTACAAAGATCGCTGGGTTTCGTGGGCATGTGTTGAAGGGTGATGCGGTTGCACTACAGTTTGCACTGTTTCAGTTTGTACAAGACCAAATCAAAGAGAAAGGTTTTACTCCAGTAATTGTTCCTTCTCTATTGAATAAAGAATCTTTTATTGGTACAGGTTTTTTGCCACAGAGTGAAGAAGATTTGTATAAAACACAAGACGATACTTATCTAGCTGGAACCGGAGAGGTTGCGTCTATGGGTTATTATATGGACGAAGTTTTAGATAAAAAAGACTTTCCGATCAAACTCCTTGCATACTCACCTTGTTTTAGGAGAGAAGCTGGAAGTCATGGTAGAGATACAAAAGGTCTAATGCGTGTGCACGAGTTTTATAAGCTAGAACAAGTCGTAATATGTGAAGCATCTCACGAGACTTCAGTAAAACTTCATGAAGAGATTACAGAAAATTCAGAGAAGATTATGCAAGCTCTTAATATTCCGTATCATGTTGTTATAAATTCAGGAGGGGACTTGGGTCTAGGACAAGTAAAGAAGTATGATATAGAAGGTTGGGTACCGTCAGAGAAGAAATACCGCGAGACACATTCGTCTTCATACTTTCATGATTTTCAGACAAGACGATTAAATATTAAATACAAAGACGAGGACGGTAAATCAAAGTTTGCACACTCTCTTAACAATACAGCTATAGCGGCACCGCGTATCTTGATACATATTATAGAAAACAATCAAAATGAAGACGGTTCAATAAATATTCCTGAAGTATTACAAAAGTATATGGGTAAAAGTATTATCAAAAATGACGACAATAAGACGCCGACATCACAAACATAGACCACACTCCAAGCTTGCTCAAAGGAGAAAGAAATTACTGATGTTCAAAATCGGAGGTATTGCAGGTTTTATATTGCTTGTAGCGATTGGGATTGTCTTTGGTTTAAGGGCAGAGAGAATAAACATAACGGATATTAATATAAAAGGTAATTCAGCACTTGCGACAAAAGCATTGAAAGGGTTTGCAGAGGAGGAAATATCTGGTAACTATGCATTAGTACTGCCTAAATCAAGTATTCTTTTGTATCCAAGAAAAACTTTGCAAGCGACACTACTTGAAAGCTTTAAAGAAATAAAAGAAGTAAATGTATCGTATGAGAGTTTGCAATCAATATCTATAAACATAGAAGAGAGAGTACCTCATGCGCTTTATTGTGGAAGTCAGGTTTCCACTACTACAGATTGTTACTTCTTAGATGAGGATGGGCTTATATTTACAAAAGCACCAGAGTTTTCTGGTAATGTGTATCTGCGGTATTTTGGAGCACTTGCCGGAGATACAACAATAGGTAATCAGTTTATGCTGGTAGAGGATTTCCGTGAGACAAGCTTCTTTTTGGCTTCTTTGTTTGAACTTGGTTTGAACCCTATAATCTTTAGTATTTTAAATGAGGATGATTTTGAGATAGAGCTTCTAAGCGGTGGGAAGATAATGTTTGGAAAAAAGCAAAACCTATCTGACATATACGAAAACATACAATCTGTCTTTGGTTCTGAAGAGTTTGACGAAGACAGCCTTGAGGTTCTAGACTATGCTGATTTCCGTTTCGGTAATAAGGTGTATTTTAAATTTAAAGAATCTGAAGAATAAAAACGCCCCGATTTGACTTATGGTCAAACCAGGGCACGATAGAATTTGAAGTTACCTCCTTCTTTATCGTTTTGAATCCTCTCTCTTTTCGGAAACATCTTCATTTTGTTGTCGTCTGCGACGTTGTTGGGTTTTTGTGCGTCTTCTGTTTCTCTTTCTAGCTCTAGTCATAATCTCCACTCTCTCCTTTTATGATGTTAATGCTAAAGTAAACAAAATAATTACAACAATTGAAAAAATTATTTCCATTATATTTCTCCAAATAAGTTTTCAATTTGCTTTTGAGTTCTAAAGTCTGTATAAATAAAAGCATATTAATATTTTTATGTCAAAAGGATTTTGGGAAAAACTAAATAAGCCGTTTTTTGTACTCGCGCCGATGGCAGACGTCACCGACGCGCCTTTTAGGCGTGTTATCGCAAAGTACGGGAAGCCTGATGTAACCTACACAGAGTTCGTCTCTGCTGACGGTCTTTTCTTAGGGGGCAAAGACGCACTTGTGAAAGACTTGGAGTATACAGAAGAAGAACGACCGATAGTCGCGCAATTTTTCACTTCAAACCCAGAGCGTATGAAGAAGGCTGCCGAGCTCGCGGTGGAACTGGGTTTTGACGGTATAGACATAAACATGGGTTGCCCTGATAGAAGTATAGAGAAGCAAGGAGCAGGGTCTGCACTGATGAAGAACCCTAAACTTGCAGGAGAGCTTATAAAAGCCGCAAAGCAAGGAGCTGGGTCCGCCAGCCGGCGGATTCCAGTGTCAGTAAAGACAAGAGTCGGCTACAACAAAGACGAGCTAGACGAGTGGCTACCAGTACTGCTTGAAGCTAAGCCTGCTGTGGTGACTATCCACGCACGTACACGCAAACAAATGTCTAAAGTTCCTGCTGATTGGTCTTATATAAAAAGGGCAGTAGAGATACGAGACAGAGTTCAGAATACTAACAGTAATAATCAGTGCCCCACACTGATTATTGGCAATGGCGACGTATTAGATATAAAAGATGCGAAAGAGAAAGCAAAAGAGTCAGGCGCTGATGGAGTAATGCTCGGCCGTGCGATCTTTGGCAACCCATGGCTCTTTGATGAAAGTAAGGGAGAGGTAAGTATAGAAGAAAAGCTAAAAGTATTAGTAGAGCATACAAAGCTGTTTGAACAAGAAGCTGCGCATAAAAACTTCAATATTATGAAAAAGCACTACAAAGCATATGTGTACGGATGGGACGGCGCCAAAGAGTTGCGTATAAAACTAATGGAAGCAAAAACTGCGAGCGATGTAGAGAAAACAGTAAGTGAGTATTTAAATAAATAAATAAAAAAAGATTGCCGAGACCTTTCTCTGTTGAGAAGGTCTTCGACAATCATGTGGTGGCATATACTGTGATGCATACTACCACCTAGCGATAACAATAAATGTGGTCACTATCGCTATTGTTATTGCAAATTCTCTTATGTACTTTACTTGCATTTTTTGTCCCCATAAAATAGATATAAAAAATAAATATCTCATCTATAGGTACATTCCGTGGGTTTTCTGCATATATACTAACATATACATATAAAATGTCAAGTAGTTTGATTTAATCTTTAATAATTCCGTGATACAATACCTTTATGTCAGAGGTACTCTATAGAAAATACCGCCCCAAGGGGTTTAAAGATGTGCTAGGTCAAGAGCATATTGTTGATGCACTAAAGGGTGCTCTTAAGCAAGGCAATGTCGCTCACGCTTATTTATTCTCTGGCTCACGTGGGACCGGTAAGACTAGTATTGCGAGGATCTTGGCAAGTGAGGTGAAGACATCTTTAAATGACCTTCATGAGATAGACGCGGCGTCTAACCGTGGGATTGATGACATTCGTGAGCTTCGTGAAGCAGTAGCGGTTTTGCCGTTTGAGTCGCCTTATAAAGTTTACATTATAGACGAGGTACACATGCTTACTAAAGAAGCGTTTAATGCACTTCTTAAAACTTTAGAAGAACCACCAAAACATGTGATATTCATGCTTGCGACCACAGAGATAGAGAAGCTTCCTGATACTATAGTGTCGCGGTGTCAGACTTTTACTTTCAAAAAGCCTTCACAAAAGATCCTCAAAGACGCAGTGACAGCAACCGCCAAAGCAGAAGGGTTTACACTTGAGCCATCTGCAGGAGAGCTTATCGCAATGCTCGGCGATGGATCGTTCCGCGATGCACAGGGGATATTGCAGAAAGTACTTTTCTCGTCTTCTGACAAGAAAGTTAGTGTAGAGGAAGTGGAAAAAGTTGCGGGTGCACCAAAGGGAGAGATTGTAAACAGTATCGTGTCAGCTATTGCAGAGGGGGATTTGGACAAAGCGCTTCAAGCAGTGCAAGCGGCGGTAGAGGGGAATATAGATATGAAAGTGTTCTTGAAAATGATACTTCACAAAGTGCGTTCTGTAATGCTCCTCAAATATGCGAAAGATATGGAGGGGGTTATAAAAGAGCAGTTTGGGAAGGAAGATTTTGAGCTTTTGAAGAAATTAAGCGGCGAGAAGGAAAGTAAAGTTAATTCAAATACACTAAATGAATTGCTACTTGCATATGACGCCACAGGGCGTTCCTACATACCTCAACTCCCACTAGAACTTGCTTTAATTAAGATTTTAGGACAAGATAAATAATATTGCTGGATCGCCCGCCTCGACTCGCGTAACTCGTCGACGCGAGGCGGGTCTAATGGTAGGACACGAAAAAATTATGTATTGTATCTATGTTTTAAGTAGTTCTGTTGCTAAGAAATCATATGTTGGATTTACAAATAATCTGTCACGCAGGATAAAGGAACATAATTCTGGTAAACATGCATATACTAAAAGACATATGCCTTGGGATATTATACATACGGAAGAATATGATAGTATTGATTTAGCTACAAAGCGAGAGAAATATTTAAAATCAGCAGTAGGTAGAAAGTATCTAAAAGAGATATTTGATAAAATTGAAAATTCGTGAACATAGCTGCCAGATCGTCTAATGGTAGGACACTGGTTTTTGGTACCAGGTATCTAGGTTCGAGTCCTAGTCTGGCAGCTATGTTCGGGAATTGCATTGCCAGATCGCCTCGCCTCGACTCGCGTAACTCGTCGACGCGAGGCGGGTCTAATGGTAGGACTGCGGTTTTTGGTACCATCAATCTAGGTTCGAGTCCAAGACCCGCAGCAAAAAATATGAAAAAACAAATATTAATAATACACGGTGGGGAGACGTTTGATACTTATGACGACTATATAGAGTTTTTGAAAACCGGTAGGGATTTCAGTCCAGAGAAGAGGAAAAAGTGGAAAGATGATTTTCAAGATAAATTAGGTGATGATTTCTTTGTCTTACAACCTGAAATGCCATGCAAATGGAATGCTAAGTATAGTGAGTGGAAAATATGGTTTGAGAAAGTCATACCTTTTATAGAGGATAGTGTAGTAATAATCGGCGGATCTTTGGGTGGTATATTTATCGCAAAATATTTATCTGAAAATAAGTTTCCTAAGAAAATATTAGCTACTTATTTATTAGCTGCACCATATGATGTTAGAAACTCAGATTATAATTTATCAAAAGACTTAAGTTTTTTTGAAGAGCAGGGAGGTAAGATTTATTTATACCAAAGCAAAGACGATACTATTGTCTTACCAACAAATGTAGAAAAATATGCGAAAGCACTACCAACTGCAGAGAAAGTAATATTTGAAGATAAGGGGCATTTCATCCAAGAAGAGTTTCCAGAATTAGTAGAAAGTATTAAAGATCTTTATTGAGCAAAAGTTATACACACTTCTTACAAAAAATTTATTTAATATAATTATTTATTGATACAATATTAATATATAAGCTAACTAAATTAAAATATGGAATTTTCACTTGAAATTATAGTTTTTTATCTTTTACTTATTGATAGTATAGGTGCTAACCTGCTGTCTTGGGGAGGACAAAGAAAGTGGTATCAGAAAAATTTTAGAATATTTTCTCGATATTTCCCAGCTACAAGAGGTTGGACTACATACTACCTAATATTAGTACTCTTCATCGGCACTTTGATTTTTTAGTTGACACTCTACTCAAAACACGCTAAATTTCTACTAGAAATTAAATCTTAATTTTATTTGAAAGGGTAAATACGATGCCAAAAATTGAATATCATGATCACCCAGGTTCGCCAGATAATGAAGTACGCAGATCGTTTGAGATGGGTATTGCAGGTTTTGATTATTATTTATCAATAGTTGATGAATTAAGAGGGGTAGAGGTCCGATTTAGATATTGTATAGATGGAGGGTTTGAACTTAAGTATCCTGAAACTACTAAAGCTATAGCAGAATTATATAGGGCACTTGAAAAAGAAACAAAAGAAGACGGAGTGTGAAAGCCAACCCCATCGCAACATTGATAGATATATTACAAATTTTAAAGGCGTAACGGTAATTTATTACTCGTTACGCCTTTTTACTTTGTCATCTTGTTTTAATAAGATAATCTCATCCTCATATTTTTTGGAAATACTATATACTGAACACGGTCCATCTTCTTTTCCAGCTGTAAATGTAATTAACTCTCCTTTTGTTGAGATGATGCTAATTCTCAAAAGTGCAGTATTGCCATCTTTTAAACTCATTTTTCAGCTCCATTTATATAGTTGTAATTAGTGAAATAACAAAACTCGTAGCACAATACCAAAAATATCTATTTTAAGCAATATCCTCTTTAATACAGTGTATAAATTAACAAAGTATATTATAATAATATAGAAGTTAATTTATTTTATGAAAAAGTACATCATAATTATTTCTACTATTATAATACTTATCGGTTTGTTGATATGGGTGTTTATATTTAAAGGTGCTGACGAGTCTCTATATGAATTTGTCGTTGCTGAAAGGCAAAATATAATAAAAGAAGTAAGTGTCACAGGGAAAGTGACACCAAGTCGTGACGCCGATCTAGCTTTTGATATTACAGGTAGAGTTACAAGTGTTTATTTTGATATTGGTAATTTCGTCCTAAATAATAGTATATTAGTGATGCTTGAAAATGCTGATATCTATGCGAAACTCGCTCAAGCTAAAGCCAGTATTGCCGAAGAAAACGCAAAGCTTGATAGCCTACTAATAGGAACACGAGAAGAAGAGATTATAGTACAAAATGCAAAAGTTAATAACAAAAGAGTGCTTTTTGAAGAAGCTAAAAGCAATATCATAAACGTCCTAAATGACACATTTACAAAGAGTGACGACGCAATACGAAATAAAGTAGATCAGTTTATTAATAATCCACGAAGCGCACAACCAAGTATCGCTTTTTCTTCTACCAACAGACAACAAGAAAGTGAGATAGAGTTTGACAGAGTTGGTGTGGAAAGCTTATTAACCTCGTGGAGCGATTCTCTGAAGACACTTTCTGAAAAAAGTGAATTTGACGAATATATAAATACCGCACGCACAAATATATCTTTAGTAAAATCATTCCTTGATCTTGTCGCATTGATGATAAACGAGGCAAACATAACCTCTGGCTTTTCTCAAACTACAATAGACGGATACAAAGACGACGTATCCACAGCACGTACAAACATAAATACTGCAATCAATAATCTAGCTACTGCTGGAGAAGAACTCAAGAATACCGAGACTTCTCTAATCCTTGAAGAAAAAGAGTTGTCTTTAAAGCTCGCTGGAGCAACCAACGAGACGATCGTCGCACAAGAAGCAGTGATTGCAAGAACAAAAGCTCTTGTGAGTCAGTATGAAGCAGAACTAGCAAAGACAATACTTAGATCTCCGTTTAGTGGTGTTGTGTCAAAGCAAGACATTGATGTGGGGGAAACAGCAACAGCAGGAGACACTATAGTTTCTTTGATTTCTCTTAAAAAATTCAAAGTAGAAGCAAATATTCCAGAGGTTGATATAGCAGACATAGAGATAAATGACATTGCTGATGTAACACTAGACGCGTATGGAGACGACATACCGTTTTTGATGACAGTTGTTTCTGTGGAGCCTGCCGCAACCATAATTGAAGGAGTTCCTACATACAAGACAACGCTCATGTTTCAAGATGAAGACAAAAAAATACTTTCTGGTATGACAACCGACATAACTATCGTTACCGATGTTGTCGAAAATGTAATATCTGTTCCGCATAGAGCAGTTTTACTTGATGAAAATGGAGAGAGTTTTGTCAGAATATTAACTGACTTTGGTATACAAGAAAACATACCAGTTGAAACAGGGCTTCGTGGTTCAAGTGGGATGACAGAAATCATAGACGGAATTCAAGAAGGTGACAAAATTATTATATTTACAAGAGAATAATGCCTCTTATTGCAGTAAAAAATATAACAAAGACATATCCAGACGGCACAAAAGCCTTGAGAGATATTTCTCTTAATATTGAGTCTGGCGAGTTCCTAGGGATAATGGGGCCGTCTGGTTCTGGTAAATCTACACTTCTGCATATTTTAGGATCTTTAGACATACAAACAACCGGAACGTATCGCTTTGATGGAAAAGAGATCAACAGCTATTCGGAAGCAGAGATCGCTCAGATTAGAAACAAAAGAATGGGTTTTATTTTCCAGATGTTTAATCTTTTGCCGAGAGCGACAGTATTAGAGAATGTTATGCTTCCGCTTGTGTATGCGGGTGTGGACGAACCATTGCGCACACAAAAAGCTCTTGAAGCGATTAAGTCTGTAGGACTTATACACAGAAAAGACCATGACTCGCTACTACTTTCAGGAGGAGAGAAACAACGAGTAGCTATTGCTCGTGCTATTGCAAACGACCCTGACGTGATCTTTGCAGATGAGCCAACAGGAAACCTTGACTCTGCTTCAGGTAAAGTGGTTATGGATATATTAAAAAAGATAAATGAAGAAAAAAAGAATCGTACTGTGATCCTTATTACCCACGAGAAAAGAACTGCACAATACACAGACCGTATCGTGCAAATCGTAGATGGAATAATAGACAGTGATATTTTAAATGGGAAAAAATGAATTTTAAAGACACATTAAAAACATCTCTATGGGGATTAAAGGCAAACAAAGTTCGTTCGTTCTTAACTATACTTGGTATTACGATAGGTATAACCGCTATAATACTTATCTCTTCGCTTGGTGGTAACACAGAAAAGATAATAGTAGGGGAGTTAAGCGGACTTGGAGCAGACACACTTGTTATAAGGCCTGGTAAAGAACCGAGTGGACCTACTGAGTTTATTGAGTTGTTGTTTTCGGATTCTCTAAAGGAAAGAGAGCTAGCAGAGATCTTAAACAAGGACAAAGTACCAAGTCTTGTCTCTGCATCACCTGAAATCCTTGTACCCGGTAGTGTGTCTTATCGCAACGAGACATTTAAACCCTTGATTTTAGGATTTTCAGCCGAATTCATGTCAGATGTTCTTGACCTTGAGATCTCAGATGGAAGAGTTTTTGATGAACGAGAAATAAAAAATAAGTCATCTGTGGCTATAATAGGTTCACGCGTAAAAGAAGAGTTGTTTGGAGAAGAGAGTGCGATCGGGAAAAATATACAAATAAAAAATAGGAAATTCAGAGTAGTAGGAGTGTATGCTCCAAGAGGACAAGTAGTGTTCTTTGATGTAGATGAGCTAGTACTTGTGCCTTATACTACAGCGCAGACATACCTGACAGGTATAAAATATTTTAGCCAAATAGTAGCAAGAGCAGAAAGTCCCGAATTGGTGGATCGCGCAATGTTTGAGATTACTCAAACATTGCGCGAACTACACAACATTGATGACCCAGAGAAAGACGATTTCTCTGTACAGACACAACAAGGTGCAGTGAGTCAGATCACTAATATAGTAAGTGCTTTCACTGTCTTCTTATCTTTTGTTGTTGCCATCGCTCTTATTGTAGGTGGTATTGGTATTATGAATGTTATGTTGGTTTCGGTTACTGAACGAACAAAAGAAGTGGGACTTAGAAAGGCACTTGGAGCAACTAAAGACAATATATTAATGCAGTTCTTGATGGAGGCGGTGCTTTTGACCTCTATTGGTGGGGCATTCGGTGTAATATTTGGAGAAATTCTTTCTTTTGGTGCGTCATTTGCTATAGCGAAATTCCTTGGCACAACTGGTCTTTCAGTTAGCTTCCCTCTTTATGCTGCATTTTTGGGTATTGGCACTGCTGTGGTTGTAGGTCTTGTCTTTGGTATTTACCCTGCTCGCAAAGCATCACAGAAAAGTCCGATGGACGCTTTGCGCTATGAATAATGATTTTGAGTGTGATATAATTTAGACATAATAAATAGCTATATGGGAAAAGGAAGAGACAAACAAAAAAAGGAAAAGAAAAAACCTAAGAAAGAGAAAGTAAAAACTCTTTAGGTTTTTGTTATAATATATCAATGAAACCAACCGGAGATATAGAAGCGATAAGAAAATATGTACGAGCGACAAATTTCTTGTCTGCTGCGCAAATTTATCTGCAAGGCAATTACATAGGTAAAGAAAAGCTTAAACCAGAAGACATAAAGCCTCGGCTTATGGGTCATTGGGGTACTTGCCCTGGGATCAACTTTGTCTATGCGCATTTGAATTTCTTAATAAAAAAGCACAACATCGATATGATGTTTGTACTCGGTCCAGGGCACGGCTTCCCTGCGCTTCAGGCAAACCTCTTTCTTGAAGGTTCACTTGAGAAATATTATCCAGAGGCTACACATACTAAAGAAGGTATAGGTTATATTTCTAAAAACTTTAGTTGGCCGTATGGATTCCCAAGTCATAGCAATCCAGAAGCACCAGGTGTGATACTGGAGGGCGGTGAGCTTGGATATTCTCTTGCTACTTCATATGGTGCAATACTTGATAACCCAGAGCTTATAGTAGCGTGCCTAGTTGGCGACGGCGAAGCAGAGACTGGCCCAACTGCTGCAGCTTGGCATTTGAATAAATTTATAGATCCAGCTACAAATGGTGCAGTACTTCCGATACTGCACTTGAATGGTTACAAAATATCTGGGCCGACTATTTTCGGTAGGATGTCTGACAGGGAACTAAACTCTTTGTTTGCTGGTTACGGATACGAACCATTTATAGTAGATGTGACAGACAGTATCGACGACCCATACGAAGAAATGGCCGAGAAGCTCGAATGGTGTTATGCAAAGATACAAGACATACAAGAGCGAGCGCGAAGTGGCGAAGAGGTAAAGAAGCCAAAGTTCCCAATGCTTATACTGCGGACCCCGAAAGGTTGGACTGGTATCAAAGAACTCCACGGAGAAAAGATAGAAGACAACTCCCTCTCACACCAAGTACCAGCTAAAGACGCTAAAGAAGAAGCGGTGGATCTAAGTGCGCTTGAGGGTTGGTTTAAGTCGTATGAGTTTGATGAATTGTTTGACGAAAATGGTTTTGACGAGGATTTGTTAAGTATCGTACCAAGCAATGACTTTAAGATGGGCTTGAACCGCCATACGTTTGGTGGAGATGATGCATACACTCCGCTTGCGCTTCCACGGGCTGATAGTTTTACCGAGGACTCGGTCGCGTGTGGAGACGAATGTCCAAGTAGTATGAAAAAGATCGGTATGTACTTGAAGGAAGTGTTTGCACTCAATAGCGAAAACAGAAATTTCAGACTTATGTCGCCAGACGAGACTTACTCCAACAAACTCTTCGATGTGTTTGAGGAGACCACTAGGGCATTCGTATGGCCCAAAAAAGCTTGGGACAAAGACATGTCTGCCGATGGACGAGTAATAGAAATGCTAAGCGAACACTCCTTGCAAGGACTTATGCAAGGCTACGTGCTTACTGGCAGGCACTGTGTCTTTGCTTCTTATGAGGCGTTTGTGCAGATAGTTTCAAGTATGGCAGACCAGTATGCTAAGTTTTTAAAGATCGCTCGAGAGACAAAGTGGCGTGCAGATATCGCATCTTTAAACTACATACTTACCTCATCTGGTTGGCGCCAAGAACACAACGGCTTCTCACACCAAAACCCTGGTTTTATAGACAATATGCTCCAGAAGCAAGGGTGTTTTGTAAATGTCTACTTCCCGCCAGATGCAAACAGCGCGCTTATGGTCATAGACAAATGTCTTGCATCTAAGAACGAGATGAACATCATAGTCGCAGGTAAAAAAGCAAAGTTTAATTGGCTTACTCCAGAGCAAGCAAGACGAGAACTCACACAAGGGCTTATGGTTTGGGATTTTGCAAGTGACGATGATCCAGACGTAGTGGTCGCTGGAGTTGGAGACTACCTGACTCTCGAGTCTCTAGCTGGCATAGACATAGTGAAGGACGAGGCTCCAGAGATCAAAACGCGTTTTGTAAACATACTCTCGCTCTCTGCTATAGGCTTGGGCGACGTAGATTGCAAAGTCCCGTTTGATAACTTTGACGATTATTTTACAGAAGATAAGCCGGTGATATTTAACTTCCATGGATACCCAGAAACGCTAAAGCAGACACTCTTTAACTATGGTAAACACAGAAGAAGGTTTTATGTGCATGGCTATATTGAGAACGGCTCCACGACCACACCGTTTGATATGCAGATCAGAAATACAACTAGTAGATACCACATAGCTATAGATGTGTTTAATAGAGCGGCTGAGCAGGGTATAATAAACGAAGACAAGAGGCGAGCTCTTGTAAGTAAGTACGAAGCGAAGATGGACGAACACATAGTATATATTAAAGAAAATGGGGCAGACTTGCCTGAAATAACAAATTGGAAATGGAAAAGAAATATTTAGTAGTAAATTTAGGGAGTGCATCAAAACGATACGCTGTCTATGAAGGAGATCCGCCAGCTGGCGGAGAAAAGCTTTCAAAGCATTATGAAAAGGATGAAATGGATCCGGTTGATTTTGAAAGTGCTGGTGAGAGTTTTATAAAAGAATCTGGCGCAGAAGATGTCTCGGGTATTGGTTTGAGGGTTGTAGCATCCGGAAGCTACTTTAAGGAAGACAGAATAATAGACGAAGAGTATTTAGAGAATTTGGAAAAAGCAAAAGAGAAAGCGCCACTTCATCTGACTCCTCTAATAAAAGAAATAGAAAAGTTAAAACAACTATTACCAAGTATACCTATGGTCGGAGTGTCAGACAGTGCTTTTCATTCTAATATGCCCGAACACTCTAGTGTATACAATATCCCACAAGAAGATGCTAAAGCTCTAGATATTTACAGGTTTGGATATCATGGTATTGCGATGGAGTCTGTCTTAAGAGAAATACAAAAAGAGGATGGCAGTATCCCAGAAAAGGTAATAGTTGCGCATTTGGGAGGTGGGGCAAGTGTAACTGCGATCAAAGACAGTAAAAGTTTTGATACATCTATGGGCATGACACCTCTTGAAGGACTACCTATGTCTACACGTGTAGGCAATATAGGTGCAGGCGCTCTCATACAACTTGCAAAAGAAAAGAATATGAACCCAGACGAACTTAATGAATATCTAAATACCAAGTGCGGACTCTTAGGCCTAAGTGGTAAAACAGGACATGTAAAAGAACTCCTTGAACTGAAAGACGGTGGTGACGAAGGTGCAAAGCTTGCACTTGATACATTTGTATATAATGTCAAAAAATATATTGGTGCATACACAGCAGTGTTAGGTGGTTTAGATTTACTTGTGTTTTCAGGGACTATAAGCGAGCGGTCTGATTTTGTGCGAGAGATGATCTTGGATGGACTACAAATCAGTGATGTAAAAGTTATCAAGATAAATGAACTAAAAGAGATTGCATTGCGAACAAAAAATTTATTATAATAAAAATATCATGAGTAGTATTCATATTGCGATATTAGGAGTGGCAATAGGCTTTGCACACAATATATTTTTTGAAAATCTAAGTGAGAATTGGAGCATGGCTCTAAATGCTATTGCGATATTATTCATATTCATCGGAATAGTTGGATTGTTCAAAAATCAGATATAGTGATAGACTTGTAAGATATGAAAAACACGATACTTATTATATTTATAATAATACTAGGGCTTTTAGCTGTGGTCTTGTTTAAGGGAGCTGAATCTCTCCCGAAACCTTTTGATGTTAAAGACGTAAAAAAAGACACAACAGTAGTTAGTAAAAATATACAAACTTTTTACTGTGAACCAGAACAGAGAGATGTAGACGCATGTATTGAAATATTCAAACCAGTTTGTGCAGAGATCGATGTACAATGTATCACAGAACCTTGCCCTCCTGTAAAAGAAACTTTCTCTAATTCATGCTTTGCGTGTAAAAATTCACTTGTTGATACTTACACAGAAGGTGAGTGTAAAGTAGAATAATATGCTTTTACCAATACTATTCTCACTACTTATATTCCCAGGGATGTTTATGACGCTTGTACCTATGGCGCCGGCATTGCCGTATATGTTTTTCTTGGCGCTTCTTTTTGGTTTTATTGATGGATTTGAAATGCTTACTATAAATAATCTTTGGATATTTGGTGGAATACTTATCGCTTCTATACTTATAGACTACTTTGCAGGAGTAATAGGGGCTAAATACAGTGGCGCATCAAGAAAGGGTGTGGTTTTTGGATTTTTCGGATTAATCTTGGGGTTCGTACTTTTACCACCATTTGGTGGGTTTTTAGGATTATTTATAGGTGTGCTTGTTGGAGAATATGTATTAGGTAGAGACAAAACAAAGGCATTAAAAGCTGCAACCGGCTCAATAGTTGGCACTATATCTGGAATGCTTCTTAACACCATCCTTGCTGTTGTGTTCTTTGGGCTATTTATAACTTTTGTATTTTTTGTATAATTTAGTTATCAACAGTTTTGTATTTTACTAATATAAATAGCGGGATTATAATAACGATAGAAATATAGTCAGATATTATTTTATATAGGGGGCATATATTATGGAGGAAAAAACTAGTTCTGTTAGCGATTCAAACAAAGGAGAAGTTCCGGATACAGACGTTGTAAAGGTCGAAAAAGAGGAAGAAAAAGAAAAACATCCTCTTGAAATCGATAACTATCAAAATAATTTGAGATATATGCGAAACGCGACGTATTAGTAGGTGTTATATAAAAATATAGAATTTAAAAAGAAAAAGAGTCCTTCCATGGACTCTTTTACTTCGCTTGACATAAACGTTTACTTATTGGCTAAAGTGTGGTATACTCCCAGATTATGTTAAAGAAAATACTTATAATCCTAATAATCGTAGTAGTTATAGGAGCAATCACAGGCTTTGCGCTGTTATCTCGCAATAATAAAGATAGCGACAATATCGTCTTTGAGGCCTTAAAAGAAGTAAGTTTAATCTCTATACAAGACTTACAAGAGCAAAGTGCACCGCTACCTCTCATAGGAGAAGTAACATCTGAAAACGAAGTAACTATCAAAACAGAAGTATCTGGAGAAATAATAGGTGTTTATGCTGAAGTAGGAGAATCAGTACAAGCCGGAAAAATAATTGCTGAAATAGAAAATTCTTCACAACGTGCATCTGTGCTTTCTGCAGAAGCAGCACTAGCAAAAACTCACCAAGGTTCACGATCAGAACAAATATCAATACTTGAATTAAAACTCCAGCAAGCTGATGATCTTTTGGAAGAAGCGAAACAAGCAACTATAAATACATTAAAGAGCGAATTTGCAACAGTGGACGATGTAGTGCGAAACAAAATAGATCAATTTATAAGTAATCCAGAAGGAAACAATCCACAGCTCTCTTTTACTACAACAGACTCTCAGCTTGAAATAGACATTGAATCTGGACGTTTTGTGCTTGAGAGTACATTGCAAGAATGGAGTAATATATTAAACAACGTAACCACTGATAGTGATTTGTTTAATCTTCTTGAAGATGCAGAAAGTAATTTAGCTAAAATGAAAAGTTTTCTTGATGATGTTGCACTTGCTGTGAACTCACTAACTTCTAATGAGGATTTAAGTCAAACCACTATAGATACATGGAAGACTGCAGTACTTACATCTAGAACAAATATAGATACATCAGTTTCTGATATTTCTACTGCAAAAGATAATTTAAATAATAAGATCGCAAACTACGACATAGCAAAGAAACAACAAGAAGAAGGTTCTGCAGGAGGCAGAGAAGAAGATATACTTGTAGCAGAAGCTACACTCAGACAAGCACAAGTAGGACTTGAGAAAACAATCTTAAGGTCACCAATATCTGGAACTATAAATGATATCAATATAGAAAAGGGGGACTTCGTATCGCTTTTTGAGTCTGCAGTTATTGTCTCAAACAGCGACGCTCTTGAAGTGACAGCATTTATAACAGAGGACGACAAAAGAAACATAAACACAGGTGCCAAAGCTATTATAGAAGATAAGTTTGAAGGTGTTGTGTCTGAAGTCGCTCCAGCACTGGATAAAAAG
>CAZNQQ010000010.1:20914-24727 GCA_964575575.1 uncultured Candidatus Saccharibacteria bacterium | reverse complement strand
GTCGTCGTCCGAGGGCATTACCGCTAGGGCGTTAATGATAAAGATGAGTGCCGACATAATACAAGCCACAAAATATATAAATACCACATAATCTGTATTGAAAACGAGGTGAGGGGTTGGCAAGTGACGGACTCCGTAGGCACATTAAAGCGAACTGCGAATATTAGTAAAAGAAGAAATCCGAACGGTACTGAGTACGTAACATCACAACTGCGAGGAGGAGTCACGAAGTTGGGGAGAGGATTCCTTCCTCTCCCCATAAAGAGGTGTGCGTTCGCCGTTAGGCGAAACCGCACACACCTAGTATCAAGGCGCGAGTAGCCCTAGCGGTAATGCCCGAGGTGAATACCGAGGGTACGTTGAAAAAACCAGTAATTACCACTATACTGAATATACTCATCAAGACGACTTCATTTCGTAGTGAGCACCAACTCTGTGAGGTACGAACAGAGAACCAAAACAAAAAATCTTTTCCTTTTTAAAAAAACAAAAACGGGGGCAGAAAACGACGAAATAAGTAAAGAAATTTTTTTGTTTTGGTTACGGCGGAACGAAGTGGAGGCGTTGGGGCGATAATGTTACCACGGACTCGGGGCGTAAGATTAACGTTGGAGATACCCCGCACGCGGAGCGTGAGTTAATCGGTCTTATTCTCGAAATAGGTTCGAGCAAAGTCTATTAAAAGAGGACAGCGTTAAATCCCCAAAATAAATCTTTCCATCGCATTGTCTAACTCATGAATACCTCTGCGTGTATCATGATACAAAGACACAAGTGTGTTGGAAAGTTTTTTAAGTTCTTCTGTCGAATAATATCTTGATCCAGAAGAGAGAATCAAACTTTTCACTTTCCAAAACAATATTCCATGTATCTGCTCGTCTGCTATATTTTGCATTTTGGCTTTCTGGTAGAGCACCCACAGGTTTTTCTTGTCTCTCTTTCCTAATGCATTAGCTAAAGAAAATATATCAAACTTTTTAACTTCTTTTGAAACTGTTTTAAACTCTTGAATCTTTTCTGCATACTTTTCAAACTTACTAAGCTCAGTTTTGTTGAGTTTTTCTTCTAAGAAGATAAAAATGTTTTCTGATTTTGATATTTCTTTCAGATTTTTAAGTAGTATATTTTTTGTATTTTTGTCAGCAAATAAATTATCAAACACTATTATGTATTTGTTTGTAAAAAGTCCTTGGCTACCAATAAATTCATCGATTCTGCTTTCGTCAAACTCACCTGCTTCTATACGCACAAATGCCGCGTCTGGTTTTTTGGTAAACATACTATCTAGAAGTGTGTGAAGCTTCTTGCGCGACTTTATAACATCTGTTCCGTATAATAAATAAATCATATTTTTTTCATCTCCCCCCAGTTGTCCCCCACTGATACATCTACTAATAGTTCTATACCGTAAATGTCTTTGGGGTTCAAAACTTCTTCCATTATTTTTTTTATCTCCTCAGCGATTTCTTTTACCTTACTTTCTTTAATCTCATATACAAGTTCGTCATGCACCTGCAAAAGAAGCGGGGCTTCTTTTGCTAGATTATTTTCCTCAAGATAACCATCAATTCTTGCCATTGCTATCTTTATGATATCTGACTGCGTGCCCTGAATAGGCGCGTTTATCGCCATCCGCTCTGCCATAGCTCTAATATATGGAATGTTAGAATTAATGCCCTCAAAATGCCGTTTTCGGCCAAAGTACGTCTCTGTATAGCCGTTCCTTGCAGCATCAAGCTTGATTTCGTGCATATAATGCGCCAATCCTGAGAAGACTTTGAAGTACTCATTTAAGTATTTTTGCGCCTCTGCTCGCGTAGTCCCCAAGTTGTCTTTAAGCGCATTTACTCCCATGCCGTATTGGATACCAAAGTTTATAACCTTTGCTTCCCGACGCATCTCAGCGTCCACCATATCTATCGGCACATCAAAAACTTCTGACGCAACCTTTGCATGTATGTCGCCACCTGTTTTAAAATTCTCTATTAACTTTTCATCTGCAGACAAGAAAGCTGCAACACGAAGTTCTATTTGTGAATAATCAAGTGCTACAAGTTTATAACCCTTTGTTGCTATAAATGCATTGCGAATATTTCTACCGAGTTGTGTGCGTATAGGGATGTTTTGCAAATTAGGATTCTGAGACGCCATCCTACCTGTTGTAGTACCTGCTTGTAGAAATGTCGCATGAAGACGGTCATCTTTGTCTAAAAGTTCAGGGATATTGTCTATATAAGTAGAAAGAAGTTTTTGTAATTCTCTGTATGCGAAGATCTCTTTGATTATGGGATGTAAATCTTTCATCTTTTGAAGTTCTGATTCACGAGTAGAGCGTGCACCTGTACTTGTCTTCTTCTGATTCTTTGGAGAAAGCTCTAGTTTGTCAAAAAGCACTTCTCCTAACTGTTTGGGTGAGTTTATGTTAAACTCATCTCCTGCATGTTTGTAAATTTTCTTTTCAATGACAGACAAATTTTTATGATAATCTTTTGAGAGTTTTTTTAAGTACTTAACATCGATCAAAACTCCTTTTTCTTTCATTTTGTCTACAATAGGTATGAGTGGGAGTTCAATATCGTTCAAAACTTTTTCAAGTTTTTGTTTTCTAATCTCTGCATAAATATATTTTTGTGCTTCCTCAAATGAGTCCGTGTTTGCAAACTGCAAAATATCTTCAAGTCTCGGGTTTGTAGTGTCAGAATGAAGCAACCAAAGTGCTATGCCGACTTTCTTAACATCCGCCTCCGCTGGAGCTTCAGCGGACAAGTCTATCTCTGGCTCTGATTCGTCCTCTTTATCATCGGGAGCAACACCAAAAGCTTCCCTGACTCTTTGCGACAAAGTTCTAAAACCAAGCTCCTGATATAGCTCCAATATCTTCTCCATATCAAGAGCTTCTTTCCATTTGTGTTCTGGGATTTTAAAGTCTATAGGTACATCAAGGCGTATAGTTGCAAGCATTTTGGAGAACTCCGCCTCCTCTTTATTGTCCTCTAAAAGCCCTACAATACGTGGCTTTATGCCTGCTTTTTCGAACTTTTCTTTATCTTTTTTTAGCACTTTGTACATATCCTCAATAGTGCCAAACTTTTGTATTAAAATAGTCGCTGTCTTCTCGCCTATGCCTTGGATCCCTGGGATATTGTCGGACGGATCACCACGAAGACCTTTGTAGTCTGTAAGGAGTTTGGGGCCGAAACCAAACCTTTCTTCAACCCCTTTTTCATCATAAAGCACCACTTCTTTTATTCCCTTCTTCTGTGTATATACTTGGACTTTTTTGTCATCTACCAACTGGAGTGTATCCATGTCACCGGAGGCTATTACTACTTCTATATCTTTCTGTTTTCTTTTTTTTACTTTGTCTGCAATAGTACCAAGTATGTCATCCGCCTCAAAGCCAGCCTTTTCATAAATTGGAATATTATAAGCTTCAAAAATATCTCGGGAGCGATTGATCTGTGAGATCAGGTCGTCGTCTGTTTCCCCACGCCCTGCTTTATAATCTTCGTACACTTCGTGTCTATATGTCGGCTCTGGCAGATCATAACACGCCACCAAGTAGTCAGGGCTTAAGTCGTCAATGATTTTCAAAAGCATTGCCGAGACACCGTAGAGTGCACCAGTGGGTTCACCCTTATCAGACGTAAAATCAGGCAATGCATGATACGCGCGGTGCAATATCGCATGTGCATCAAGCAGTACCAGCCTCTTTTTCTCTTCTTTAGCCATATGCCAATTTTACCATAAATTCTGACATTAAATCTGACAGCAAAAAAGGCTGAACATACGATACAAAATGTATGTTCAGCC
>CAZNQQ010000010.1:5228-20814 GCA_964575575.1 uncultured Candidatus Saccharibacteria bacterium | reverse complement strand
ATTAAATCTGACAGCAAAAAAGGCTGAACATACGATACAAAATGTATGTTCAGCCTTCTAAAAACCAATTTATTCTACTTTTGGCAATTATTCAATCTAATCCTTCTTTACAGCAGCAATCAAAATCTTAAGATTTTCTTCTGACTGTAATACATCGGCTTGAGATACAAGAAAAGACTCCATCACAGTTATTCTCAATTCACTTGCCATCTCTGGAGTAACCTGTCCCCTCAACTCCTTGTTGTTGATTTTTTCTATCATCAACTCAAGCTTACTTGATATATTTTTACCCTGCTCCAGATGAAAGGCGGAAATCAGAACTGTGTATCTTTTAATTAATTCTGGCTTGCTACATTCACCTAAAGGTTTTCCATTTAAGACCTCTGCTATCAGTGAACCGCCTTTTTCCTCTGCTGCAAACGAATTGACAGAGAAAGAGGTAATTACTACAAACAACATTGCAACAAACAAAAGATTTCTGGTTTTCATTTTCGGTCTCCTTTCAAGAGATGAAAATTAAAAAGATATAATTTAAAGTACAAAATAACATCCATATGTTATATCTATATACTAGCATATTTGTATGTGTTTGTCAAGTGCTTATTTGACCTCTATTTCCCTTGTGTTTTCGTCTATAAATTTGAAGCTCATCTCCTGTGTATCTTCAGGTATTATGTCTTTCACATTGCTCGGCCATTCTATGAATATTATATTTTTAGGGTTTTGAGATACCTCTTTCCAGCCTAAAGTCTTTAGCTCTTCCCCGCTTTTTAGCCGATATGCGTCTATATGGATTAGATTCTCATATACTTGGTTCTCTAATTTGTAAATCTTTTCTATAACAAAAGTAGGGCTTGTGACAGTGTTCTCTATACCAAGCTCTTTGGCTATTGCTTTTACAAAAGTGGTCTTGCCAGAGCCCAAATCGCCGTGCATTGCGACAATGAAAGCCGAGTCTTGATTAGATTTAATATTTTCTACAAACTCTTTGGCAAGATTTTGTGTTTCTTTTAGGCTTTTGGATATCATAAATCTAACTTTATCATTTTTTAGACACAAATAAAGGGAAAGAGTAATAAAACCTCTTTCCCTTGTCATCTTGTTCTGCCCCAACCCCAATTACTGCCCAGATAACGAATCTGTCTTCCGCTATAAACATTGTTGAAGTAAATCATCCTTCTTCGTGAAGGCCAATAAGGTGCTCTTTGTATATTGACCAATGTTCTTACATCAAAAAACGAAAATCCATTTCTTCTACAACGACAGTCGTTAGCAGGATGTCTACAATTACCACAAACACTTCGTAAAGTTGCAGTTGTAGTAGCAGTCTTAGGCGGAACTTCAGACGGAAGTCTTCTACTATCTACAGAAGTTTTTACAACCTTCCTCTCACACTTCCTGCCTCCATGTTCGCCTGGCGTGTCGTAAAGCACATTACATGGCTTGCAATAATATCTAGTAGCTTTTGTACTTATACTTTTTGTACTACTTCTACTACACTTAGTGCCACCATGTTCACCTGCCACCGAATAATCAGTAGAACAAACCGGACAATAAAACGGACCGTATGCAAAACATTCCCTTCCGATCACTCCGATCAGAAGTCCCAGAAGTACTAATATAGTCATAAATTTTTTCATGACATCCTCCTCTCTCGGCTCCTGACCGAATAAATTTATTAAACTAAAAATAACTCTCTACTCACCCACATTGTAGCATATACGCCTTATTTGTCAAGCTTTTTGCCTATCCACACACACAGCTAAAACACTTGATTTCCTACCAAAAACCAGTATTGTTAAATATAGAGAGGTGGTGCTCTTTTAAACAATTATTTTGGAGGATTTGCTATGAAGAAAAAGCTCTATTACTTCATTATACCTCTGTTCGTATTTACGATTTCCATTGGCCTGTCGCCGACAGACACAGCTTTCGCTAAGGATACAGATGGTATTGCTACAGTACACAAGGAAATGTCAAAGTTATTACCCGGTGAGGTAATTACAGGTTTGACACCAGAAAAATCGTGGATAGAAAAACAGTCATTAGTGGAAGGCGAAAAACAGAAAGAACTAGCAGCTGCCGATATTCCACTAGAAAATCTGAGATTTGTAATGCATAAAGACCCGTATGATGTTCAGTATGCAGCAGTAGTAGAAACACTACCGGCCACATTTGATACGAGTACACAGGCCAAGATTAATGAAAATGCGCAGATCGCTTATCTGGAGATTACGAAGAAGGAGGGCCGCCACTATACAAAACCAATTGTAGCAGGAAACCCTGGCGTAGTACCGAACGATCCGTTTTTTATTAACTCTTTGCAGACACAAGCCTGACAAGATACCAGTAGTACTTTCTTAAATAAGGTTTAGCACCACATTCTCATTGCCCAATCAGTTTAACCGCTGATTGGGCAATATTTTTTTATTTTATTACCACACGGTTTTTGTGTAAAACAAATATTGTCACTTTGCATAAAAAACGCTAGTATGGAAATACTAACTATATGGTCACTTTTGATGAAACAAAAGTAGATAAGAAGATTGCTGAACTCCACAAAAAGGAGGAGGAGGAATTAGCAAATATTCTATCCAACAAATACGGTTTGCAGTATATTGACCTTTCTAGTGTCCCAATAAACACGGACGCCCTTCAGCTCGTCACAGAAGCAACCTCCAAAGAAGCCGAGATGGCTATCTTTAACAAAGTCGGCAAAAAAATCTCTATTGCCGTACGCTCTCCTAACGATGCAAAAGCAAAAGAAGCTATAAAAGAACTAGAAGAACGCGGTTTTGTACCGACACTCTTTATGGTGTCTTCAAACAGTATTGAGCGCGCTATCAAAAGATACTCTGATATTTCGTTTGCAGTTAAAACCAAAGCTGGAATGCTAGACATATCAGGAGAAGAGATAAAAAACATTTTAAATACATTAAAAAGCGTGGAGGATGTCAAAAAGCTAGTTGATGAAACCCTACAAATGAAAAAGGCTTACAGGATATCAAGAATGCTTGAGATTATGCTTGCAGGAGGTATATCGCTTGAAGCTTCTGATGTACACATTGAACCTGAAGAAGACACAGTGCGTATGAGATACCGTCTTGATGGTGTACTTGTAAATATCACAAACATAGACAAAGAGACATATGCTCTACTTCTATCAAGGATTAAGCTAATATCCGGACTTAAGATAAACCTCAAAAACAAAGCGCAAGACGGAAGGTTTAGTATACGAATCGACGAAGAAGACATAGAGATCAGAACTTCTATGCTTCCAGACGCATACGGTGAGTCTGTGGTTATGCGTATCTTAAACCCACAAACTATTGCTTTATCAATGGAAGACTTAGGAATAGAAAACAAACTTTTTGACGCACTCCAAAAAGAAATCGGTAAACCAAACGGTATGATCTTAACAACCGGTCCTACAGGTTCAGGTAAGACGACAACACTATATGCATTCTTAAAAAAGACGCAGACACCAGAGAAAAAAATAATAACCATAGAAGACCCTATCGAATACCACTTGGAAGGAATAGTACAAACTCAAGTTGATAAAAAGAATTATACATTTGGAAACGGTCTTCGCTCAACACTCCGCCAAGACCCAGATATCATAATGGTGGGAGAGATCCGAGACGAAGACGTAGCTGGTACTGCTATAAACGCTGCACTCACCGGACACTTGGTGTTCTCAACACTCCACACTAACAACGCCGCTGGTTCGTTCCCACGTCTTATTGATCTTGGTGTGAATCCTAAAGTTATAAGTTCTGCTGTGAACATCGTACTTGCCCAACGACTTGTAAGAAAACTCTGCGAGTCATGCAAAAAGCAAGTTGAGACAAGCGACACCCAAAAGAGCCAAATAAACCAAGTTCTTGAAAAAATAGTTGATAAAGAAAACATCCCAGAAAACGTTTCGACGATCTGGGAGGCAGGAGGATGCGACAAATGCAACAATACAGGATACAAAGGAAGAATCGGTGTATTTGAAGCAGTGATAATGGACAAGGAAGTGGAAGCTCTTATAAAAGCAAGTGCGAGTGAGAGAGAGATAGCCGAAGTAGCGGTAAGTCAGGGAATACTAAACATGCAACAGGACGGAATACTGAAAGTCTTAAAGGGAGTTACGTCGCTTGATGAGCTGGCAAGAGTGGTTGACCTGAGTGAAGTTCTTTAAAGCAAAAGCGCGCGCCCTTTAGGGCGCGCGCAATATATCGAAATCATGAATCTCTAAGCAATCTTTTAATAGTGAAACTAAAAGTGAGCTTCTCCACTAAGGAGTGCTCGAGCAAGTCCATCCGAAGATGGGACCAAAGCGTCCTCGCGGAGGGCGTCGGTTTGCTTAGAGATTTATGCTCTCGATATTTATACTTTCAATGTTACATGAATACTAGCATACAAAATAACTTATGTCAACCCCTAACGACAAAAAGAAAAAAGAGGAGAACAGTAGTCTTAAAGCATCGCTCGACACAACACTACGCCCAAAACACTGGGACGAATACGTAGGGCAGGCAAATATCAAAGAAAACCTTAGAATACTCCTTACCGCAGCTAAAGAGCGCTCTCATCCACCAGAGCATATTCTTTTCTATGGTCCACCTGGACTTGGCAAAACCACTCTTGCCCACCTGATATCCAAAGAACTCGGCGCTCAAGTACGTGTTACTTCAGGCCCTGCGATAGAAAAGGTGGGAGATCTTGCTGCAATCCTCACCAACCTAAACGACGGTGACATTCTCTTTATAGACGAGGTACACAGACTCAACAAAACCATCGAAGAGGTGCTCTACCCCGCTATGGAGTCAGGTGTGATGGACATCATTATAGGCAAAGGCCCTTCGGCGCGGACCATACAGCTTGAACTTCCTCCCTTTACACTCATCGCTGCAACTACACGCATAGCGCTTCTCTCTTCCCCACTAAGGTCACGTTTTTCAGGTGGAACATTCCGCTTAAAGTTCTACGAGCAAGAAGAAATAGAAGAAATACTTAAACGCTCTGCAAAAATACTAGCAGTTGATGTAGACGAAGTTGCAGCAAATGAAATATCAAAGAGAAGTAGGTTTACACCTAGAGTTGCTAACTATTTACTTAAGCGTTGTCGCGATTTTGCACAAGTAAACAAAGAAAGGCTCTCGCAAAACATGGTAGACAAAGCACTAGAGCTCTTAGAGATAGACGAACTAGGGCTCAACTCTTCTGACAGAAAGATATTGGAGACTATTATAGAGAAATTCAAAGGAGGTCCTGTAGGGCTTTCCACTTTAGCTGCTGCAACTTCAGAAGAGCAAGCGACTATTGAGGAAGTGCACGAGCCATACCTCATACAGCTCGGGCTTTTGCAAAGAACTCCACGTGGAAGGGTTGCGACAGAAGCGGCGTATAAACATTTGGGGCATAGTTTACCAGAAGGTTTTCAAGAAAAATTATTATAATATGGCAGGACATAACAAATGGTCAAAAATAAAACACAAAAAAGCACTTACAGATGCAAAGAAAAGCAAAGTGTTTTCAAAGTTTGTAAAACTTATCCAAGTAGAATCTAAAAAAGCCGGTGGCAATGTTGACTCCCCTGGCCTTCGTTCTGCAATAGACAAAGCAAAAGCGGAGAATATGCCGTCGAGCAATATTGAACGTGCAGTAGCGAAAGGTAAAGCAGGAGAGGGTGCCGAGATGCAACACGTTATATTTGAAACTTATGGCCCAGGTGGCTCTGCTGTGATAATAGAAGCTTTAACTGACAACAACAACCGCACCTCGCCTGAGATCAAACACATCCTTACCAAAAGAGGTTTGGCACTTGCAGCACAACACTCTGCCACATGGGCATTTGATAAAGTGGACGGAGAGTGGCAAGCCAAAACTCCACACGAGGTCTCACCAGAGGATCTTGAAAAGCTAGAAGGTCTCATAGAAGAGCTTGAAGACCACGACGACGTGCAGGGAGTATATACAAATGTATAAATATGAAAATATTATCTATAGATCCAGGGTATGAGCGAGTTGGGATTGCTGTTTTAGAGAAGGCTGACAAAGAAAAGCTTGTATACTCTGACTGTTTTAAAACATCAAAAGAGTTTTCTTTCATAGAGCGCTTAGAGCTTATCGGGCAAGAGGTAGAGAGGGTTATAGAAGAGTATAAGCCAGAAGCTCTAGCTATAGAGAAGCTATTTTTTAATACTAACCAAAAGACTGCGACCAACGTGTCTGAAGTGCGCGGAGCACTTATCTACATTGCACTTAAGAACAAACTTAAAGTCTTTGAATACACACCACTTCAGATCAAGGTAGCAGTAGCAGGCGACGGCCACGGCGACAAGACACAAGTCATAACAATGCTAAAGAATCTTATAAAAATAGAAAAGCAGATAAAATACGACGACGAATATGATGCTATAGCGGTAGGTCTAACCTGCTTTGCGTCAGAAAGAAACCTGTAATATCTCCAAACCGGTCTATTTAACTAGACCAGTAAGTACTACAGTTAACTGTAGTACTTACCTTATCCACAGAAGGTTTACTAAACTCTTGCAAAAAATATTAGATTTGATAAAAATATATTGCTAGGCTCAAATAATGTAATTCCTATGAGCTGGGTCGTTTAAAAACTAAATTATATAAAAACAAATATGGACGAAGATACAATGATTCACGACAGTGAATTAGACGAGACTCTCAATATGGATGACGATGGTATGGGCGACGAAGAGTCCTCAGCTGATGAAGACGAAATGAGTGACGAAGATGAAGAATAAATAAAAAAACCGCCGACATAAAGTTGGCGGTTTTTTTATTCGACAACTCTTCCACTCTCCCACATTGTCTCAAACATCACTTTAAATGTTTTTGCTAAAGATTTGTTGGTTACAAGTGTACAAAAAGCAGAATCTTCAAATGTTACAAGTGCTATGTTGTCCCCCCATATGCGAATCGTCGTCGGTAGGTCTTCATACTTCTGTTCAAAAAGACGAAAGTCATAATACCCCTTCATAACTTCTTTAGTTTTTTTGGAAACACTTACTCCAGCCTCTTGTGTCAGAATATCTCGCACCATTATACCTTTGCTTGCAACCTGCTTTCTAAACTTCTTAAAAAAATCTGGGTACTCTTCAAAAAGTTCGTTAGTGGAAACAACATACAAAAGCTCTTTCGCTCCATCGATGCGAGAGAACACTTCTTTCACCTCTTCCATACCATAATAGAACTTAACAGTCGGTTTGTTCTTCTCTGCTTTGTAAAGTGCTCGCAGATCTGGCAGCATCCTTGTAACCGCTTCCTTTTTTTCTTCAAGGTTTAGGATCAAAGAAGAAGGATCTTTGGCAAAGTGTAGGTTGCGTTTACCTTTGAGTTGCTTTTCTACCAACCCTCTCTCTTCTAAACTTTGTATTACGTTATAAGTGTTAGCGCGGAGTATTTTGGTGCCTTTGGCTATGCTCGTAGGGCTTGAAAGGCCGTTCTCTAACAAATAAAGATACACCGCTATTTCAGGTTTTTTTAGGCCTATTTTTTTTAATTCCTTCTCTACATCCATAATATTTAGTTAAACTGTATAAAATAAATATATCATTTTCGGCGCTTGTTTAAAGGGTAAAGTGTGGATAAGTTAAAAATTGCAATGTATTATATTTACAATTTAGTGTTTTTGTCCTATAATATTTCTAGAAATTACAGTAACTTAAAAAGAAAGGGGTAAATAAAATGGAAAAATACACAGCTGGAGATTTACGAGAAACTGTAGAGGATATTTCTAAATTTTATATGCTAAACCATCTAAATATTGAGAAAGACATTTATACACAATTCGTCATAAAAGAACGCGAGCTACGAAGACTTTTTTCTGAAGAAAGTGGTTTGGATTGGGATGAACTTGTATATCCTTTTATGTTTCCTAGATTCGCTAGAGAAGACGGACATGACAGGGTAATTTACATGAGCGACGAATTAGCAAAAAAGTTTGAAGAATTTAAGAAATGGCTTAATGAAAATTTCTTTAAGCAAAAAGCGCACTGATGTTTAGTGCGCTTTTTTTATTTAACTTTTATTTTTAGGAATCTGCGTTTACCTATCTTGAGAGTTGTGTCGTTTTGTATTTCAAGATTAACGTCTGTTATCTTCTCCCCTTCCATGTTTGCCACCGCCCCACTTTCCACAAGCCTACGAAGATCTGATTTGGATTTTACTAAGCCTTCAATCTTTAGCACAGCTTCAGCGAGAGTTGTGTTCTTCTCTATGCTTACTTCATCTGCATCATCTGACACTCCGCCACCGCTAAATGTTTTAGTAAAATTTTCTTCTGCAGATTTTGCTTTATCTTCCCCATGGTAAATAGTCACAATCTCTTTTGCAAGTCTTGCTTTTATATCTCTCGGGTTTGCGCCACTCTCAAGTTCTGTTTTTATGCTTTCAATCTCTTCTGTTGGAACATCTGTAGTAAGTTTAAAGTAATCAATAATCACATCGTCTGGAATTGACATGACTTTTCCAAACATATCGTTTGGTTCATCTGTAACACCAATGTAGTTATCCAAAGATTTTGACATTTTGTTCTTACCGTCAGTCCCAACAAGCATTGGTAATGTCATTATAGCTTGAGGTTCTTGCTTAAATTTCTCCTGATACATTCTGCCAAAATGTTCATTGAATAGTTGGTCGGCATGTACAGCTACATCTGCTTTTAGAACAACTGAATCATACCCCTGCATAATAGGATACATTAGTTCATGTACAGAAATCTCCTTACCTTCACCAATTCTTTTCTGAAAGGCTTCTCTGTTGATTATTTGTGAATATGTAACCATTGTAAAAAGCTCCATAAAATCAAGCATGGACATTTTGTCAAACCATTCTGAATTGTATTTAATTTCTGTTTTGTGTATGTCTAAGATTTTCCCAACCTGATCTACATATGTCTTAGCGTTTTCTTTAATTTCATCTTCTTCAATAAGTGGGCGTGTTTTGTCTTTACCTGTTGGATCGCCAATTTTTGTTGTTGCATCTCCAATAAGAAATATTACAGTATGCCCAAGATCTTGAAACTCTTTTAGTTTTCTTAAAGCCACAGCATGTCCAATGTGAAGATCTGGTCGTGTTATATCAACGCCGAATTTTATACGAAGTTTCTCGCCAGACAGTAATTTTTTCTTTAAATCATCTTTTCCAATGATTTCTTCAACATTATGAGTCAGTAAATCATCTATTTTCTCATTATCTGTAATTATTTTGTCTTTTTCTGTTTCCCAAAACATATGCTAATAATAACACAGCTATTGTGCTATTATGAAATACATAATATGTCAGGGGGAAAACGAAGTAAAACACACAATCTATTTAGGACGATAGTTAAGCTTATTATCATAGCTGGGTTTTTTGGTGCTGGAATTATCTTCATATGGGTGTCGTCCCTTTCTATACCAGAGCTTGACTCCTTTGAGAAGCGCAAAGTCAGACAGTCTACCAAGATCTACGACCGCACAGGCGAAGTCCTTCTCTATGATGTGCACGAGAACATACAAAGAACCGTAATCTCTCTTTCTGAAGTTTCACGTAATGTTAAGAACGCAGCAGTCGCAATAGAAGACGACGAATTCTACGAGCACAGCGGTATCAAACCAAAAGCAATCCTCCGTGCAGTGCTTGTAAACCTAGGGCTTCGCGAAGGCTACTCTGGCCAAGGTGGTTCTACTATCACACAGCAAGTAGTAAAGAACTCTATCCTTACTTCTGAAAAAAAGATTTCCCGAAAGCTCAAAGAATGGATACTAGCACTCAAACTTGAAAAAGAAAAAACAAAAGAAGAGATCCTAGAGCTCTACCTTAACGAATCCCCCTATGGTGGCAATATCTACGGCATAGCAGAAGCAAGCAACATGTTCTTTGGTAAAGACGCGTCAGACCTTACACTTGCAGAGTCTGCATATCTAGCAGCTCTCCCACAAGCGCCTACTTACTATTCTCCTTATGGCAACAACAAAGAAGCGCTCGACGAAAGAAAGGATTTGGTCTTAGACAGGATGCTTCACAACGGTTTTGTGACAGACGCAGAATACGACGAAGCAAAAGAAGAGATTGTAGACTTTTCTCCGCAACGCGACACAGGTATCAATGCGCCACACTTTGTGTTTTATGTAATAGACTACCTAGAGAACAAATACGGCAGGCGCGCAGTGGAAGAAAAGGGCTTCAAGGTCACAACGACTCTTAACTTTGACCTCCAACAAAAAGCCGAAGAGATCATAAACCGCTTCGCACTTGAAAACACCGAAAAGTTCAACGCCTCAAACGCAGGGCTCACAGCCATAGACCCCAAGACAGGTCAGATACTTGTGATGGTAGGCTCTCGCGACTACTTTGACGAAGAGATAGACGGCAACTTCAACGTAGCTATAAACCCTAACCGCCAACCTGGTTCTGCTTTTAAGCCGTTCGTATACGCGACAGCGTTTAACAAAGGCTACACACCAGATACAACGGTGTTTAACCTAAAGACACAGTTCCAGACAACCTGTGAACCAGAAGATCTAGATGTTGACGATGATGAAGGTAAGGAAGAGTGCTACTCACCAGTAAACTACGACGGAGTCTTCAGTGGGCCGATGACATTCCGCGACGCACTTGCGCAGTCTGTGAACATCCCTGCTGTGAAGGCTCTGTACTTGTCAGGACTTCGTGACTCACTACGTACTGCCAAGGACATGGGCATCAAAGGTCTAGGCGACATAAACAGATACGGACTCACACTTGTACTAGGAGGAGGTGAGGTCTCACTGTTAAACATGACAAGCGCTTATGGTGTGTTTGCAAACGAAGGAGTACGCAACGAACCAGTAGCGATACTAAAAGTTGAAGACGGAACAGGCAACACCATAGAAGAGTTCACACAAAGGACAGAAACAGTGCTCCCAAGAAACACAGCGCTTCATATATCTGACATACTTTCAGACGAGGAAGCGCGTGCACCTGCATTTGGACGACGCTCATATTTATATTTTGGAGACAGGGACGTAGCAGCAAAGACAGGAACCACCAACGACTACCGCGACGCTTGGATCATCGGTTACACGCCAAACATCTCAGTAGGTACATGGGCCGGCAACAACGATAATACCTCAATGGAGAAAAAGGTGGCCGGCTTTATAGTAGCGCCAATGTGGAATGCATTTATGCAAGAGGCACTAGCCGTAATAGACGACGAGAAGTTCAAAAAACCAAGTGAAACAGACCCGGACACACTCAAGCCTGTACTTAAAAACGTATGGAACGGCGGTGTAGAATACGTAGTGGACAAGATCTCCGGTAAGTTTGCCACAGAGTATACACCAGAGGAAACCAAAGAAGCCAGAGTGCTTACAGACATACACTCTATACTCTACTGGGTAGACAAAGACGATCCAAACGGAAAGAACCCTAAGGATCCAGAGAAAGATTCACAGTTTAAGTTCTGGGAATACCCAGTGGATGTGTGGCGCATTGCAAACGGTTTTGCATCCACAACACTTGGCGAACTCCCTACAGAGACTGACGACATACACAAGCCAGAGTACACGCCAAAGATTACGATAACCAATCCGAGTTCCAATGCCACATACTCAAAAGACAACAAGATAACTGTAAGCACTATCCAAACCAGCCACTTCCCTATGACCAAGATAGACGTATTTATAAACGACATATTTGTAGGCTCATCTAAGAAGGCTCCGTTTAGTTTTTCATTTGTTCCAAGTAGTTTAGACAATATACAAAAACAAAACCGATTAAAAATAATCGGTTACGACAACGTATTCAACAAAGGTGAGGTTGAAGTGATATTTAACGTAAATCTCTAACAGTCTTCTTGTAACTTTTTAGTTTTTCTCGCAAATTTTCTAATACTTCACTTTTCTTTAAAAAGATTTCATTCTTTATAATTGGATCAGTAGAAATGAAAACGGTTCCATTTCTAACATCTATATCGCCCTTCTCTATATCTACTCCCACCACATCTTTAACCACCAGCACAAGCTCGTCTTTAACAAACTTGTCCGGCGGAGTTATGTTCTTAAACTTTGAGAGATAATCGCTGATGTTAAACATACCTATACGATACTACATTCTTGAAAAAATAGAAAAACCCACCTAAGCAGAAGACGAGTCTTTCTAAATTAGATGAGTTTGATTTTTCGTAAACAATTAGCTATGCATGTTGTGGACAGCTTCTTTTTTCATACCCTTTAACAATCCGTAAGCAACAATAATGGCTCCAGTAATCATACTCGCAACACAACATATCTCTAAAGCTAGATTGCCGTAAAAAACTTCAATCCCTAAAACAAGACTTAAGACACATATCACCAATCCGATTATAAAAGATTTTGTTTTAAACATTTTTTATCCCCTTTTTAAAAATGTTATCTAAATTAACTTCCTGTATTATATCAACAACTATCCATTTTGTCAAGCCTGTTAGCTTAATAGAAAAACCCACCACAGCGGTTTTTCTATGTTACCCCTGTAATGAGTCTATTTCGTTCTTTTTGAAGGTCGTTTGTTCTTCGTTACTTCTGAATCGGCACCTCATCACCTGACCCTTTACATCTAGAGTCCTTTGTTAAAGACAGATGTTCTAGTATTTTTACCTTTTCTAGATTCTCGGTTACTGAAGCAAGTTTTTCCTTCTTGCAAACAGGACAAGTTGCTGGTATTTCATCACCTACTGAAAGTTCTATGTTCACTGTTCACCTCATTTCTATATAAACTAGACTTTTTAATGTAAAATTTCTCTGTCACTAATATATATGAATGTGGGGTGGAATGCAAATGAAAAAGCTTGAAAATACCAATGTGGCACTTTCAAGCTTTTCATAATTACTACCTAAAGAACTTTAAATTCGGGGTATTCATACTTCATACCAACCTTTTCTAACTTTGGTGTAAAAAAATCATTTACAATACCAAAAAATAAATTCTCTTGAGTGGTTTCAGTATGATCATAAAGTTTTAATAAACTGTCTGAACAGTCACGATTAAAACCATTGACCAACGAACTGAGAAAATCATCGATGCCGAAGAGGTTTGTATCAAATTTACGAATAAAACGTCTTAAGTTTTCTTTATCTTCCTCAACTGTAACCTTAAGAACATATCTAACTTCTTTAATCCTTTGTCCATCTAGCGACTTGAAGCATCCTTTAATCCAGTACGCGTCCTTAATCTTAACAAAAAACATTCCCTCAAACTGTTTACCAAATCTCCAGTAGAATGTTTTCTTTTTAATAAAGCCTTCTATTGTGTGGGTTTTATTTTTTAAGACTATACTGTTTTTCTCTACTGTTTTCAGTAATAGAAGTGGTAAATCCCCGAGAAACGCATAATAAATCCAAGCAACAAGTCCTGCAAAGATGAAGAACATTAAAAAAGCCGCTACAACCATTAAACCTGGTGGCCAATCTGATGAATCAAAAAGATATGCAAACTTAACAACACCAAGACCTATTCCAGACACTACAATTACTGTAAACATTGAGTCTACTACTCTTTTCATAACTAATTACCCCCTAAAAAGGACAACTAGTACATCGAGGAAACTTTTCTCCGAAGCAACAAAGAAATGTGCAAAATCTGTAAGTTACTTCTTCCAATCTTTGATCGTGAGGGTTGTACCCCGCTTAGTTATAACAACCTTCTGTCTATCCTTCCACTTGAGCTCTCTCACCAACTCTATAGGAATAGTAACAGAGATACTCTTTCCCCCGCCGGTGCGTGTTAGTTTGCGAATATTTCTTTCTGTTAGTTTTCTTCTCGCCATGTTGTTTTAATCATATCAGAACTCTTGAATTAACTCTAGAGTTAATTCAAGAGTTAAATTTACATTAATACGTACGGTATAAATATCATCCAGATTGTAATAAAAGAGATATTTAACTTTTGAATAACGCCATAATACTCTGTTTTATAGGTTGCACGTCTCAAATAAAAATAAGCAATGATTATAAAAAACAGTAAAGCCACATAACCAATGATGATTGATGTCACAGAAAGATTACTGTTTTCAAATACTCCGTTAAATAACAATAATGAAACTGGAAAGAAGAAAAATTCCATTATTGCACCAGTGTCATGTAAGTAGCCTTTAACAGATTTCTTTTTAGTAAGCTCCATTTTGAAAAACGCTACTAACAAAATACCTACCCCAGCTAAACCCAACAACAAAAAACCTAATGACATGTCATATTTTTTTATCAAAGCTAACGACAGTAAGATCTGAGCAAACCCCATAGAATACAGTCCGAGTGTTAATACCCACCCATTGTTTCCTATTGCATATTTACTTAGTGCGTCTCTGGTTGTTTTTAGGTCTTTTCTTAATATATGAATAATAAGTACGGATATTGCAAGCACAACTACCCCAATAAAAGATAATGTGAAAAGATTAAACATTTTAATTCTTACTTATTCATAGGCATCACAAGGTAAAAGAAAGATGCGTCTCCCACCCCCCTCACTACCATCGGTTTACTCAACCCCGCAAACTCCAGTAACACACTGTCTGGATTTATGGACTGGAAGCAGTCTGAGATGTATTTATGGTTAAAGTTTATATTCAGACCCTCGCCCTTTATCGCGCTGTCTACAGCGTCTGTCACCTCCCCTACGTTTTCGTTCTTTGAGCTTACTGTGAACGACTTCTCACTAGGATTAACACTAAAGCTTACTTGATTAAACTTATCTGAGAAGACGTTAGTGTTTTTAAGGGTATTTATAATATCTTGCTTTAGAACAACCACTTCTGTTGTGTAGCTTTTTGGGATAATCTGTTTATAATCAGGGAAATTACCGTTTATAAGGCGAGATGTAAGGTAAATCTTGTCTGAAATGAAAGAAATCTGACTATTACTTAGTTTTATGTCTATATTTCCACCAATATACTCTAAAACCCTTGTAATCTCGCCAATATTTGAAAGTGGGATCAAAATTGGTTCAAAATCGTCTATTTTATCCTTAATTTGCACTGTTTTTTCTGCTAATCTAAAGGAATCAGTAGAAACAAAAACTATTTTACCGTCATTGTTATAAATATATACACTTGAAAGCTCTTGTTTGATAGACGACACAGAAGCGCTATACCACACTGATTTTAAACCATTTACGAAATCTATGGCTTTAATATTGATGTTTTTAGAACTTTCTACCTTTGGAAGTGTAGGGAAATCGTCATGTGGTACTGTTTTTATAAGAGCATTATTAGAATCTGTAGAAACTACCAGATTATTGTCTACGACTTCCAGATTTACCTTATTTGAATTATAAATAGTAGAAATGAGTCCATGTAGTACTGAACCTGGTACGGCCACTGTACCCTCTTTAAGAACCTTACACTGAACTTCTATCTCTATACCTAAATCTAAGTTTGTAGAACGTATGAAAAATTTATTGTCTTTAGCTACTAGTAGTAGATTGTTCAAAACAGGTAGTGTAAGATTTTTACCACTAATCTTTTCAGCTACTGAAACACTTTCTACTAAATTTTCTTTTATACATTCTATTTTCATATTTTATTAGTTATAGTTTATTTTTTTCTTATATTTATTTATTACTATTA
>CAZNQQ010000010.1:0-5128 GCA_964575575.1 uncultured Candidatus Saccharibacteria bacterium | reverse complement strand
TTCATATTTTATTAGTTATAGTTTATTTTTTTCTTATATTTATTTATTACTATTACTATTTAGTTTGTGGATATGTGTATAACTTTCTCTTTTATATATTCTTAAACGCACTTTTGTTATTTTTAATCCACATTTTCTTGTTAGTAAGTTATGTATAAATTGTTTTTTTAAACTTGATAACTTTTTAATTTAAATTTTCTTAATTTTTTAAGTTATTTATACAAAAGTTATCAATAATTTTATACATAACTTACTAACATACTTATCAACATCAACCGAGCATCGCTCGTATCTGTTCGACCTCTTTCAAAAGTAAACTATCTACCTTTAAGTCGTTCTTGATCTTCTCGCAAGAGTGAATAACTGTCGTGTGGTCTCGACCACCAAGCTTTTGGCCGATAGTAGGGTAAGAAACATTAAAATCTTCTCGCAAGATATACATTATGAGTTGTCTTGGCTTCACAACTTCTTTCACACGTGTCTTTTTGTAGATAATATCTTCTTCAAGGTTATAGAAATCAGCAACTTGTTTGATAACATCCTTCACTGAGACAGATTTTTTAGGTTTTACATTGTTTTTTATAAGATTCTTTACGTCACTTAGTGTAAGTATTTTGTCTTTGAGTTGTGACTGGCAGATTATAGAGTTGAGGATACCTTCAAGCTCACGAATGTTGCCTTGGATGTTAGATGCAAGGTAGTTTACAACTTCGTCGCCTATTATTAGTTTGTTTTGCTCAGCTTTAGAACGGATTATTGCAATACGAGACTCACTGTCTGGAGACGGTATGTCTATGATCATACCTGCAGAAAACCTAGATTTTAAGCGGTCTTCTAGGTTTGGTATGAAGTTAGGGTGCTTGTCAGATGAAAATATAATCTGTTTGTTGTCATCGTAAAGTGCATTAAACAAATGAAAGAGTTCTTCGCGAGTCTTGTCCATTGTGGAGAGGAATTGGATGTCGTCTAGTATTAGAACATCGTACTTTCTATACTTTTCTTTAAAGAGTGTGTTGATTTTGTTGCTACGAAGTGCGCTTACATAGTCCATCGCAAACTTTTCTGACGTAGTGTAGAACACTTTTGTGTTTGGATTCCTTCTCTTGAGCTGATTCCCTATTGATTGGATAAGGTGTGTCTTACCGTGACCTGTCCCGCCATAAATAAAAAGTGGATTATAAATTATTCCTGGTTTTTCTACCACTGCTTGCGACGCTGCGTGTGCGAGTTCGTTAAATGAGCCGACGACGAACGTGTCAAAGATGTATCTTGGGTTTAGGTTGTCGTCTTTGTTGATATAAAAGTCGCTCAATGGAAGTTCTTTGTTCACATTGTGTTTTTGTTCTGTCTCGGCACCTTTCTTTTCGTCTTTTTTAACTACATATTCTAATCCCCTAACACTTGGGACGAAACTTCTTAGTATTTTTAGTATAGTCTTGTGATATTTGTTGTTTAGCCAACCTTTAGCGAACTCACTTTCTACACTTAGGTAAACTACGTTGTCTTCTATCTTTACTATATGAGTGTTTTTAAACCAAGTACTGAAATTTGCTTTAGATATTTCAAGTTCTATGTCAACGAGAGTGTTTTCCCAAAGTTCTTTTGTATTAACTTCTTCTATTACATTTTCATTGATGGTTTCATTCATAAATTTTTGAGAAAATTAAAAAGATTACACTTATTATATAGTTATACAAAAAAAATGTAACTTGATATTAATCACGATTTATGTTAATAATGTGTTAATAAAGTGTGAATAACTTTTTAAAACAATGTCAAAAACATATAAACCAAAAGTAAGAAAAAGAGCAAAAACTCACGGATTCCTAGTGAGGAAGAAAACTGCCGGAGGCCGAAACGTGGTTGCCCGCAGGCGTGCTAAAGGGCGAGCAAAACTCGCTGTATAATAAAGTGTCTAAAATCAATATAAAACAGCTGTTTTCAGAGGTTTTAAAGAAGGGAAAGGGCTCCCACTCCCCTCATATGTCTATAAAAGTGCTTAAAATGGAAGGAATCCAGAAAAGCGCCTTTTATTTCGTCGTTTCTGGGAAAATCATCAAAAAGGCGGTAAAACGTAACCTTTTTAAGCGCCGAGGACGGCATATAGCTCGCTCTCAAAAGACGAAAGATGGCTACATCGCTATATTCTTCGCCAAAAAAGGCGCCGGAAACCTAGAATATGCTGATTATAAGGCAGAAATGCTTGATTTAATGCAAAAAGCCAGTATCTTAGCCAAGAATTAGTAAAATCCTTGACAAATACGTCAAAATATGCTAGTATTATACGTGATAGTGTTCGTTTACATTACTTTTCTAATTTTTAGCCAAACGAAAGGGGTTAAAAATGAAAACCAGATTTTATGTCTTAATACTTGTTGTTACTTTACTTTCTTTCACATCAGTCTCTTTTGCGGGAAAAGCAGAGGAACACCAGAAAATCAAGAATTTTTTATACGATTGCTATGGTGAAATAACAGCGAAAGGTTATGATGTCAGGGACGTATCTACAGGCGAACAGGTTGCATTTGAGTATTATTTTGGCGAAAAGTATGCTGGGATAATATATTCTGTAGATAGGGATGGAGATAACGATGAGTATGAGTATAGCTCTATCCATATCCTAGGCCATTTTAAAGGAGAAAATAAAAAGCTGGATACTCAAATGTTTTTACCTCGATTTTCCAAGATAACAAAGAGTGATGTCTTGTCTTCTTTCAAATAAAAAAGACAAGAAGAGTAAAAAGTTATGAAATAAGCCGCAGGGTTGTGTATTTACACCCTGTGGCTTATCTTTTTATAAAAATTTGCCAGATTTGGTGATTTGTGTTATATTTAGAGTCTAATTAAGCTAAATTTATAAATATTATGTTAATTCCAACAGTTATAGAAAAATCACAATTTGGGGAAAGAGCCTTTGATATCTACTCTCGCCTACTTAAAGACAGGATAATCTTTCTTGGTGGACCGATCGACGACAATACGGCCAATATAGTTATAGCTCAACTACTTTTCTTAGATTCAGAAGATCCTAAAAAGGATATTTATTTATATATTAACTCACCTGGTGGGTCAGTAACCGCAACTCTTGCAATGCTAGACACTATGAACCACATAAAACCAGACGTTTCTACAGTGTGTGTTGGTATCGCGGCCTCAGGTGGTGCGGTACTGCTTTCTGCTGGTAAAAAAGGCAAAAGAAGAATATTACCCAATGCAGAAGTGATGATCCACCAACCATGGGGAGGGGCTGAAGGTCAGGCTACTGATATAGAGATCACAGCAAAGCATATCCTAAGCACTAGAGAGAAACTAAACAAAATACTCTCTAAAAACACCGGTAAAGCACTTAAAGATATAGAAAAAGACGTAGAAAGAGACTTTTATATGAGCTCAGAGGACGCTAAAAAGTACGGAATCGTAGACGAAATCTTAAAAGCCAAGAACTAGCAAAAAACCAGAAATCGTGGTAAAGTACTTATGTACAATTATTTAAATTTTAAACTTGAAATTTCGCTTTTTAGCATTTAACTACTTTATGGAGGGTTTTGAAAAGAAGAACTTAACAGAAAAATCTAAAAATATAGCAACGTAAGTTGTCTTAAACGCTTTGGAGCGGATTTTCCGCTTATATGTCATTAAAAATAGTATTAGTACTGCTTTCACTTGCAGGAATACTCGGAATAGTCTTCGGGTACTTTTTGCGTTGGATAATTTCTTTGGGGAAGAAAGGTTCTATGGAACTTGAGATCAAACAAATGATGCTCGAAGCAAAAGAAGACGCCAAAAGGATCACGTCAGGTGCAGAACAAAAAGCAAAAGAAACATTGCAAGAGTTGAAAGTAGAATTAAAAGAAAAAGAAGAACAATCAAAAAAGAACGAAGACAGATTAATCAAAAAAGAAGAGTTTCTAGACAAGCGTCAGCTTGATGTAGACAAAGAAGCAGAAGAAACAAAAAACAAAATAGAAGAAGTAAGAGCGATCAAAGATCGTGTGGACGAAATGGACGAAAAGAAACGCATTGAACTGGAAAAGATTTCAAAACTTACAAAAGAACAAGCAAAAGAAGAACTGCTAAGCGTGACAGAGAAAGAATACGAAAAAGATATTCTTACACGCGTCCAGAAACTAGAAGTTGCGGGTAAAGAAGTGTTAGAAAAGAAAGCAAGAGAAATACTAACCTCTGCAATACACAGGTTTGGCAACGCAGTACCTTCTGATGTAATGTCCACAAACGTTACGCTACCGTCAGACGAGATCAAAGGAAAGATCATCGGTAAAGAAGGAAGAAATATTAAAGCCTTTGAAAAAGCCACTGGTGTAGACGTGATTATCGACGACACACCTGGTGCTATAACCATATCTTCCTTTGACCCTGTGCGTCGCCAGGTGGCTCGTCTGGCACTTGAGACACTTATAGTAGACGGTAGGATACAACCAGCCAAGATAGAAGAGGTTGTAGAGAAGTCTAAAGAAGAAGTTAATAAAATAATAAAAGAAAAGGGTGAACAAGCTGTGTTTGAAGTTGGTGTGTTTGGTCTTGATCCACGCATCATCTCTATCTTAGGGCGGTTGTTCTTCAGAACAAGTTATGGACAAAACGTTTTGCAACATTCTATAGAGATGGCGCACATCGCAGGTATGCTTGCAGAAGAACTCGGCGCAGATGTGTCTGTAGCGAAGGCGGGCGCACTACTTCATGACCTTGGTAAAGCGGTTGACCACGAAGTACAAGGTACACACGTAGAGATAGGAAGAAGAATACTTCAGAAGTTTGGTTCTAACGAAAAAATAATAGAAGCGATGCAGTCGCACCACGAAGAATACCCTTACGAAACTACAGAGTCTGTTATCGTACAAGTTGCAGACGCTATCTCAGGTGGACGCCCAGGTGCACGCCGTGATTCTGTAGAGAATTACCTCAAACGACTTGAAGAACTTGAAGCGATTGCAAACACACACAAAGGTGTAGAGAAATCTTACGCAATACAAGCCGGTCGCGAGGTGCGTGTGTTTGTAACACCAGAGAAAGTTACAGATTTGGAAGCAAAAAACATGGCGAAAGACATCGCACACAAGATAGAAGAGGATTTGAAGTACCCAGGAGAGATAAAAGTAAACGTTATAAG
>CAZNQQ010000009.1:0-29098 GCA_964575575.1 uncultured Candidatus Saccharibacteria bacterium | reverse complement strand
TCTAACACATCACTTCCTATAGGTGGCATAACGCTCGACGGTATAGAATATTCTGTAAAGTTCCAAGGTGAGATAGAGCGAACAGGAGAAATAGAAAACATGGTAATAGGTGCTACAGACGGACAGCCTGTATATGTGCGTGATGTTGCATTCGTGTCAGATGGAGTAAGTAAGACCACTTCTTTCTCAAGAATTAGCATAAACGGAGAGCCGTCCGAGCAGGCGGTAACCCTTTCTGTATTTAAAAAGCGGGGTGGAGACATTACCAAAATTGCAAAGAATGTCCGAGAAAAGTTAGCAGAGCTTCAAAGTGACAGTGTACTTACAGACACTACAGTTCTTGTAGCGCTTGATACTGGAGAGTTTGTAAAAGATGACCTTAGAACCCTGTCTTTTACAGGACTTCAAACCATAGCGCTCGTTATGGTTATTCTATTCATTGCTATAGGTTGGCGCGAAGCTTTGATTACCGGACTTGCGATACCGCTTTCGTTCCTCATTGGTTTTGTAGGACTTCAAGTGACTGGTAACACTATTAATTTTATAAGTTTGTTTTCTCTTATTTTAGCTGTTGGTATTTTGGTAGACTCTGCGATCGTGGTAACAGAAGGTACGCATACTAATATGCGAAGTGGTCTGGTGGGTAAAGACGCAGCACGCAAGACTATCAAAGAATTTCACTGGCCACTGACTTCAGGGACGATGACGACCATCGCTGTATTTGCTCCACTGTTTTTTATATCAGGTGTTACAGGGGAGTTTATAGCTGGTATTCCGTTTACTATTATTTTCGTTCTAGTTGCATCGCTGTTTGTAGCACTTGGGATTATTCCACTTATAGCTGCAAAGGCTTTGAAGCGTAGAGGTATAAGTCAGTTTGAAGAGAGGCAAGAAATATACACTACTAAAATCAAAAGTTGGTATAAGGGAATATTAAGAAGTATCTTAGGAAATAAAAAGAGAGAGAATAAGTTTTTCATAATACTGATAGTGCTCTTCATAATGGCGCTCGCACTTCCTGTAACAGGGATGGTCAAGACTATTTTCTTTGAACAAGAGGATGCTGACTTTATGTTTATTGAAATAGAAAAACCTCAAGGTACAGAGCTTTCGCAAACTGATCTGTCTGTACGTGCAGTTGAGGAAATACTTTATACACGTCCTAATATAGAATCGTTTGTAACTACTGTGGGTGCATCAAGTGATTTTTCTGAAGGAGGTAGTCTTAGGAATGTAGGTGGCGGAGAAGGAAATGGGAAGCTTGCTAACATAACAGCAGTACTCAAAGACGATAGAGACAAAACTAGCACTGTGATTTCAGAAGAGTTACGAAAAGAATTTGCTGATATAAAAAATGTTGAAATAAAAATGATGCAAGCTAGTGAAGGTCCACCTACTGGCGCACCAGTGCTCATACAGTTTTTTGGAGACAATCTTGATAACCTCGAACTCGCTGCAGAAAGTGGTGAGAGATTACTCAAAGACATAAAAGGAACAAGAGAAGTAGAGACAAGTATCTTAGGAGACAATATAGAGTTTGTGCTTAAGGTTGATAGAGCAAAAGTTGCAGAAGTTGGGCTCGATCTAGCTACAATAGCGCAGACTTTGCGTACAGCGATACATGGCGCGACAGCAACAACAATCCATAAAGATGGTGAAGATATAGATGTCGAAGTAAAACTTAACTTGAATAGTAATTACAGGACGGTCCACGATACTTCAAGGACTACAATGGATACTATAAGACAGATTGAGATCCAAACTCCAAGTGGCTCTGTGCTTTTAGGGTCTCTTACAAATACTTCAATAGAAAAAAGCCCAGCGCTTATTCGTCATGAAGAGCTTAATAGATATGAATCAGTATCAAGTGAACTTGCTGATGGAGCAATAGCCGGTGATATTGTCAAAGAATTTGAGAAAAGAATAGACGAAGTAAATATTCCTGAAGGTATAACCTACAAAGTAGGAGGGGAGACAGAAGATGTTGATCAGTCTTTTAGGGATATGTTCGTGGCGCTTATAGTCGGTGTGCTTCTTGTAATTGCTGTTTTGGTACTGCAGTTTAATTCTTTCAGATATGCAATATTTATAATTGCAATAGTTCCACTTTCTCTCATTGGTATCTTTGCAGGACTTGCTATATCTGGTCAGTCGCTCTCGTTCCCTTCTATGATGGGTTATGTTGCGCTCTCTGGAATCGTAGTAAACAATGCAATCATCTTGATTGATGTTATTAATTCTCTAAGAAAGGAGAATGGCAGAACTCACAATATGACACTTCGTGATATCGTAATAGAAGGATCAGCTTCACGTCTGCGTCCAATTGTTCTAACTAGCTTAACCACAGTTATTGGTATCATCCCTCTTACTTATGCATCTGACCTATGGAGTCCATTTGCATTCTCTATAATCTTCGGGCTTTCCTTTGCATCTATCATTACACTCTTACTTGTGCCAGTTCTATACAACCGTTGGCCAGGGAAAGAAAAATAGTTATCCCCATCGAAGAACAATCTCGACAAAGTTTCATATAGAAGTTTTTGTATAATAAGTATATGCAAAAAACTTTTACTAAAATGCTAATTCTTGCAGTAGTTTTAACCACTGCACTCGGTGTAAACTACCTTTTCGCATCGTGGACTGGACCCACGCAAGACCCAACTGGAGGTAATACCGATGCGCCAATACATGTGGGCGTGACTGATCAAGTAAAAAGTGGGGGGCTGTCTGTAGACGCACTTTCTGTATTTGGTGGAGGATATTTTCAGGGTAATGTGGGAGTGGGGGTGGTGACGCCAACTCAAAGTTTGGATGTCAGTGGAAAAATCAAAATCGGTAATGATTCAACTTCTCCAGATGCTGGCACAATCCGCTTCACAGGAAGTGATTTTGAGGGATTTAATGGAACCTCTTGGGTCTCAATGACAGGAGGTAGTGCACCAGCTGCACCGCTTGCTTCTGCTGATTGTGATGCAGCTAGTGGAAGTTGGGAAGGAGGTCAGAGTATTTGTTATTTCTCAGGTACTAGTTGTCCTAGTGGGTGGAGTCCCAGTGCAAATTATAGTAGTACTAATTCTGGACTTTGTACGGCTTCCGGTTCTGATTCAGGTAGGAATGGTGGAAATACAGGTTGGGTGTGCGGAGGAAGCTCTTGCTTAACCTCTAGTCATAGTAGGACAGATACTGGGATAGAAACTTGTAGTTATATTCAAAACTATTACAAAAGTGGTTTTGGTAGAGGAGGAGGTAATACACGATGCGCAACCAGCACTAATCAAACATGTACTGCTACTCAAACCGAAGTTGGCTGTACTAAGAATTAGGCTTATTTTAATAAAAATCTAATAACCCAACCGGCTGGGTTAATCAATAAAAACCAGATTTTAACCTTTATCCACAGAAAAGGGTAGCCCTTTTCGTGAGCAAGGCTTATTTTGAGCTATTTTAAACAACTCAACCGGTTGAGTTGTTTAATTTGCTATAATATAAGCATGAGATCTATAATCGATTCATACAAAAAGACGGGGAATTTGCATCATGCTTATGCTCTAGAGGGGGACAGAAAGACAGCTATTTCTAATCTGTATAATTTCTTTGAGAATGATTTGAAAATAGAGACGAAAGCAAACTTGGATTTTTATTTTAATGAATTTGAAAGTTTCGGTATTGATAACGGGCGAGAGTTGCAAGCACAAGCTTCTAGAAAAGCAGTGCTTGGTAACATGCAGATCTTTGTGATCGCTTTTTCTTCTATTACGTCAGAAGCACAAAACGCACTACTCAAGCTTTTTGAAGAGCCAGCAGAGGGAGTGCACTTTTTTATAATAACAGGATCATCTGAAATATTTTTACCGACACTCAAATCGCGATTTCAAATAATAAAACTAAAAAGCATCTTGGATGCTAATAAAGCACTTGCTGATGATTTTGTAAAAGCATCAAAGGGTAGCCGTATCAAACTACTTCAGGATATTATAGAAAACAAAGACAAACAACAAGCTTTAGATTTTTTAAATGATTTGGAAAGCGCCTTGTATCAAAATAAATCAAGAGATATAGAGGCATTTGAAGCTATACAGAAGTCTAGAGACTATCTCCGAGGTAGAGCACCATCGGTAAAGATGCTTTTGGAAAATATTTCTTTAACTGTATAAATAAAAAAAGCCAACTTCCATGTTGGCTTTTTTGCACAAATACTATATTTTAAATTTCGATTTTCTTTCTCAGATTTACATTAATCCATATTTTTTCCTTCTTTACTATAAATTTTACTATATTTCCTGTGGTTGGAGAAAAGTATAGCTCAGCTTTCTTTTCAGGATGCATGTTCTCTCTCAAAGAATTTATACATGCTGTATGAATAAGATGATCTTCAGATGATCCTAGAAAAAAGTTCCTCATCTCTATTGCTATATCTTTTCTCAATACAAATACTATTGAAATACATCTTAAAGCTCCATTTGCTTTACACGCTGGTCCAGAGTGACCATCTTTACATGAATGTACAAAGAAATTATATTTCCAAGGTGCAAGTCTTTCCTCTTTCAAAATATCTTTTATGTGTGATATTTGTGATATTTCTAGACCGTATTTTGGAGTATCTACTACAACTTCTTCTTTCTTATTTCTTTCATTAAATTTACGTAGTTCGTTCTTTAAAGAATTAGAAAAAGCTTTATCTGTGTATATACACCCAACAATCATGACTACTACAAAGGCTATTAACAAAGATCTTATTTTCATTACTAATTACCTCCTTTTTTGTATTAATGAGATAAAAGTGTCTAAGAATTATTCTATTTGTTAGAATAGCACTATTATCTGACCTTGCAAGGGCTATGGATTTTGAGTCTAATTTCCTATATACTTAGCCTATAATTCATAATTTATTTATATATATGACATACGACTTTTCACATTTAAAGCAAAAAGCAGTAGATATACAAAACCATCTGAAGGATGAGTTTTCTGGTATTAGGACAGGACGCGCAACTCCATCGCTACTAGATAGTGTGATGGTTGACTCATATGGTGCCAAAACTCCCATAAACCAAGTAGCAGGTATCAATATGGAAGATGCAAGGACTCTTCGCATTGCTCCGTATGACGCAAGTCAAATAACAGAAGTAGAAAAAGCTATAACTAACTCAAACTTAGGTGTGTCAGTGTCAGTGGACGCGAATGGTTTAAGAATATTTTTTCCAGAACTTACATCTGAAGTTCGCGAAACTCTAAACAAACTTGTAAAAGACAAACTTGAAGCAGCTAGGATATCGCTTCGAGGTGAGCGCGACAACACTTGGAACGATATTCAGAAGCAAGAAAAAGACAAAGAGATAAGTGAAGATGAAAAGTTTGGACTTAAAGAAGACATGCAAAAGATAATAGACGAAGAGAACGGTAAGATGGACGCAATGGCAGTAAAGAAGGAAGCTGAAATAATGAATTAATAAATCATGTCTATAATCATATTTATAATAGTTCTTGTAGTCTTAATCCTCGTACACGAATTCGGGCATTTTATTAGCGCCAAGAAATCAGGAATAAGGGTGGACGAGTTTGGTATCGGTTTTCCACCTAAGATCTTTGGTAAGAAGGTAGGTGAGACTACATATTCTCTAAACTGGATTCCATTTGGTGGATTTGTGAAGATATTCGGCGAAGACCCAAACGAAGAGTCTATATCAGGTCCAGACAGCAAAAGAAGTTTTGTAAATAAGAAAAGAAGAATCCAAGCGCTTGTTATAGCAATGGGTGTGATATTTAACATGCTTTTGGCTGTAGTACTTTTATCACTAGGGTTTATGATAGGGATGCCAGTTTCAGAAAACGATCCACTTATAGTAGACAAAGGATATGAGATCACGAGTTCAGATCTGACTATAATAAGTTTGCTTGAAGACTCCCCAGCTATGGATAGTGGACTTAGAGCAGGAGACGAGTTAGTAAGTGTTGCAACACGAAACGAAGCGGTGGAAGTACTCAATGCCGATACAGTTTCCAAATTTATAGAAGAGCATGGTGGAGAAGAGATAGCGTTTATATATGAACGAGAAGGAGAAGTTGCTTTAGCTGAAGTTGTCCCACAGAGCGGCATTGTGCCGGACGAACAAGACCGTGCTGCAATAGGAGCACTTTTGGGAGACGTTGGTACACTTAGATTACCTATTCATAAAGCTATTATAGAAGGCACAATCCTCACAGGAGAAATGACACGACTCATAGCAATAGGTCTAGCTGGCTTTATAGTGAGCGCATTTACTTTAAGTGCAGACTTTTCACAGGTGGCAGGTCCTGTAGGTATAGTTAGTCTTGTGGGTGATGCAGCAGCACTAGGATTTGTAGCTCTTCTTAATTTCACCGCTATTATTTCAATACATTTGGCAATAATAAACTTACTTCCATTCCCAGCATTAGACGGAGGAAGGTTAGTTGTTATAGCTATAGAAGCTGTCAAGAAATCAGCGATAAAACCTAAAATAGTAAATGCTGTAAACGGCATTGGTTTCATACTTCTCATACTACTTATGCTCGCTGTTACCTATAGCGACATAATAAAGCTATTTTGACCCAACTCTATATTTGCTGTATTATTAAAGAATGTTACAAAGCAAACTCTTTACTAAAACAAGGAAAGAAGCGCCTTCTGACGAAGTATCTAAAAACGCAGAGCTTCTTATTCGTGGAGGGTTTGTACACAAAGAGTTAGCAGGGGTTTATACATATTTGCCACTTGGACTAAAAGTATTAAAAAAAATAGAGAATATTATAAGAGAAGAAATGGACACTATAGGTGGACAAGAAATGTTACTTACAACACTTCAAGACCCTAAAGTTTGGGAAGCAAGCGGAAGGTGGGATGACAAGGTAGTAGACAATTGGTTTAAAACTAAACTTAAAAATGACAACGAACTAGGGGTTGCAAATACTCACGAAGAACCACTTGCAAAACTTCTTACGAATCATATTAATTCATACAAAGACCTTCCGGTTTATCCATACCAAATACAAAACAAATTTAGAAACGAACTTCGTGCCAAAAGTGGCATAATGCGTGGACGTGAGTTTCTAATGAAAGACATGTATTCATTCTCTCGTACAGATGAAGAACATAAAGAGTTTTATGAAAAGGCAGCCGAAGCTTACAAGAAAATATTTAATAGAGTTGGGTTGGGGGACAAAACATACAGAACATTTGCAAGTGGTGGTTCGTTTTCTAAGTTTAGCGATGAGTTTCAAACACTTTCAGAAGCTGGCGAGGATACTATATATATAGATGAAGAAAAGGGTATAGCTGTTAATAAAGAAGTCTTCAATGATGAGATTTTAAAAGAAATAGGTTTGGAGAAAAATAAACTTGTAGAGAAAAAGTCTATAGAAGTTGGAAATATTTTCTCACTTGGTATTAAGTTTGCAGAAGCAGAAGGGCTGTCGTACAAAGGTGAAGACGGGAAAAAAGAAACGCCAATAATGGGTAGTTATGGTATAGGCCTTGGGCGTATAATGGGTACTGTAGTAGAAGCGCTTTCAGACGATAAGGGTATAATATGGCCACTTTCTATTGCGCCATTTAAGGTGCATTTGGTAGGGCTCACAGATGCCGGTGAGCTTTACAAAAGCCTAAAAGAGGCTAATATTGAAGTGCTATATGACGATAGGGATGCACAGGCAGGCCAGAAGTTTGCAGACAGTGACCTTATTGGTATACCATATAGAATTGTCGTATCAGATAGAAATAAAGATAGTGGTAAATTTGAATTTACAAACAGAGCAACTGGAGAGACAAAAGAGATGACAGAGAGTGAGCTGATTAAACTATGCGAAGTAAAATAAAAAAATATTTTGATAAATTTTATAGACTATTCTCAAACGATATAGGAATTGATTTAGGAACAGCAAACACACTTGTATATTTAAGAGGACGGGGAATCGTTATAAACGAACCATCTGTAGTTGCTGTAAACCAGAAAACAGGACGCGTTGTGGCGGTCGGTCATCAAGCAAGAGAAATGCTCGGTAGAACTCCTGGGCATATTGTCGCTGTGCGCCCACTTGTAGACGGAGTAATATCAGACTTTGAAGTTACAGAAGAGATGCTTTCTTATCTGATAAACAAAGCACAAACTCACTTGAAGAAATTCTTGCGCCCACGTGTTGTTATAGGTGTCCCTTCTGGCATTACAAGTGTGGAGACTCGCGCTGTGCGTGACGCCGCTCGTAACGCTGGAGCGCGTGAAGTACATATAGTAGAAGAGCCAATGGCAGCAACCATTGGTATCCGGCTTCCTGTGCGTGAGCCGATAGGTAATATGATCATAGATATTGGCGGAGGTACGTCTGACATTGCAGTTGTGTCTTTAAACGGTATAGTACGATCTAAGAATGTGCGTATAGCAGGAGATAAGTTTAATTCTGATATTATATTTTATATAAGAAATGAGTTTAAGATTTTAATAGGCGAGAAGACAGCAGAAGAACTTAAAATAGCGGCGTGTTCTGTGATAGAGGGGCACGAACCGATAGAGTCCACAGTAAGAGGGCGAGACTTAGTAACAGGGTTACCGAGAGAAGTGGTGATAACAGACTCTGATATCCGTGAGGCTATATCAAATTCAGTTGATCATATTATTGACGCAGCAAGAGAAGTCCTTGAAACTACGCCACCTGAAGTGCTTTCAGATGTGATGCAAAGAGGTGCATTTATAGTCGGCGGTGGAGCTCTTATAAACGGTATGCCAGAGCTCTTAAGCGAGACTTTGCAGTTCCCAGTATATGTCTCAGATGACCCTCTTACGGCTGTTGTGCGTGGTACAGGCGTAATATTAGAGGATATAGAAGCATATGAAGAAGTACTTATAGCATCAGACGATGAGCAATTATCTCCTACATCATAAAGAAAAGAAGCAAGGATTATTTACGAAAACTTTCGTAGTGGTTTTGTTAGTTATTGTGATCATAGTAGCGGTGCGTATTATTTTTCCAAATACTTTTACTAGCTCGCTACAGTTTATAAGTTCGCCGTTTTGGAAAGCTAAAAACTCTTCTGTAGAAGGTGTTGTTAATTCGTCACAGTTACTTCGTTCAAAACGTTCTCTTGTATTTGAAAACGATAATCTAAAAGCACAGATTAGAGCGTCTGAGTTTAAGCTTTTAGAGTTTGAATTTTTAAATCAAGAAAATGAATCTTTAAAAGAACTACTTGGTAGGGAAATTTTCAATGTTAAAGACGCTGTACTTGGTGCAGTGCTTGCAAGGCCAAATGTGTCGCCTTACGATACTTTTATAATAGATATTGGGGAAAGTTCAGGAATAAAAAAAGGTGACAGCGTGTTTGTACAAGGAAATGTTTTTATAGGTAAAGTAGACGAGGTTAATAAAAATACATCTGTAGTTACTTTGTTCTCGTCTCCAGGACAGGTCACACCGGTGTCCATAGGTCTTCAGGGTATTTCTGCAAACGCTAAAGGAAGAGGAGGTGGGAACTTTATAGTGGAGCTTCCGCGTGGCACAGAAGTAGAAAAGGGAGATATAGTAACGATGCCAAGTATAGACATAAAACTGTTTGCAATAGTAGAAGAGATAGATGGAGACCCGTCAGATCCATTTATAACAATCCTCTTCAAAAACCCAGTCAATATGAATGACATAAAATGGGTGCAAGTTATTACTAACTGATATGCTCTATTTAAGAATTATATTTAATATATTGATGTTGGGGAGTATTTTGTTTTTGCCGTGGTGGGTTACGGCGATTATTGCAGTCGGATTTTTGTATAAGTTTAAAGCATACGAAATAATGCTTTGGGGAGTATTTGCAGATGTGTTATACAGCGCGCCTGTTGAGAGCTTCTACAATGTGCAGTTTGTGTTTACTATAGGTGCACTAGCGATGTTTGTTCTGAGTTATTTTATTAAGAAAAGACTAATGCACTATGGTTCTTAAGCATTTAAGAAACAAAAGAAGAAGAGACTCGATTAAGAATAGGGAGATAGAACCCGATGAGATTTTTATTGACTCTACTAATCTACCAGAGTTTAATACAGACCAGTTTGAAGGAAGGATAGAGCGACCGATATCAAGGTTGTCACTCATTACTATTGGGATAGTATTTTTTATAATCGTATTAGTATTTGGATGGAAGATCTGGAGTTTACAAATAGATCAAGGTAAAAACTTCGCGTCTATAAGTGAGAGCAATAGACTAGACAACTCTATAATATTTGCAGACCGTGGTGTCGTATACGATAGAAACAACACTGAACTTATATGGAATGCAAAGACGCAGGAGGACGACTTCTCTCGTAGGAAATATATTGAACTAGATGGGCTCTCACACACACTCGGGTATGTAAGTTACCCGCTTAAGGATGACTTTGGCGTGTACTATCAGGAAGAGTTTATACCAAAGGCTGGTATTGAAAAGTTATACAACGAAACACTAAACGGAACTTCTGGACTTAAAATCATAGAAACAAATGCACTTATGGAAGTGCAGTCAGAAAGCGTCACACTTCCGTCAAAAGACGGAGAGAATATCAGTTTGTCTATTGATGCAAATGTACAAAGTAAAATGTATGAATTTATAGAAAGTTTGGCGGGTGAGATAGGGTTTGACGGAGGAGCAGGAGTGATTGTGGACATAAACAATGGTGAGGTTTTGTCTATGGCGAGTTTCCCTGAATATAGTTCACAAGTCTTGTCTTCCGGTGAGCCAAAAGAAAAGATTACACAGTATGCACAAAACAAAAACAATCCATATCTAAACAGAGCGACGTCAGGTCTTTATACGCCAGGTTCTACGGTGAAGCTTTTTGTATCTTTAGGTGCGCTTAACGAAAAACTGATCACTCCAGAAGAGCAGATCTTAAGTACTGGTTCTATATCTATACCGAACCCATATTTCCCTGACAAAGAGTCTGTCTTTGTGGACTGGAAAGAGCACGGGTATGTAGATATGAGAGATGCTATTGCAGTGTCTTCCAATGTTTATTTCTATGAAATCGGTGGGGGGTATGAAGATCAGAAAGGACTAGGAATTAAAAACATTGAGAAATACATGCGGATGTTTGGTTTCGGAGAAAAGACAGATATATATGAGGGTGAGGTTTTAGAAGAAATGGTTGGAGTAATACCAAACCCAAAGTGGAAAGAAGAAAACTTTAATGGTGAAGAGTGGAGAATAGGTGACACGTACCATACTGCTATCGGGCAATACGGTTTCCAAGTGACAGCACTCCAGCTTGCACGCGCAGTTGGTGCTATTGCCAACGGAGGAAAGCTTTATAAACCGACACTGCTTTTAGGAGAGGGTGGTGAGTCAGACAGAGCATCAGTTCGTAAGAAGCATTACCCTACAGTGCGAGAAGGTATGCGTCAGTCTGTAACTGACGGTACCGCAAAGGGGCTCTTCATACCTCAAGTTAAAGTCGCTGCCAAAACTGGTACAGCACAACTTGGTACAACCAAAACTTATGTAAACTCGCTTGTTGTAGGGTTCTTCCCGTATGACAATCCTAAGTATGCTTTTGCTGTTATAATGGAAAAAGGAAAGCAGAGTAACACCATCGGCGCACTATTTGTAATGCGCCAACTGTTTGAATGGATGGCAATAAATACACCAGAGTATTTAAAATAAATTATAGCTTGACTCTTATTTTAGATGATATAAAATATATGCAACATGACAACCGAAAACGAATTCTTAACTAAAGAAAAGTTTGATGAGCTTCAAGAGGAGCTTGATTTTCTTAAGACAACCCGCAGAAAAGAGATTGCGGAGAACTTAGAGTACGCTCGATCCCTCGGCGACATCTCAGAGAACGCAGAGTACCACGAAGCACGTGACCTCCAAGCTGCTACAGAAGACAGGATAAACAAACTTGAAGGAATCTTAAAGAGTGCAAAAATAGTCGCTCAAAAAAGCACTGATGAAGTGTCTTTAGGTTCTGTTGTTGAGATACAAAAAGAAGGAGAAAAGGAGACACGAGCATACACTATAGTTGGTTCTGAAGAAGCCGACATGCAAGAGAGAAAGATCTCACACCTCTCACCACTTGGCGAAGCAATGATGAACAAAAAGAAAGGCGAATCGTTCACATTTACAACTCCCAACGGCAAGATGAACTACAAAGTAGTAGGAATAAAATAAATGACTAAAATAAAAACAAAGTGGGACTTGGGTTTATTCTATAAATCTGGCTCTGACCCGCAAATACGCAAAGATATAGAAAAGGCAAAAAAGGCATCTCTCGCTTTTGAAAAGAAATACGCAAAAAAAGACGATTTTCTAAAAAGTGAAGACAAGCTTTTACAAGCTCTAAAAGATTATGAAAAGCTAATGCTTGCAGACGGCAGTAAGCCTATTTTGTACTTTCACTATAGAAAGGATCTGAACGGCAAAGACCTTGAAGCTGAAGCTAATCTAAATAAAATAGTAAACGAACTTACAGAGTATGAAAACAAAACTCTATTTTTTGGGATCAAATTAGGAAAGATAGAGAAAAAGCTTCAGAATAAATTCCTAAAAAGCAAAAAGCTCTCTAAGTATCATTACCTTCTTAAAAAGACTTTTGAGACAAGTAAGTACGATCTTACAGAACCAGAAGAAAAGATAATGAATCTAAAAAGCCTGCCAAGCTATGGCTTGTGGGTAAACGGGGTAGAGAAATCTATAAGTAAACAGACTGTAAAATTTAAAGGGAAGGTTATGTCTGTCGGTGAGGCTCAGTACCAAGTTGCCAACTTTAACACCAAAGACAGAAGAGCACTTCATAAAGATATAGCTGAGAAGTTAAAGTTTGTAAGCGATTTTGCAGAGAGTGAACTAAATGCTGTGGTTTTAAATAAAAAGATAGGCGATGAGCTTCGTGGATTTAAGAATCCATATAGCGCAACAATACTAGGTTATGAAAATAGTGAGAAGAGTGTATTAAACTTAGTGAATACTGTTACTGATAATTTTAAAATAAGTAATCGTTTTTATAATTTAAAGAAAAAACTACTTAAACTAAAAACTCTTGAATATTCCGACAGAGCTGCAAAGGTTGGTAGTACAAAAAAGAAGATAACTTTTAGTGAAGCTGTCAAAATCCTTCATCCTATATTTAAAGATGCTGACCCGGAGTACGCAAAGATATTAGACAGAATGCTCTCAAAAGGTCAGATAGATGTATATCCAAGGTTGGGTAAGACAGGTGGTGCATACTGTTCGTCACATACAAATATATCAACAGTTGTACTCCTTAATCAGACAGATGACTTTAATTCGCTTCTTACGTTTGCACATGAGATGGGGCACGCAATACATAGTGAGTTAAGTAAAAGCCAACCTGTGTTTTATGAAGGATATACTATGCCTGTAGCAGAAACTGCTAGCACATTCTTTGAGCAATTAGTGTTTGGTGCAATATTTGAAACATTGACTGACAAAGAAAAGGTTGTAGCTCTTCATGATAAAATACAGAATGATATACAAACTATATTTAGACAGATTGCAGCGTTTAATTTTGAGACAGAACTCCACAACAGCATCCGTGCTAAAGGTTCGCTTTCGGCAGACGAAATAGGCGAGCTTCACAATAAACACATGAAGGCGTACCTTGGTCCAGCATTTAAGATGCAAAAGATTGACGGACTAGCTTTTGTGACTTGGTCGCATTTTAGAAGATTCTTTTATGTGTATTCTTATGCATATGGGCAGATCATAAGTCGTGCAATGAATGACAAATTAAAAGAAGATAAAAGCTTTGGAAAACAGGTAAAGAAGTTTCTGTCAGCGGGTGGAAGTAAAAGCCCTGACGATATATTTAGAGAGATAGGAATAGACACTACAAAGCCAGACTTTTTTAAAAACGCATTACTTAGTATTGAAGAAGACATAAAGAAACTTGAGCAATTAGTTAAGAGCACGAAAATATAGCACGTGTTATAATCTTAGTAATATGAAGTTGGACGAAGTAAGGGAAAAATATCTAGAATTTTTTAAAAAGCGCGAACATGCTGTAGTACCTTCTGTGTCTTTAGTTCCAGAGAATGATCCAACTACTTTATTTACAAGCTCTGGTATGCAGCCGCTTTTACCTTATTTTCTAGGTAAAGAGCATCCAAAAGGGAAGAGAGTTACAGATTCACAAAGATGTTTCCGTGCAGAAGACATAGAAGAAGTAGGAGACAACAGACACACTACGTATTTTGAGATGCTTGGTAACTGGTCTTTTGGGGATTATTTTAAAGAAGAACAAATCCCGTGGTTTTTTGAATTCCTAACTAAAGAAATCGGCCTTGATCCTGAAAAGCTTTATGTAACAGTGTTTGAGGGAGATGAAAAAGCAGGAATACCTAAAGACATTGAAAGCGCTAAGATTTGGGAAAAGCTACTGGGTGGAGCTGATAGGATTTCATACTATGGTGCAGACAAGAACTGGTGGAGCCGTGCAGGTACACCAGAGCAGATGCCAGCAGGTGAGCCAGGTGGTTCTGATACAGAAGTGTTTTATGACTTTGGAACAAAGCACAACAAAAGCTTTGGAGAGGAATGCCACCCGAACTGCGATTGCGGTAGGTTTGTGGAAATAGGAAACTCTGTATTTATGGAGTATGTAAAACAAGAAGACGGAAGCTTTGCACATTTACCTACTAAGAACGTAGACTTTGGTGGAGGGCTTGAGCGCATCACTGCAGCGTCAAACGATGACAATGATATTTTTAATATTGACGCTATTAAAAACATAATAGAAAAAATAGAAGAAAAGAGTGGAAAGAAATATGAAGAAAATAAAAAAGCGTTTAGAATAATAGCAGATCATATTCGCGCTGCAGAGGCTATAATCAAAGACGGCGTAGTGCCGTCAAATACAGAGCAGGGATATGTATTGCGCAGACTTATACGACGTGCTGTACGTTTTGGAGATGTGCTTGGTGTTAAGTTGAGCGACATTACAGAAAGCAATGAGGAGATAATAAAAGAAGAAGAGAAGTTTAGAAAAACACTTGAGAAAGGACTAAAAGAGTTTGAGAAAATAAGTAAAGGAGGGAATATCTCAGGAAGCGATGCTTTTGTACTGTTTACAACATACGGTTTCCCTCTTGAATTAACTCTAGAGCTAGCTCTAGAGAAAAGTTTAAATATAGACGAGGCAGAGTTTAGAGACAAGATGCGAGAACATCAAGCGCTCTCAAGAAGGGGTGCTGGGCAGAAGTTTAAAGGTGGACTTGCAGACCACAGTGAGCAGTCTACAAAGTATCACACAGCGACACACTTGTTGCTCCGCGCGCTTAAAGATGTGTTGGGTGAGGATGTATCACAAAAGGGAAGTAACATAACTGCAGAGAGGATGCGTTTTGACTTTTCATGGGGTGAGAAGCTTACAGACGAGCAGAAAGAGAAGATAGAGAATATAGTGAATCATAAAATACAAGAAGGGTTAAAGGTAACAAGCGAAGAAACCGACGGTAAGATTACATACAAAATAGGTGACTACTCTGTAGAGCTATGTGGTGGACCACATGTTAAAAACACATCTGAACTTGGGCACTTCAAGATCAAAAAAGAAGAAGCCTCATCTGCAGGTATCCGCAGGATAAAGGCAGTATTAGATTAAATTTAAGTTATCCAAGGACGGTCCTTGGATGTAGTGCATACTCGCATATATAATATAAGTATGGTTTTAAGAAAAATTCCATTAATGGTTGGTGAATATTATCACATATACAATAGGGGGATATTAAAAAATCTTATATTTCGAGATGAAGCAGATAAAAAACGATTTATTAAGCTTTTATTTGTATGCAATAGTGATAAATCTGTTGTTTTTAAATCAATCCAAGGACGGTCCTTGGACGAAATAGATAGAGGAAGTACTCTTGTAGATATCGGTGCATATTGTTTAATGCCTAACCATTTTCATATTCTTGTAAAAGAAAAAATAGATGATGGACTTAGTATATTTATGAAAAAGTTACTAACAGCTTATGCAATGTACTTTAATACTAAACATGAACGCAAAGGTATTCTTTTTGAAGGACGATTTAAAACTAAACACGTTGACAGTGATGAGTATCTAAATTGGGTGTTTTCATATATTCATCTGAATCCAGTAAAATTGATTGATAAAAATTGGAAGGAAAATGGAATCTCTAATACTAAGAGCATAGAAAATTTTATACAAGGTTATAAATATTCAAGTTACTATGATTACTTTCTAAGTGACAGAGCAGAAAAAATAATTCTTAAAAAAGACGTCTCTCCGGAACATTTTTCAGAACTAAATGATTTTAAAGAGTTGATAGAAGAGTTTAATAGTGTCCAAGGACGGTCCTTGGAGTAAATTAGATTATTATGGAAAATAAACCAAAGATATATCTTGCTGGTCAACCAAATGAATATGATAATGATTGGAAAGAATCATTTAAAAAAATGAAAGAATACGAGTGTTATGATTGGGAATTTGATTCAAATCAAGAATCTCCAGACACATATTTCCCTGAAGATCTAAATGGAGTAAAAAACGCAGATATTATGATAGCAAATCCTAACACTGCACCATCAGAAGCAACATGGATAGAAATCGGTTATTTTTATGCTCTTAATATTAAAAACCCAGGTGATTTTTGTGACAAACTTATCATTATATGGAAAGAAGAAAGAGAACCAAGATGGTCAATAGATTTCGTTAAAAAAACAGGACATGTTGTTTCTTCAATAAATGAAGCAGAAGAAAAATTACTTTCTCTAAAGTTCTACTTATAATAGAAAGTTTGTTGCATGAGGTAGTTTGTTTACATATAATTAACATATGTCTTTCTCAAAAAAAGGAAAAAAACCTTCTCCATTTATTGTCTTTGACATAGGCAGCGCTAGCATCGGCGCAGCGATTTTGGTGTTTGACGAAGAGACCGACAAAATCAGCGTATTGTATGATACACGCGTATTCATCGCTTTTCAAAAAAAGTTTTTTAAAGACAAGCACCTTACTGTTGCTACGATATCTGCTTTAAAAAAAGCTGTACAAAATATTCAAGACAAAGGTATGAAGAAGATACCTAATGGCAGCAGTAAAACAAAAAACATAATTGAAGATGTATATTGCATAATAGGGTCCCCTTGGTATGAGGCTGAAATAAAAAACATGAAATTCACAGAAGACGAGCCGTTTACTGTGTCTTCAAAGCTTATATCGAAGATCTTAGACGAAGAAAGTAAAAAATTTGAAACGTCTAAAGGTAAATTAATGGAGAAAAACATAATACAGGTATTGCTTAATGGATATAGTACAGATGATCCATACGGCAAAGAAGCGTTAGTGGTAGACACTACATTGTTCTTTAGTACTGTGTCTAATGATTTACAAGACAAGGTAAAAGACGTGCTTGAAACATCGTTTACAGTAAGCGACATATCTTTTAACACATTTGCACTTACTTCGTTTTCAGCTGTAAGAGATATATTTAAAACAGAAAAGAACTTCTTGCTTATGGATATAAGTGGTGAAATAACAGACATAATGCTAGTCAGAGACGAAACCATAAAAAAGATCGCTTCTTTTCGACTTGGTAAAAACTTTTTAATAAGAAAAGTTGCAAGTTCTTTAAGTACTATTCACGAAGAAGCACATTCTTTAATACGACTCTTTATAAATGGAAAAAGTATGGATTCTGAATCTGCAAAGATAGAACCTGTCTTAAAAGAGGCAAAAGAAGAGTGGTTGTCTTATTTAAGAAAAACATTATCAGATTTCTCTGAAGGGATCTCGTTACCAAAAACCGTTCTACTTTCAGTTGATACTGATCTAGGTAAATGGTTTGTAGACACAATAAAAAATGACGAGTTTAGTTCACACACACTTGCAGAGGAGCCTTTTACTGTGGTGGAATTAAGTAGTAGAATACTCAATGAATACTGTACTATGCCTGAAGACAGCCCAAGAGGTTGTGACCCATTCTTAGCGCTTGCTGCTATATTTGTATTTGTCCACAAAATAGCCAACGATTAGTATAAGTGGTATGATATAATCAAATTTAAGTAATAAAAACACCTATGCCAAAAAAATCATTTGAAGATATAGTTCCACCTAAAAAAAGGTCAATACGTGACATAAAAAACTCACACACAAAAGTACCTAAATCTGTTAAAAATCAAGATTTAGAAGAAGATTTTGACAATAACCATCTATATGAAAACAATATGAGGAAAAGAAGTTCGTCACGTTTTGCGTTATGGTTTGTAGCTATTGTTGTAGTTATTATTCTTATACTTGCTTTCTCACTTCTGTTTGCTGGTGCAAAAGTAAGCATAACTCCAAGACAAAGCCAAACACTTGTTGATGCACGTTTTGACGCTGCTATAAATGCCGACATAGGAGAGATCACATACGAGATAATGACTATTGAGAAGTCTGACTCAAAGACAATCCCAGCTACAGGTAGAGAAGAAATCGAAGAAAAAGCATCTGGTAAAATAGTAGTGTTTAACGATTTTAATTCCTCAAGCCAACGACTTATAAAAAACACTCGCTTTGAAACTCCAGAAGGACTTATTTATAGGATCAACAAATCAGTTGTAGTACCAGGACAGAAGACAGATGGTGGAGAAACAGTGCCAGGAAGCATTGAGGTGACAGTATACGCAGACGAAACTGGAGACAAATACAACATAGGTCTTACTGATTTTACTATTCCTGGGTTTGAGGGGTCACCACGGTTTGATGGTTTCTATGCTCGCTCAAAGACTACAATGACAGGTGGCTTTGTAGGAGAAAAGCTAACAGCAAATCCTGAAGACATTGAAAAAGCTAGAGAAGAAATACATACAGAACTTCAGAAGCAATTAATGAACGAAGCGTTTTCACAAAAGCCTGACGAGTTTTATCTTTTTGAGGATACTGTATTTGTAGAATTTGAATCTGAATCAAACGTAGAAAGTGGTGACAAAGTGGAAGTAAGAGAAAGTGCAACATTCTACGGTGTACTGTTTAATAAAGAAAAATTTGCTAGTCATATTGCTGAAAACACTATAGCAGCGTTTGATGACGAATCAGTAGAGATTTCAGACATAGCAACTCTAACAGTTAGAATATCTGACAAAGACAATTCTAGGCCGTGGGAAGATGAAGAGTTTGAATTTACAGTAGACGGCAATGCTTATATTGTTTGGACGTTTGACGAAGAACAGTTAAAAGAAGATTTGTCTGGAAGAGCAAAAGCAGCACTTACAACAATTCTTTCAGGGTATCCAAGTATTGAACAAGCAGAGGTGGTGTTACGACCATTCTGGAAGAGATCATTCCCAGATAAGGTAGAGAAGATAAAGATAGAGAAGAATCTAGAATAAATAATGGGGCAGTATTATAATCCAAAAAAGAGTAGTAGGTATCTTTTTAAACCTGAATCTAAAGATCCGCACAAGATAAGTCGTTCTAAAATAGACTTATTTAAAGAGTGTCCTCGGTGTTTCTATTTAGACCAGCGCATTGGTGTCGGGCGACCACCGTCATTTCCCTTTAATTTAAACAATGCAGTCGACCACCTGATGAAGAAGGAGTTTGACATTCATAGAGCAGAGCAGACAGCGCACCCTCTTGCAAAAGAATACGGAATAGACGCAGTGCCGTTCAAGCACGAGAGAATGGAAGAGTGGAGAGATGCATTAAGGCGAGGTGTCTCGTGTTTACATAAAAAGACAAACCTTATAGTACGTGGTGGCATTGACGACGTATGGGTTAACCCACAGGGCGAGCTGATAATCGTAGACTACAAAGCTACAAGTAAAGACGGAGAGGTAAATCTAGATGCACAGTGGCAAGACTCATATAAAAGACAGATGGAAGTGTACCAGTGGCTCTTTAGGTGCAATAACTTTAAAGTATCTGATACTGGGTACTTTGTATATGCAAATGGTATTACTGACAAGGAGGCGTTTGACGGTAAGCTTGAATTTGATGTGACTGTTATACCGTACACAGGCTCTGACAAATGGATAGACAAAACCCTCGAAGAGATAAAAGAAACTCTTATGAGCGACGAATTGCCACCTAAGGGTGAAGAGTGCAACTACTGCCCATACAGAGAAACTGCTGGGAAAATACTTCTAGAGAAGCACTTAGAAGAAAAGAAAAAGAAAGACACAAAAAAACTATTTTAATTATGTTTACTAAAGAACAACTTATAGACCATCTTGAAAAGGGTACAAAGGTACTTGATAACAAGGTACTCAAAGACGCGTTTGTTGCTATAGATAGAATAGACTTCGTGCCGGAAGATTATGCAGAGGAAGCATACGAAGACTACCCGCTTCCAATAGGTCACGAGCAGACGATCTCACAGCCTACAACTGTGGCTTTTATGCTTGAGCTTCTTGATCCAAAAGAAGGAGACAGAATACTTGACGTAGGTTCAGGTTCTGGGTGGACGACAGCGCTACTCTCGCATATCGTTGGAGAGAAAGGGGAAGTAGTTGGAGTAGAGAGAATATCTGAACTTGTAGAATCTGGAAAAGAAAACATTAAGAGATATGATTTCAAAAATATGAAAATCATAAAAGCTGAAAAAGAAGTAGGTTCAAAAAGCGATGCACCGTTTGATAAAATACTAGTATCGGCAGCCGCAGAAGAACTACCTAAACAACTGTTAGAACAACTTAAAGTAGGTGGGACTATAGTTATTCCTGTGTATGATAATCTATGGCAAGTGAAGAAAACTTCAGAGACAAATACTGAGATAAAAAAGTTTGATAGGTTTGAATTCGTGCCACTAATCACAAAGTAGTATGAGCAAAACAGAGGAGATGAAGAAGATAAAAGACGAAGTTTTAGATTTAAAAAACTCGCCACTTTATGAGTATAGAACAACTAATAACTTTTTCCCTGTTATAGGCGAGGGTAATCACGATGCAGATATTGTATTCATTGGCGAAGCACCAGGGAGAAATGAAGCGAAGACCGGTAGGCCGTTTTGTGGAAGAGCGGGCGACATACTAGATGAACTACTTAAGTCTGTTGAGTTAGAAAGAGAAAGTATTTATATAACAAATATAGTAAAAGACAGACCGCAGAACAACAGGGATCCGCTCCCAGAAGAAATAGAGGTTTACGGTCCGTTTTTAGATAGACAAATAGAAATAATAAAACCCAAAGTTATAGCAACTTTGGGGAGATACTCAATGGAATATATTATGAAAAAGTTTGGGCTTGATATGGAGCTTAAACCGATAAGTCAGATGCATGGTAAAACATTTGATGCAGATGGTATAAAGATCGTCCCGCTCTACCACCCAGCAGCTGCTATATATAATCAGTCACTCAAAAGCACGCTATTGGAGGATTTTAAAATATTAAAAAATATATAAACTTAAACCGCCTTAGCTTCAAGGCGGTCGTTTTTTTCTACTATTCTTTCTTACTCTCTCTTCCTAATATTATCGAAATCAAATAGGTCATTATAAAACCTAATAGGGCAATGCCTAGAATACACAATCTTACAACACCATGTTTTTCCTGTTTATTATTTGTTGTCATATCTTCCTCCAGAAAATTTTGTATATACAGCTCCTGTAAGTGCAGAAAAAATAAGAAAAGATATACATATAATCATAAGTATAAAATCAAAAGGTGTAGAACTTTCTTTATTTTTCATCGCCCTTTCTCTCCTAATAAAGTTTTTAGTGGATTACATTGCACCATTTCCTTACTAAGAAAATTAATTACGAAAAGTGCAAGAAGTACAGCAAGAATAATCTCGCTCAATATTTCATAACTTGTAAAATTTAAGAATGTAGCAAATATAAACATAAACCAGAACAGTTTTTCCTTTATACGCATATCATCTCCTTAACTTTTAACAAAATAGATTTCTAATATAAAAATACTACGGTTTGTAAAATCAGTCAACCACGTTAAAAGTCGCGAGGGCACGCAGCGCCTCTACTTTTAACGTGGTCAATATCATGTTATTATTTACTAAACAATATGGAAGAGAAAATTAGTCAACTAAGAGAAGAGAGCCTACACAAACTCAAAGTATTACAAGATGCGGGTATTGATCCGTACCCATCTGAAAGCCATCGCGATACAGATATCGCTGACTTTTTAAAGGATTTTGACAAAGGCAAAGAGGCTACTATAGCAGGGCGAATACGTTCTATACGTTGGCACGGTAAGATAGGTTTCGCAGATATTGAAGACGAATCAGGTAAAATTCAAATCTTCTTTAGTAAAGATATTCTTAAAGATTTTGATTTGTTTTCTGAAACTCTAGACATGGGAGACATTATGGAGATAAAAGGAAAGCCATATCTTACTAAAGCAGGTCAACAAAGCATTGAAGCTAGTAATGTAAGGTTTCTTTCAAAAAGCATTGCGCCATGGCCAGTTGAACATTTTGGTATTAAAGACAAAGAAGATCGGTTTAGAAAAAGATATTTGGATATTTCACTTAATCCTGAAGTTAAAGCACATCTAGTACAAAAAACAAAAATCATAAGAGCTATTAGAAATTATCTTGAAGAAAAAGATTTTACAGAAGTAAATACTCCAGTGCTCCAACCACTTGCAGGTGGTACTATGGCAAAACCTTTTAAAACGCATCTAGATACTTTAGATATGGAACTGTTTTTGCGCATTGCACCTGAACTATATCTAAAAAGATTATTAATAGGTGGATTTGAGAAAATATACGAAATAGGTCCAATATTTAGAAATGAAGGAATAGACAGAGAACATAATCCAGAGTTTACAATGATGGAGCTTTATTATGCCTATCAAGACTGGGAAGGTCTTATGGAGTTCATAGAAGACTTGTTGCAGAAGGTGTCAGCTGAGACTAATAATCCGCTGTCTAAAAATAAGTGGGAAAGAATAGAGTTTAGTAAAATAATAAAAGAGAAAACTGGACTAGATTACACTAAAAACTCTCAGGAAGATTTTGCAAAGTTTGCAAAGAAAAACGATATAGATGTTGCTCCGTATTTATCTAAAGGTAAGATTGCGGATGAAATTTATAAAAAATTAATAAGGGTAAACATAAAAGAGCCAACATTTATTACAAAAATACCAACTGACATATCTCCACTTTCAAAACAGCTTGAAGACGATAAAGACAAAACTGCACGCTTCTTGCTTGTAATAGACGGTGTAGAACTTGCAAATGGTTTCTCTGAGCTTAATGACCCAATAGAGCAAGTAGAGCGTTTTAATGCACAGATGGAGATGAAGAAAAAAGGGGACAAAGAAGTGCAAGAGTATGACAAAGACTTTATAGACGCACTTGAGCATGCTATGCCACCTACCGCAGGTATTGGTATTGGTATCGACAGACTGATAATGATCCTAACAGGCGCATCAAACCTTCGAGAGATTATAGAATTCCCACTAATGAAACGAAAATAAACTAGAAATATAGCTCTAAATAAACAAAAAACCGAAGCAGGGCTTCGGTTTTTTGTTGTGGATAACTATATTGATGGAGTGGTATGAAGTGTTATATAATACTAGGGTAGTGGTATGAAGTGGGAATTCAAAGGATATGGTCTACCATACTACATATCCTTTGGATGTCCCTCCTGAACTTTTGTAAAGACGAAAGTTTGGGAGGGGAAAAATCATTACAGAGAAAGAAAATATGTTAATAGGCGAGTATAAACACACAATTGATCCGAAGAAGCGCCTTTCGCTTCCGTCAAAATTCCGCAGGGAGCTTGGGAAAAAAGTTGTCGTAACTCGTGGACTAGACAATTGTCTGTTCGTATATCCGATAAACGAATGGAAAAAGATTTCAGAAAAGCTTGCAGAGCTTGGAGTAGGTAAGTCTGACACAAGAGGGTTCAATAGGTTCATCCTCTCTGGTGCAGTAGAAGCATCTATAGATTCACTAGGAAGAATCCTTGTACCAGATTTTTTGAGAGACTTTGCATCTCTTAAAGACAAAGTAATACTCGCAGGAGTGCAGACAAGAGTAGAGATCTGGGACGAAAAGAAATGGAGCGAGTACAAGAGTAAGATTGAAAAGCAAGCAGACTCTATGGCAGAGAAGCTCGGTGAGATAGGAATAGTTTAAGTCATGCATATTCCAGTTCTTTTAAAAGAAGTTGTAGACGGACTAGATCTTCAAGAGGGAGACATAGTGGTTGATGGCACCATAAACCGTGCCGGTCATTCTAAAGAAATCTGTAAGCTTATAGGAAAGGATGGAGCGCTTATCGGTATTGATCTCGATGCAAACGCACTCAAAGAAGCAAAAGAAAACCTTAAAGATGCAAAGTGCAAAGTGATATTAGAGGAGAACAGCTTTAGAAACTTAGATAGAGTTTTGGAAAAGAATGAAATAGAAAAAGTTAATGCAATATTACTTGACCTTGGTTTCAGTTCCAACCAAATGGACGATGCAAAAAGAGGGTTTAGCTTTCAGAGAGACGAAAAACTTCTGATGACTTTGAAAGACAGTCCAACAGAGAGTGATCTAACTGCAAAAGAAATAGTAAACGAATGGGACGAGGAAAACATTGCTGACATTATTTACGGATATGGAGAGGAGAAGTTCTCAAGACAGATTGCAAAGAAGATCGTTGAGCTTCGAAAAGAAAAACCAATAGAGACTACCCAAGATTTGGTAGAAGTAATAGAAAAAGCAGTGCCCAACTGGTACAAACACAAAAAGATCCACTTTGCTACTAAAACCTTCCAAGCTCTACGGATTACAGTAAACGACGAAATAGGAGCACTTAAAGAGGTCCTTCCTAAAGCCATAGAAGCGCTAGAGAGAGGTGGCAGACTAGCAATAATATCATTCCATAGCCTTGAAGACAGAGCGGTAAAACAGTTCTTCAAAGCACAAAAAGACGAAGGAATAGGGCAGATAATCACTAAAAGACCAATCGCACCAGAAAGAGACGAAGTAAAGACAAATTCGCGTTCAAGAAGCGCAAAATTAAGAATATTTGAAAAAAAATAAAATGAAAAGAGCAAAAACACTACAAATTAATATTTTTGAAAAAAGAGCATTTACAGCGCTAATAGCGATAGTTTTTATATTGCTCGGCTTTTATGGTTATTTTATAAGCAAATCTATAGTAAATGTCATTGTAAGAGAAGAGGTCAATAATGACATAGTTGCAGTGAGCTCTGCTATAAGTGAGCTTGAATTTGAATACATAGCACACAAAAACACTATCAATAAAGAATACGCAAAAGCAGCAGGATTTACAAATATAGCAAGTAAGAAGTTTGTAGCCCGCAAATCCTTCGCGAAGTTGAGCCTCGAAAATTAAGCTAAAAAGATGGTATCATAGTGATATGAAATCAGACTTATTGGTTAGAATTAGAGTAATATCAGGTATCGTATTTTTGGTCGCCATAATTCTTATAGGGCGACTTTATTTTGTGCAAATAATGCACGGGGAAGACTTTAGTAACGACGCAGACAGACAATACACCAGATCAGGACAAGACTTATATAGTAGAGGTTCTATTTTCCTCAATGACAAAGACGGACGATTAGTATCAGGTGCGACTCTGCGTTCTGGGTTTACAGTTGCTATAAGTCCTAAAGATTTAAGTAATGAAGAAGAAGTTTATGAACAACTTTCTGAACTTATAGAGATAGACCAAGATAAGTTTTTCTTGCGAGCTGGTAAGAAGGACGATCCGTATGAAGAGATAGCAAAACGAGTTGATACAGATACTGCACACGCTATAGAAGATTTAGAAATAAAAGGTGTAAATATTTATAAAGACAGATGGCGTTTCTACCCTGGGGAAAGCTTAGCCGCACAGACTCTTGGCTTCGTCGGCTTTATAGGTGACGATTTCGCTGGAAGGTATGGACTTGAAAGATATTACAATGATGTACTAGAGCGCAACAATGACGGTATGTACGTTAACTTCTTTGCAGAAATATTTGCAAACATAAACAGCGCTGTGTTTAAGAAAGGTAATCGCTCTGGCGATGTCGTGGTCTCTATAGAGCCATCTGTGCAACTTTTCTTAGAGAACAAGTTAGCTGAAGTAAATGATGAGTGGAATTCAAAACAAACCGCTGGAGTAATAATAAATCCACAAAATGGAGAAATATATGCACTTGGTGTGCATCCAAACTTTAATGTAAACGAATTCGGGGAGGAAGAGTCTTCGTCAATATTTTCAAATCCAATAGTTGAAAGTGTCTACGAGATGGGCTCTATTATAAAACCACTTACGATGGTAGCGGGAGTTGACGCTGGAGCGGTGACAGCAACTACTACATATTATGACCACGGCTCTATTGAACTTAGTGACTACACCATATCAAACTTTGACGGTAAAGGTCGTGGACGCGTACCCATGCAAGAAGTGCTTAGCCAGTCTCTTAACACAGGTGTTGCATTTGTAGTAGGAGAGATGGGTAATAAACGATTTGCGGATTATATGTTGTCATTTGGAGTTGGGGACGAGACAGGTATAGACCTCCCTAACGAAAGCGCAGGGCTTATAGATAACTTAGATTCTCCAAGGGACTTGGAGTACGCCACAGCGTCGTTTGGGCAAGGTATAGCTATGACACCTATAAACACAGTAAGAGCTTTGTCAGTACTTGCAAATGGTGGTAACCTTATAACTCCGCATTTGGCAAAGAAGATCAAGTACACTTCTGGACTCTCAAAAACACCAACCTTTCAAGACGAAAGAGTGTTAAAAGAGGAAAGTGCTGAAGAGGTTACGCGTATGCTTGTAAACGTGGTGGACGATGCGCTTCTAGGAGGTACAGTGAAGATTGATAACTATTCTGTCGCTGCCAAAACCGGTACAGCGCAAATCGCAGACGAAGAATTTGGCGGGTACTATGAAGACAAATTCTTGCACTCATTCTTTGGTTACTTCCCAGCATACGACGCACAGTATCTTGTATTCCTTTACACTGTAGAACCAAAGGAGGTAAGGTATGCCTCACAGACACTCACACACCCATTTATGGATACTGTAAAGTTTTTGATAAATTATTATGAAGTACCTCCTGATAGATAATAAATAAAATGAAAAATATTTTAAAAAATATAATAGTTTACATACTTACGCTAGAAGCAAAGCTAGTGCTTAGAAAGTACAAACCAAAAATTGTTGCTATTACTGGCAACATAGGTAAGACATCTTCTAAAGATGCTATTTATACTGTGCTTGCGTCCTCCTTCTTTGTGCGCAAAAGCGAGAAAAGTTTTAATAGCGAGATAGGAATACCACTTACTATACTAGGACTTCCCAATGCATGGAGCGATGTGTCTGGATGGATCAAAAACATAATAGACGGATTTAAACTTATAATCCTTAAGAATCATTACCCCAAATGGCTAGTGCTAGAAGTAGGTGCTGACAAGCCAGGTGACATAGAAAGTGTTTCAAGCTGGCTTAAGCCTAATGTGGTAGTTATGACACATTTACCTGACGTGCCAGTGCATGTAGAGTTTTTTAAAGATACAGACGAGGTTGTAAAAGAGAAAAGCTATCTTGTTAGAGCTCTTAAAAGCGACGGCGTGTTTGTGGTAAATGGAGACGACAAAAAAGCGCTTGGCATGAAAGCATTGGTAGGTGACAAAAAAGTATTTACATATGGACATACAGCTGGTTCAAGTATCGTCGCATCAGCTGAAAATATAATATATGAGAACAGTAAACCAAAAGGTGTGGCATTTAGAGTTGACCATAGTGGAAGTAGTATCCCAGTAGAGCTGGGCGGTGTAGTGGGTAAACAACATATTTATCCGGTACTGTCTGCGCTTGCTGTTGGCGTGTCTCAAGGTTTGAATATTGTAAACATGCAAGAGGCTCTCACAGCACATGAAAGCGCACAAGGTAGGATGCGACTTATTGAAGGGATTAATGATTCTACAATAATAGACGATAGCTACAATGCATCTCCAGCTGCTGTAGCTGAAGCTCTAAACACTCTTAAAAACATAAATGCTGTAGGTAGAAGAATAGCAGTACTTGGAGATATGATGGAGCTTGGTGAGTATTCGTATGATGAACATATTAAAATAGGGAAACTCGTGGCAGAAACTGCAGATATACTTATTACGGTAGGTATGCGTGCCAAATATATAGCTGAAGGTGCGAGTAGTGCAAAAATGAAAAAGCGCGATATTTTCGGGTTTAATGATTCAGTAAGCGCAGGAGCAAAACTTGAGAAGATAATAGCAGGGGGTGATGTAGTATTAGTAAAAGGTTCGCAATCTATAAGAGCAGAAAAGGTGGTTGAGAATGTTATGATGCATCCTGATAGAAAATACAAACTTCTAGTGCGCCAAGAAGAACAGTGGAAAAGACGATAATTTGTGACCCTACTGGGTGAGAAGCGAATACATGGAGCTTCGCAAGAGGTTGTCGATATTTTGCAAAAATATCATACAACCTGAACAGTTCCTGTAAGGAATCGTCCCGCTTTTTCTAAACTCGCAAGCTCGCTAAGAACGCTGGACGCGGCTCGGCGACAAGCCCTCACTTCGTTCGTCTTGTATACCGCCTCCGCCGTTCGATTCCCAGCAGTAGTCTACAAAGACGCAACAACCCGAAAGCTTTCGCTTTCGGGTTGGCGCTTTGTGACCCTACTGGGAATCGAACCCAGATTACCAGCTTGAGAAGCTGATGTCCTAACCGTTAGACGATAGGGCCTTATGTATCTATACATATTACATTTTTTCTTGATTAACTCAACTGGTTGAGGTATTCTGATGGAGGATATATTTTTTTTAATTTTTCTAAATAGAAAGAGGTGAAAAGATGTTTAAGGTTAGAAGCCTGATTAGACCTGTCTTTTTAGTACTTGTCATCTGTGTATCTATATCTTCTTTTAGTTTAGTTGTCAGTGCCAAAGAAGATACATTTGACTGGAAAGAAGGTGTACAGCTAGGTGGTAATGAACTTATTATAAAAACAGGTTCATTAGTAATATCTCATTTCTCGAGTTTCTCTAATGGATTCTCTATAAAAATATGGGATGAATCTAGGAAGACACCATTGGATGAATTGCAGCAAATGATAGAATCTGCGTGGGGGAAGCCGTCTAAAACAGAAGATCTCTATTTTTTTAGAGAAGAAAAAGCTGGGTGTAGATTAGTATGCTATGATCTTTCACCACAAG
>CAZNQQ010000008.1:0-29384 GCA_964575575.1 uncultured Candidatus Saccharibacteria bacterium | reverse complement strand
ACTATATTTATGTCATGGGCATCTAGAAGAAGGTCAATATACGTAGCAATTGTGGTCGCAGTAGCGCTTATTATAATAGTGCCTATTGCGTTTTCTATTTTCAACAAAGAACCAACTTGTTTTGACGGCAAACAAAACGGACAAGAGTTTGGAGTTGACTGTGGTGGTATTTGTGAAAAACTATGCACAATACAAATCTCAGACCCAGCTCTTATATGGAGCAGGTCATTTAAAGTTGCAGACGGCGTATACAACTCCGTAGCATACATAGAAAACCCAAACTTCAACTCTGGGGTATTAAACATACCTTACACTTTTAAACTTTTTGATAACAAAAATCTGTTAATAGCAGAACGAAAAGGTTCAACATACATATCCCCAAACAGCGTGACACCAATATTTGAAGGAGTGATCTCCACAGGACAGAGGATCCCAGTAAAAACATTTTTTGAATTTGATAGATTTCCAGAATGGTATCAGTCAGACAACGAAAGAACTTTACTGTCTGTAAAAGACATGGTACTCACAGGTGAGGATTCTTCTCCGAGGATTGACGCTGTACTTTCAAATAGCTCTATAGAGGATATAAAAGACATAGAAGTAGTGGTTATCGTCTTTGACTCAAGAGACAACGCTATAGCGGTTTCTAGTACATTTGTTGAGCGTCTAGCTGACAGATCGTCACGAAACTTGGTATTTACATGGCCAAATGCATTTGATACAAAACCGTCTCGTATAGAGATAATCCCTCGTATACCATTATTAGATTAATAAGAATATCGTGGGTTTAGGTGGTCAAATAACAGAATCTATAAGAAAAATCTCCAGTAAAATAGACTGGATTTTATTCTCTTCAAGCCTGCTTCTTGTAGGTGCTGGACTTGTAACTATGAACTCTTTTGTGGCAGGTCAGAATTATTTCTTTGAAAAACAAATAATCTGGGTGATAGTAAGTATTTTAATATTTTTTGCTTTAAGTTTTGTTGATTTCAGATTTTTGCGCCGCACTAGTGTTATCGTTACTTTATTTGCTGTTTCAGCTTTTATACTTTTACTCCTTTTCTTTTTCGGCAATTTTGTATTAGGTGCTCAAAGTAGGTTTGATTTTGGAATATTTTCATTGCAACCGTCTGATCCTATAAAACTCGTAGTTATACTTCTGCTTGCTAAATATTTTTCTCGCAGACATGTTGAGATAGCCAATATAAAACACATTTTGGTTTCAGGTTTTTATACTTTTGTTTTATTCTTGCTAGTATTTCTTCAGCCAGACTTTGGTTCAGCGATCATCATAGCATTTATATGGTTTGGTATGGTTTTTGTCTCTGGGATCTCCAAAAAGCATTTAGCGGCAGTATTTCTAGTGGGAGCTATCGCTTTTGCAGGTCTTTGGGGTTTTGCATTTGAGGATTACCAGAAACAACGCGTACTTACATTTATCCACCCACTGACAGACTTACAAGGGACTGGCTACAATGCATATCAATCAACCATCGCTGTTGGTTCTGGTCAAGTACTTGGTAAAGGGATAGGCTACGGCACACAAAGCAAGCTCCAGTTCTTGCCAGAGTATGAGACAGACTTTATATTTGCAGCATTTGCAGAAGAATGGGGGTTTGTAGGAGTTGTTATGGTATTGCTTCTATATGCTGTAGTGGTATGGAGAATCTTGGCAAATGCTACACACGGCGCAACTAACTTTGAAATACTTTTTGGTGCAGGACTTGCAATACTTTTTATAAGTCACTTTGTAGTGCATGTTGGTATGAACATAGGGTTACTCCCAGTGACGGGGACTACAGTACCATTCTTAAGCTATGGTGGGTCGCACTTGCTGACAGAGTTTGTAGGCCTTGGGATGTTAATGGGAATGCGTCGTTACTCTCGAGCTACTCACAAAGACGATATCAAAAAGGAGTTTTTAGGGGTTTAGTCGTAAATATCCACTGTTTCAGCCACCATTTGCTCTATTGTAAAGTCTCGCTCAACTTTTGTTTTTAGTACTTGCCCATATTCTACAGAGTCTTTTTTGAAATCTATTAAGTCAGATACGGCATTCTCTATTGCCTTAGAATTCTTAGCTTGCACTAAGCGTCCTGATTTCCTGTTTTCTATAATCTCTGGTATGCCCCCAACATCTGTTGCAACTACTGGTAAGGAAGCCAAGCCTGCTTCAAGTAATACATAAGGCAAGCCCTCTTTTAAAGAAGTGAGAGTAAACATGTCAAACGCTTTAAGTGTCTCTTGTGCGTCGTCCATGTACCCCAAGAGAAATACGTTATTCTCTAGCTTTAGTTTTTTAATAAATTGCTCTAAAGCAAATCGTTCTTCGCCATCGCTGATTATAAAGAAAGAAATATTGTATCCTCTCTTGATTAGATTATTTACAGCACGGATTGCAAAGGTCAAACCTTTGTTTTTATGAAGCTCTGATATTGTACCTATCCAAATACTGCCACTTTTTATAGAGCCAGCAAGCTTTTTTATTCTTTTTTTAGCATTAGCTCTGTCTTCAAAATCAATTTCAGAGATACCGTTGTGAATCATTTTTATTTTCATACTTACAAACAATCTTGGTGCGTTTTTAAAGTCATCGTTAGAGACAACAATAGTTCTATGAGAAAGAAGCACAGTTAGCCATGAAAGAAATTTAATTATATTTCTTGAGACTATACCCCTATCTTCTTTATATGCCCAGCCGTGTGCTGTAAATATTATTTTTTTTATTCCGGCGACTCTACAAGCAAATGCTCCAAGCCCGCCTATCTTTGAGCTGTTTAAGTGCACTACATCTGGTCTTTCTTTTTTTAATATCTTGAGCAAATTAAAAAACACTTTCCATTCAGAGAAAATATTAATATCTCTTGCTAAGTAGGGAACAGTAATAGCCCTAATATTTTTATCTTTGAGTTTGTCATAAAGCGTGCCATTACCGCCAAGAGCGACAACAGCTTCGTAACCATCTTTTGTAATACTTGTTGCCATATCAAATACATATCTCTGGGCACCGCCAAAGTTGGATTTAGTAATAACATATAAAACCTTAGTTTTAGCCACTTTTCTGTTCATATTGTCTATATTGTACTATATAACCTAATATTTCTTACCTAAGTTATCCTTAACTAAATACAGAATGTATGCTAATTTGATAAGTAGAACTGAATTTTTCAATTTTTTAGGAGATATAATATGCTAGAAATGTTGAATTTTCTGACAGTAGATTCACGAGTGCTTTTTGGTATTTGTATAGCATTGATATTTGTGTGTGGGTATTTAAGTTACAGTATCTGGACATTCTGTACACGCAAGAAAGAAAATAAATTTCTTTTAAAACTCGCCATGTACATTATTGTTTTACCGATGTATCTGTTTTTTTATGTCACATATCTTGATTATGGAAAATACAGATTCATATTTGATATGTGTATTATATTTTGGATATCCGCAGTATATGTACCCAATTTCGTCATCAGTGTTTTTCTAAAACGAAATCGCGAGCACGCCTTGGTCAAACCCTTTGTTCAGTCGTAGAACAAAGGGTTTTTGCAACCTATCTAAAGCTACAAAAGTATTATATAATAACGACAATTATGATTACAGGACGAAAAAAGGAGTCATTATTGCTGTTTTTGGGCGATATTTTGTTTTTGATAGCGGCGCTATGGGTAACGCTTGCGCTTCGCTATTTTGAAGTGCCAAGTAGTATGGTTTTTTATGACCACCTTACACCATTTATAATCCTGTTTGCAGTATGGGTACTCGTGTTTTTTATAGCTGGGCTTTATGACAAACACACTGTAATTTTTAAAAGAAAGCTTCCAAGTATTATATTAAATGCACAGATTGCAAATATAATAATTGCTGCTTTATTCTTTTTTCTTATTCCATATTTTGGTATTACACCCAAGACTAATCTTTTCATCTATCTTTTCATCTCATTTGTATTTATAGTTTTTTGGCGTTTGTCTTTAGCTCCAGTTCTTGAAAACAAAAAGAGACAAAACGCACTTCTTATTGCAGGTGGTAAAGAGATGTTAGAACTTAAAGAAGAGGTTAATAATAATAAAAGATATGGTTTTTATTTTACATCATCCCTTGATTTAGACACTGTAGATAACGAAGGAGTAAAAAACTATCTTTCTGAACATATAAAGACAAACAATATTTCTATGGTAGTTGCTGATACAAGTAGCGAGAAGGTGTCGTCGGCTATACCTATTATTTATAATCTAACTTTTATACAGTCTCGTTTTAAGTTTTTAGATTTCCAAAAAATGTACGAAAATATCTTTGACCGTGTACCTTTGTCTCTTGTTAAGTACAATTGGTTTTTAAGTAACGTATCGCTTTTGCCAAAAATTACACACGACATAGTGAGAAGGTTTTTTGATATTATTTTTTCAATAATACTTGGGTTGCCATCACTTCTTGTTTACCCGTTTGTTATAGCCGCTGTTAAATTTGGCGACAAAGGCCCGGTATTTATTATTCAAGAAAGGGTTGGTAGAGACAATATGCCGATTTATATCTTCAAATTTAGAAGTATGAGTATTTATGAAAAAGAAAAAATCACTAGAGTGGGCAATATTTTAAGAAAGACACGAATTGATGAACTTCCACAACTTTGGAATGTGTTTAAAGGGGACCTGTCGCTTATTGGTCCACGCCCGGAGATCCCAAGTCTTGCAGAGCTTTACGAAAAAGAGATTCCTTACTACAACATAAGGCACTTTATACAGCCCGGTTTGTCTGGTTGGGCGCAGATTCATCACATAAAACCTCCAAAATTTGGAGTAGAGTATGACGAAACAAGAGAGAAACTCTCATATGATATTTACTATATAAAAAATAGATCACTTTTTCTTGATTTATATATTGGACTTAAAACAATTAAAACTTTATTCTCACGAACAGGGTTATAGATAGCGTATAAAAAGAAATGCGTTATTAATAATTAATCAAGATCAAGTTCATATGAAGAAAATTGCAATCATAGGGCATGGATATGTAGGTAAAGCCGTGACTAAGTTTTTCAAAGACCATTTCGAGGTTATGGTTTATGATCCAATGTATATTGAAAAAAATTCACTAGAAGAAAAACGAGATGGCAATGTATTTTTTACAACAGATAAAGAAAAGATTAATACATGTGATCTAGGGGTTATATGTGTACCAACTCCAATGGGAGAGGACGGAGTTGTAGATTTATCTATTGTAAATAAAAAGCTTGAATGGCTCGATACTTCGTTGATTTTGATCAAAAGCACTGTGCCACCAGGTACGACTCAAGGACTTATTGATAAACATAGTAAAGAAATAGTATTTTCACCTGAATTTATAGGGGAAGGTAATTATGTAGTACCATGGTGGAAGGATAAAGGATATCCACACCCAACGGATATGAAATATCATGATTTCCAGATATTTGGCGGCAAAAGAGAAACCACTGGTAAAGTATTAGAATTTTTCAAAAGAGTTTTGGGTCCAGATGCAAAATATATACAGACAGATAATAAAACAGCAGAGCTCGTTAAGTATATGGAAAATAGTTGGCTTGCAACAAAAGTTACCTTTTGTAATGAGTTTGCAAATATGGCCGATTCATTTGGTGTAGATTATAATGAACTAAGAGAACTTTGGCTTTTGGATGGGCGTGTGTCTCGTATGCACACCGCTGTGTTTAAAGATAATCGCGGTTTCGGAGGAAAATGTCTCCCTAAAGATGTAAATGGAATAGTAAAAGCAAGTGAAAAAGCTGGGTATGAACCAGAATTATTAAAATCAGTATTAAATGTTAACAAAAAATTATTATAATAATTATGAAAAACAAAAAAATTATAGTAACAGGAGGTGCAGGGTTTATTGGTTCTAATTTAGTAGATGCGCTTATAGAAAAAGGTGCTGATGTTCATGTAATAGACAACCTATCTGGTGGTAAGAAAGAAAATGTTAATGAAAACGCTACACTTCACGTCGTTGATTTGAGAAATTTAGATGAGATAACGCCTATAATAAATGGCGCTGAATATGTATTTCATTTTGCAGCACTTCCGCGTGTGCAGTATTCTATAGAGCATCCAGTAGAAACGAATGATGTAAATGTAAATGGAACTTTAAATGTATTAATAGCAGCGCAAAAGGGAGGAGTAAAAAGAGTGGTTTACTCTGCATCAAGCTCTGCATATGGAGACCAAAAAGAAATGCCACTTATAGAGACAATGACAGCGAACCCTAAAAGCCCATACGGACTTCAGAAATATATAGGGGAGCTTTATTGTAAAGTATGGAGCGCTGTACATGAGCTAGAGACTGTATCCCTGCGGTATTTTAATGTATATGGCAAAGGGCAGAATCCAGATGGTGCATACGCTCTTGTTGTAGGAAAGTTTTTAAGACAAAAAGCTGAAGGCAAGCCTATGACAATATGTGGAGACGGAAACAATACTCGCGATTTTACAAATGTTAAAGACGTAGTCCGTGCAAATATTCTTGCAGCACAGTCAGAAAAAGTAGGTAAAGGAGAGGTAATGAACATAGGCGCAGGGGATAATCATTCAGTAAATAATATAGCAAAACTTATCGGCGGGGAAGTAGAGTATGTTGAAGCACGACTAGAGCCAGCAAATACTCTTGCTGATACTACAAAAGCAAAAGAGCTAATAGGCTGGGAACCAACCATAACGCTTGAACAAGGACTTAAAGAATTGCAGTAGTTAAGTTATACTAGTATTAATGAATACAGTAGTCTTTAACTTCTTCAACAACTTCGCACTTCAAAACGGAACTTTTGATAATGTTATTGTCTTTTTTACTGACAAGCTTGGACTACTCCTTATTTTTGGTCTTATAATTTTTCTGTTTACTCATAAACATAAAGAAGACAACATACGAAATATTCTTGTTATCTTTTTCTCCGCACTTTTGGCATGGATTGTCGCAAAAGTGATTAAATTTTTCTATTTTTCTCCGCGTCCGTTTGAAGTGTTAAATGATGCAAATGTGCTGTTTGAACATGGTGGAGGCGATTCGTTTCCGTCAGGGCACGCTACGTTTTACGCAGCTCTTGCAACTTCGTTTTACTTTTATCACAAATACTTAGCTATTATTTATATATTAGGAGCATTGGCAATAGGTGTGTCTCGTATTATAACTGGTATACATTGGCCACTGGACATACTCGCCGGCTATGCATTAGGAGGTGTTATAGGTTATCTGGTTTATAGATTTCTTAAATATAGAAAAAACTAAAAACCCGACCATGTTCTAAGCCAAGCTAAGGGGAGCTTGCATGAACACAGCCGAGCTGGTTTGTAGTACAAAATATTATTTTAATTGATTAAAATGCGGTTACACACTCGTAGTTCTTATGTGTGCTTATGTTGTCAATTATTTCCTCATCATCCAATTTCTTCATTTCTTCTAATGTGTGACCAAGTAAGTTTTCGTTATCTGACATTATTTGGAAAAGATGAATCTTCTCTTGTTCGTAGAGCCCTTCAAGCTCTGATGCATTCAATTCGTTCCATATGTTTTCTAACTTCAAGCCGTCCTTTATCTTTATTATCGTTCTTTCAAGTATTGCAAATTCATCGTGGATATCTCCTTTTTTAATACTATGCAACATTTCATCCGCTATCCAGTGATATACTTCGCTTTGACACACTGTGTTTATTGCCAGGTTTTCTATAATACATTTTTCTATGCCAAGAGGTTCTACATATTTAAAAATTTCTTCTAATTCCTTTACGGTAAGATGTTCAACTTCAGGATCTTCAAATAAATCACTTATTTCATCAACTACACAATCTCCATCGATATCTTCTACATCAGAATAATTTTCTTTAATATAAGTCAGTAATAAATTTGACATATGCACCTCCCCCTAAAAGATTTTAAAATAATATTTTATATTTTACTATGAAAGACCTCTTGTACACTTACAAAATATCATATTGCTGATTTGTATGTCAAATATATGCCTGTGTATATCTACTTGATACTTAATCCCTGATACTTTATACTTCTGTGTATGTTAAAAGTACGAATAATAGCACTCGCAATATTGGTAGCTGCGGCCGGAATCGGCTATTTTAGTTACTCTTCGGAGATGAATGAAGAATCAAAGTTTCCATTTAAATTAGGGCTTGATCTAGCTGGTGGTACTCACTTGGTCTACAAAGCCGATATCTCTGAGCTACAAGCTACAGATGTCGCAACTTCAATGGATACACTTCGTGACGTGATAGAACGTCGCACAAACCTCTTTGGTGTATCAGAGCCATTAGTGCAGATCGAGAAAAGTTCTGTATTTGCAGGCGGTGAGCGCGAACAACGCCTTATAGTAGAACTTCCAGGAGTTACAGATATAGGAGAAGCAGTGCGTATAATAGGCGAGACACCGCTACTTGAGTTTAGGCTAGTAAATCAAGACGTAGAACCTCTTGCCGACGACGAAGAGCTAACACAAGAACGCTTTGATGCAATGTTTACACCAACAGAACTTACAGGACGTTATCTTGATCGCGCAGCGCTTGAGTTTGGTCAAGGTGGTACAAGTGGGCATTTGCAAAACGAACCTATAGTGCGACTAGACTTTACCAGAGAAGGTGGTGATCTATTTGCAACTATTACAAGAGAGAACATTGGCAGGACGTTGGCAATCTTCCTAGACGGAGACCTTAAGTCAGCACCTGTTATAAACGAAGAGATACAGGGAGGTAGTGCTATCGTTTCAGGAGGTTTCACTCCAGAGGAAGCACGCGACCTTGTACGTAACCTAAACTTAGGCGCACTTCCGGTACCTATAGAGCTTGTAAGTACTCAGACTATCGGTGCATCGTTAGGCCGTGATGCACTAGACAAAGGCGTCATGGCTGGTATCTACGGGCTTATAGCCGTAGCACTTTTCTTACTTGCTTGGTATAGACTGCCTGGCTTAGTGGCTGTATTTTCATTAACTATTTATATAATAATAATGCTCGCATTGTTTAAGCTTATTCCAGTTACCTTGACTGCCGCAGGTCTTGCTGGCTTCCTGCTTTCGATCGGTATGGCAGTTGATGCAAACGTGCTTATTTTTGAACGTATGCGCGAAGAGCTTAAAGCAGGAAGCGACACAGAACACTCTACACACACTGGCTTCAAACGAGCATGGCTTTCAATCCGAGACGGAAATATCTCAAGTATCATTACAGCTGTGATCCTCTTCTGGTTTGGTACATCGCTTGTAAAAGGTTTTGCTCTTACATTTGGTCTTGGTATCATCATCAGTATGTTCACAGCTATTACGATATCTCGAACTTTCCTATATGCATTTGGTAAACTTGAAAACAGAGGAGCAGTTAAATTCTTATTTGGTTCAGGAATAAAATAAAATTATGTTAAGGAGCGCATCAAAAAATAAATATGCCCAGCCGCGCAAGCGCAACTGAGCACATTATAATAATTCCTATCTACAACTTTTACATCATTTAGCTTTATCATACGGGGTAACACCTAGAGTTTGAAAATCTATCAAACTTATTACTCCTACTAATTCATCATATTTAGACTGGGTAGCATTTTTTTCCAACATGAGAAGGTCAACAATTCCAGAAAGTGTCTCTATTGACGATTTAATTACTTCGACAAAATCATTAGGATCAAAATCGCGAGATTTTTGATGATCATCAAGAGCCAAAAGTTCTACTTGGATTCTATTATCTGGTGTTATTTTAATACTTTGAACACCTGGTAACTCTGTTGGTGTATTCTCATCCTCATTGATTATTATTGTAGGAAATAAACCGGAATTTCCCATACCTTCCTTTATTTTTGAAACAACATCGTACGCAACGTTACTTTTTTCGTTGACAAACATTTAACACCCCCTCTAAAAAGAACTCAAAATTAATATAAATTTTTTATTTTCTTGTTTTTTCGTTTGTAAGTTTATCACATTATTAAATCATTGTCAAGTATTGCTCATTAAGTTTAAAATCCTTATACTAAACACTTATGTTAATAGTAAAATACAGAAAAATATTTTTTATACTTACAGGATTAATCATTGCCGCAGCGATTTTCTCTGTATCGTTCTTTGGTCTTAATTTCGGTATTGATTTTACAGGAGGTGCTATTACAGAAGTAAGCTACACAAGTGAACGACCAACCAAAGAATCTCTTGAAGAGCATTTGGGAGGTTTAGATATAGGAGGATTTTCTATCCGCGAAACAGGAGAGAATGGCTATATACTAAGAACTCAAGATCTTACAGAAGAGAGGCGAGTAGAAGTATTAAATACACTATCCTTGGGTGGCGAGAGAGAGGTTATACAAGAGAGGTTTAACTCTATAGGTCCCACAATAGGCTCAGAGCTTCGTAACAAAGCATTTGTAGCTATAGGTATTGTGGTGGTAGCTATCATACTTTTTGTAGCTTTTGTATTTAGGAAAGTCTCACAGCCCGTGTCTTCTTGGAAATATGGAATAGTCGCAATCATCGCACTTATTCATGACGTACTTATACCGGTTGGTATATTTGCATTTTTAGGATACACAGTAGGAGCAGAGATAGATATACTTTTTGTTATGGCACTTCTTGCAATACTCGGGTACTCAGTGAACGACACCATAGTGGTGTTTGACAGAGTAAGAGAAAACTTGAGATTAAACAGAGAGAATAATAGTAAAGAAGAATTTGAACTTACGGTAGGTAAGAGTTTGAGTCAGACATATGCACGGTCTATCAATACATCACTTACTACACTCTTTGTACTTATCGCACTATTTTTCATCGGAAGTGAGGCAACACAAGACTTTGCACTAGTTCTGGCGACAGGAGTTATAGCCGGTACATATTCTTCAATATTTCTCGCCACACCACTTCTCGTCGCTCTAGGTAAGAAGGCTGTTAAATAGTCTCTTTATATATAAAATGTTATTATAAAAATTATAGATTAATAAATTTAATTATATTATATATGGAACAGCAAGATAATTCATTAAATACAATAGAGAATGATGGTTCAAAACCTCAAACTGTAAAAGCACCAATGATTGTTATTGTAATCTCATGGCTAATGTTGCTTGGTGGAATATTACAATTACCGATCGCACTACTCAGCTTTTTTATTGATACATTTAACGGGGTGTTAATATTTGCCATTGCTATTATATCTATAGTAACTTCTTTTGGATTACGAAAAATGAAGAAATGGGCATTGTATATATTCACAGTCATGACAGTTTTGTCTATAGCGCAAATAGCATATTGGTATATTCTTACCGGAAGTATTACAAATTCAACTATTCTGTTAGTTCAGATTATTATATTAGTTTATTTTTGGATAATATATAAAAAATTTTCTAATTAGATATTATTTTAAGAAGTTCTGTAATTTTTTACAGAACACAAACCCCTTATTTCTTCAAGAAATAAGGGGTTTAAGTTCTTAAGTATATTTGTTGACTTCTTCCTACATATGTATATAATAGTATAACTGCCTAAAGAGGCGGTTTTATTACTGAGAAATGACAGAACTTTGACAATTATATATAGATCCACTTTCACTTTTGGTGAGTACATAAAAGTGGATCAACAGCCGGCAGATCTGTAAGAGCAGATTTGCCACAACACAAGGTAAGTAAATATAGGCTTGTTTAAATTCCCCCCGGAATTGAAACAAGCAAAACATAAAACAGTGAAAAAAAGCAGAAGAAAATCATATTTTTTCTTTTGTTTCGTTCAAAAAAATTAGAGCAAGATTACTACTACAAGTAATCACTCAAATTCTTTATTTAGAGTTTGATCCTAGCTCAGGGTGAACGCTGGCGACGTGGATGAGGCATGCAAGTCGAACGGGTTTAGACCCGTGGCAGACGAGGTAGTAATGCATAAGTACGTACCCCAAAGTCGAGCATAACCCACCGAAAGGTGGAGCAATTCTCGATAGTCCCGCAAGGGTAAAGTTTTAACGCTTTGGGAACGGCTTGTGTGGTATCAGCTTGTTGGTAGTGTAAAGGACTACCAAGGCTATGACGCCTAGGGGAGGTGAGAGCCTGACCCCCACCGATGGAACTGAGAACGGTCCATACTCCTACGGGAGGCCGCAGTCGAGAATCTTCCGCAATGGACGAAAGTCTGACGGAGCGACGTCGCGTGGTTGATGAAGTCCTTCGGGATGTAAAGACCTTTTATGAAGGAGAAAGTGCGTTTTTGACGTATTGATGTTACTTCATGAATAAGGGGCTGCTAACTCTGTGCCAGCAGCAGCGGTAATACAGAGGCCCCAAGCGTTACCCGGAATCACTGGGCGTAAAGAGTATGTAGGCGGTTGTATTAGTCTTTGGTTAAATCTCCGCGCTTAACGCGGAGCTCGCTGAGGAAACGGTACAACTAGAGGGTGTGAGAGGTTTATGGAACTCATAGTGTAGGGGTGAAATCCGTTGATATTATGGGGAACACCAAAAGCGAAGGCAATAAACTAGCACATTCCTGACGCTGAGATACGAAAGCGTGGGTAGCGAATGGGATTAGATACCCCAGTAGTCCACGCCCTAAACGATGTCTGTTAGCTCTTTGGAGTATCGACCCTCTGAGGGGCAAAGCTAACGCGTTAAACAGACCGCCTGGGTAGTACGGCCGCAAGGCTAAAACTCAAAGGAATAGACGGGGGCTCGCACAAGCGGTGGATCATGTGGCTTAATTCGATGATACACGAAGAACCTTACCAAGACTTGAAATCCAAATGACGATCTTAAGAAATTAAGATTTCCTTCGGGCATTTGGGCAGGTGTTGCATGGCCGTCGTCAGTTCGTGGTTTGAATTGTTCCCTTAAGTGGGGAAACGAACGCAACCCCTATTGCCTGTTATACGTGTCAGGCGAGACTGCTCCCTCACGGGAGAGGAAGGTGGGGATGACGCCAGGTCAGCATGACCCTTTGATGTCTTGGGCTGCACACATGATACAATGGTTATTACAACGGGACGCAATATCGTAAGATGGAGCAAATCCTAATAAAGATAGCCTAAGTTCGGATTGAGGTCTGCAATTTGACCTCATGAAGTTGGAATCGCTAGTAATCGCAGGTCAGCTATACTGCGGTGAATACGTTCTCGAGCCTTGTACTCACCGCCCGTCAAGTCAAGGAAGCCGGGAGTGCTCAAAGTCCCATTTCGGTGGGCCTACAGTAAACTCGGTAACAGGGGCTAAGTCGTAACAAGGCACGGCTAGCGGAAGCTGGTCGTGGATTATTTCCAACGGAATCCGTTCATTTATATATTATATAATTGGACTTATTGAGTCGGTTTTCTGGATCTCGATCGAGTTCGGAAAAGATTATGGTTGAATATCTATAAAGCAATCTGACATTTAGCAAAGACTAAATGACATTTGGGAAAGACCAAAATGAACGGAACAAAAGAAAGAATATGTATTTTAATACTTACCAAAAACACGCGCGCCTCACGGCGCGCGTGTTTTGTTGCCTAAACCCTATATTTCTGGTAATATTTTCCTATTGCGAGTGTAGCTCAGTTGGTAGAGCATTCCGCTGATACCGGAAAGGTCCAAGGTTCAAATCCTTGCGCTCGCACAAATAATGAAAACAAAAGACTATTTTAAAGATAAAAAGATAACCGTCATGGGGCTTGGAATCCTAGGGCGTGGTGTTGGTGATGTGAAGTTTTTAGAGCAAAATGGCGCGGAACTTATAGTGACTGATTTGAAAAGCAAGAATGAGCTTAAAGTATCTCTAGATAAACTAAAAAGATTTAAAAATATTAAATATGTGTTAGGCAAGCATAGACTAGAAGATTTTAAGAACAGGGATATGATTTTAAAATCAGCCGGTGTGCCACTTGATTCTGTTTATATAAAAGAAGCAAAGAAAAACAATATTCCAGTAGAGATGAGCGCAGCACTCGTTGCCAAATTATCCCCCGCAAAAATTATTGGCATTACAGGTACAAGAGGTAAGTCTACTGTAACGCAGATGATTTACGAAATATTAAAAGCTTCTAAAAAAAGAGTTTTTCTTGGTGGTAATGTCAGAGGTCTTGCCACACTACCCCTTCTTAAGAAGGCAAAGAAGGGCGACTTTATAGTAATGGAACTAGACTCGTGGCAGTTGCAAGGATTTGGGGAGAGTAAAATCAGCCCAAATATTGCAGTGTTTACAAACCTCATGCATGACCATATGAACTACTATAAGAATAGTATGAGTAAATATTTTAATGATAAAGCTAATATTTATAAATATCAGAAAAAGGGAGATTATTTGGTAGCTGGTAAACAAATAGCAAAAAAGATAAAAAATAAAAAAATAGTTCCAAAACTTTTATCTAAAAGCTGGAAGCTAAAAATAGTAGGTGAGCACAACAGAGAAAATGTATCGCTTGCAAAAGAGGCTGCAAAAGTAGCTGGTGTGTCAGAAAAGATAATCAAAAAAACTCTTGAGAATTTCAAGAGTGTAGAAGGCAGGCTTGAATATATGAAGACAGTGGGAGGTGTAAAAATCTATAACGACAACAACGCTACAACACCAGATGCTACTATAATGGCACTCAAAGCACTGAGTAGTGAGAAGAAAAACATAGTTTTGATAATGGGCGGAGCAGATAAAGGTCTTGATATGAAAGCACTTATGAAAGAAATAGAAAAACACTGTAAGTCTTTAGTATTGCTCAAAGGAACTGGCACAGAAAAATTAGGCCAACTTCGGCTTTCGCATAGCCGAAGTGATAGCTTGAAAAATGCAGTGAAGATAGCTATGCGAGAAGCAAAACGAGGTGATACGGTACTATTTAGCCCTGCATTTGCTTCGTTTGGTATGTTTAAAAATGAGTATGATAGAAATGATCAGTTTATGGATATAATAAAGAAGTTAAAGTAATTATGGATATAGGTAAAATTAAAAAAATTCACTTTATCGGTATTGGGGGTATTGGTGTGTCTGCCGTCGCGCGGATGTTTTTGGGTAGGGGTGTGGAAGTGAGTGGTTCTGACACAGAAGAGTCTGCTATAACAAAAGAGCTTGCAGATATGGGAGTTAAGGTTTCTTATGGGCATAAAGCAGAAAACCTAGCAGACGATGCTGACTTGGTTGTCTATACTATTGCGATTGATCAAGATAATCCAGAATTTACAAAAGCAAAAGATCTGGGGATTGAGTCTAAAACATATTCGCAAATGCTTGGGATTATCTCCGAAGGGTATTACACAGTCGCAGTATCAGGAACGCACGGAAAGACTACAACGACAGCAATGCTTGCAAAAGTCGCTGTGGATGGCGGGCTTGACCCGACAGTGATAGTTGGAAGTCTGCTTAAAGATTCCGGAAGTAATTTAGTTATAGGGAAGAGCGATTTATTTATAGTAGAGGCATGTGAATACAAACGCTCGTTCTTGGATTTAAAACCAAACATACTAGTTATTACAAACATAGAAGAAGATCATTTGGATTATTATAAAGACCTTGCTGATATACAGAGTGCATTTAAAGAACTTGTAGACAAATTGGGTGACGCTGATTTTGTGGTGTGCAATCCTACTGATCCAAAAGTTGCACCTGTTTTGAAAAATGCAAAATGCAAAGTAATAGACTATTCACTTAGTGGCAAGGTTCCTAAGTTGAAAGTTGCGGGAGAGTACAATCAGCAAAATGCAAAAGCTGCATTTGCGGTAGCCGAGATTTTAAAAGTAGAAAAGGTAAAAGCCACAGAAGCATTACAGGGATTTAAAGGTGTATGGAGAAGATTTGAATATAAAGGTAAGACAGAAAGTGGAGCAGAGGTGTACGACGACTATGCACATCACCCTACAGAGATCCAAGCTGTTCTTAAAGCTACACGAGAGAAATTCCCAGATCAAAAAATAATTGTAGTATTTCAGCCTCATCTTTATAGCCGCACCAAATTGCTCTTAGAAACAATGGCAACAAGCTTTGCTAATGCAGATAAGGTGCTTGTAACTCCTATATACGCTGCACGTGAAGAAAATGATCCAAGTATAAATAATAAAATATTGGCGGATGAGATTAATAAAAACACCTCAAATGCTCAAGATTTTAAGGATTTTGATGAGATAAAGCAATATTTGAGAGCAAATACTCAAAAAGATGATATTATATTAACAATAGGCGCAGGAGATGTGTTTAAAATAGGAGAAAGTTTAATTAGTAAATAAAATGAGTAAATATAGCATAATAATAACATTAGCAGTTGTGGTAATAATACTTCCGTACTTAGGTTTCCCTAGTTTTTGGAGAACTCTATTTCTAGTGTTGTCTGGTTTAGGAATTATTTTCTATACTTTCTTATTAAAAACTGAATATCAAAATGGTTCGTCGTGGAGTTTTGGTAAAGACAATGATGCATATGTAGAAAACGGAGTAGATCATAACAATGAAAAGAAAATTCAAAAGAAAAAATAAGATAAGTAAACCCAAATTAATAATAACTGGTGTCCTTGTAGCCGGATTTTTTTCTGTTATGTATTTTGGTATCCCGAACATTGTTCCAACTACATACAATGCATTAGGATTAGTTTCTGATTTTGATAATCAAGCAACAACATCTCAAAATGTAATCAAAAAATCTGTAGAGGAAAAATTTGTCGCAACGCATGTCAAAACTCCAGAAGCTGTGAAAGCAATCTACATGACAAGCTGGGTAGCTGGTACGCCGAGCTTTAGAGAAAAGCTTGTAAAGATTGCAGACGAGACAGAGATCAACTCTATCATTATAGATATTAAAGACTACACAGGCAGGATTTCATTTGAAGTAGACGATGAAAGTTTGCAAGAAGTTGGTGCGGTAGAAAATCGTATTCCAGATATTAAAGAATTTATAGAGCGACTGCATAGCAAAGGCATTTACGTAATGGGGCGAATATCTGTATTTCAGGATCCGTATTATGTATCGAAGTTCCCAGAGTTTGCTGTAAAGCGAGAAAGCGATGGCGGAATATGGGAAGACTACAAAGGTATTTCTTGGCTTGATGCTGGAGCTAAAGAAGTCTGGGATTATACAGTAGCGATAGCAAAAGAATCATACAATGTTGGTTTTGATGAACTAAACTTTGACTACATACGGTTTCCATCAGATGGCGACATGAATGATATTAAATATCCATTTAGTGAGGAGAAGGTGTTAGCTGATCCTGATTTTGGTAAAGCTGAAGTTGTGAGAAGTTTCTTTAAGTATTTAAATGAAGAACTTTCGGACATAGACGCAACGCTTTCTGCTGATTTGTTTGGTATGGTAACTACAAACCCAGACGATCTTAACATTGGCCAAGTGCTTGAGTATGCAGAGCCATACTTTGACTACATAGCACCGATGACGTATCCGTCGCATTATCCGCCAGGGTTTAATGGTTATCCAAATCCAAACAAAGAAGTATATGGTGTTATAAAATATTCAATGGATGAAGCTGTTAGGCGAATGAACGAAGCAAGTACAACACCAAATAAAATCCGTCCGTGGTTGCAAGATTTTGACTACGGTGGCAACTACGACATCGCCGAAGTCCGCGCGCAGATCCAAGCGGTCTACGACTCCGGCCTCACGTCGTGGATGCTCTGGGACCCTTCAAATAGATACACTGTAGATGCGTTACTGAAAGAATAAAGCACAAATGCTCTTCTTTTAAATACACATATATATTATACTTTTAATATGGCAAATCATGAAGAGAGAATTACATATTTTGGCGAGACAGATTCTCGCGGAAAGAAAGTAAAGTTTGGTATAAAAGCAAAAGACAGAGCAAGACATACATATGTTATTGGTAAGACTGGAATGGGTAAATCTGTCCTTTTGGAAAGTATGGCGATTCAAGATATCCAAAATGGTGAGGGTCTTGCTTTTCTTGATCCACACGGCTCGTCTGCTGAGACATTACTTGAACATATTCCAGAAGAGCGTATTCAGGATGTATTATATTTTGCACCTTTTGATCTTGAACACCCGATCTCTTTTAATGTGTTGGAAAATGTAGATCCTGATAAACGACACTTGGTTGCAAACGGTCTCATGAGTGTTTTTGAGAAGATTTGGGAGGATCAGTGGTCTGCAAGAATGGCATATATTTTGAACAATACTATTTTAGCTCTTCTTGAGTATCCAGACGCCACACTTCTTGGTATTAACAGAATGCTTGTTGATAAGGCTTATAGAAAAAAGGTTGTTGAGAATGTCCAAGATCCAGTAGTAAAATCATTCTGGGTTGATGAATTTGCTGGATACTCAGATAGGTATGCAGCAGATGCAACACCAGCGATTCAGAACAAAGTTGGGCAGTTTAGCTCCAATGCACTTATGAGAAATATCGTCGGTCAACCAAAGTCGTCTTTTGATATTAGAGAGCTGATGGACACTAGAAAAATCTTTATTATAAATATGTCAAAAGGACAGGTGGGAGAAGGTAATGCAAACTTACTTGGAAGTATGCTTATTACTAAGATTTATCTTGCGGCAATGAGTCGAGCTGATGTATCAGATAAAGCACGAGAAAGTCTTCCACAATTTTATTTGTATGTTGATGAATTTCAATCTTTCGCAAATAAATCTTTCGCAAATATTTTATCAGAAGCAAGAAAATATAAGCTTAACCTTACTATAGCTCATCAGTATGTAGAACAGATGTCAGAGGATGTGCGCGCCGCAGTATTTGGTAACGTAGGTACTATGATTACTTTCAGGGTTGGTGCTGTTGATGCAGAAATATTTGAAAAAGAATATTCCCCGACTTTTACAGCAGAAGATCTTGTAAGTCTTGGTTTTAGACAGATATATTTAAAGCTTATGATAGATGGTGTGTCGTCGCATCCGTTTTCTGCCACATCACTTGCAAGAATTGAACCAAAACATATAGATACAAAAGAAAATGTAATTACTTTTTCCCGTGAACACTATGGTAGTCCACGCACCCTTGTGGAAGAGAAGATAAAACAATGGCATGAGCCAATCAATCCACCATCAGCGCAAGGTTCTAAATCAAAAAGTGGGGATGATCCTAAAAAACCGAAGCCAAACAAAACAGAACTCCCACCCCTAACAGAAGAGCAGGTTAAACAAACACAATTACTTAAGAAAAAAGATGCTGTAAAGCCACAACCACAGCCACAAGCTAAACCCAAGGTGCAGATTAAGCCGTCAATTCCACAAGATACAGTATCTTTAAATGATCTTAAAACCAAAACGAATCCAATACCAAAACAAAAGAAAGAGCCGAGTAAAGAAAACAAGCTTGATTTAAGAAACGCACTTGCCTCTGTGATGAAAGATAAGCCCAAGCAAGTATCTACATCTACAGTACAAAACAAACCTGTAGAAAGTATTAAGCCACCTCAACAAGTAGCCCCAGAGAAAGCCCCTACCCATAAAAAGACAAGACCATCAGATGGAATGGAAGATATCTCCCCACAAAATCCAAAAGAAGTTCCAGAAGCAACTTTGCGTAAAATCCTAGATACAGACGAAGAGCCAAAATAATTATGAATTATATTTTGACTGCAACATTTATATTTCTGATTTCTTTCAGTATTCTAAATGCTCAGGTTGTTATAAGTGAGGTGATGTATGACATAGAAGGAAGTGATTCTGGTCGAGAGTGGATAGAAGTTACAAACACTAGTGCTAGCAGTATTGATATATCAGGGTGGAAGTTTTTTGAGAACGGTAGCAACCATGGACTTACTTTATTTACAGGTGATGCAAATATAGGAAGTGGCGGTTCAGCGATTATTGCAGATAATCCTGATAAATTTGCAATAGACAACCCTTCATTTTCTGGAACTGTTTTTGACAGTTCTTTTTCTTTGAAAAATACAGGTGAGCTTTTAACTATTAGAGATTCAGATTTGAATGACGTTGATTCACTGACTTATGACACAGAGCTCGGTGCCGGTGGAGACGGCAACTCACTCCAGCTTGTCTCAGGGACATGGAGTGCTTTGGTTCCAACTCCTGGTCTTGCGTCAGTTACTGTAGAAATCGTAGAGGAAGAACAAGAAGAAGGTTCGCAGGCACAGTCAGGTAGTTCAAGCTCATCACTGGCAAGCAACTTCCCGACAGAACAACAGATCTTTGCAAGTGCAGGTGGAGACAGAAATGTAATAGTCGGAGCAGACAGTATGTTTGAAGGGGAAGCTTTGGGTTTACAAAAGAAACCACTGGAAGGCGCTAGATACATGTGGAATTTTGGTAATGGTGAAACTAAAGAAGGTCAGAATGTACTGCATTATTATCAGTACCCTGGGGAATATGTAGTAATGTTAAATGTCTCCTCTGGGCAGTATTCTGCGACAGACAGAATAGTAGTAAATGCATATTCTTCAGAGCTAATACTTTCAAAAGTAGAGAGTGATTTTGTAGAGATTCACAATGAGTCAAACAAAGAACTCAATCTTTCGTGGTGGCAATTAGATTCGGCAGGGGAGAGATTTATGATACCGAAAGATACTATAATCCTAGCGAATAAAAAATTAATTTTTGCTAAAAATATTACAGGCTTAGATACATCTGTAAAAGAAAGCGTGTCACTGCTTTATCCAAACGGAGTGGAAGTAGTTTCGTTTTTTGAAATGAAGATTCCACAAAAGACAGTGGTTACAAAAAAGATTGTATCAAAGCCAAAGCCGGTTATTGTAGCGAAAGAAGAACCGATTGTAGAAGAGAGTATTTCAGCAAACGTAGCTCAAGCTGCAGTCGTCTCAAATATTGTCTCAGAAGAAAACAAAAGCAGTATATATAAATGGCTACTCGCAATCTTTAGTGTCGTAGTAGTGTCAGGTGGGATAATAGTATATGCATCCCAAAAGAAGGAGTTAGGTGACGATATAGAGATAGTTGAATAGACAAGTATATTTACTTTGATACAATATAACCAATGACTAATAAAACTACAGATGAAAAAATTGATGATCTGGCTCGATTAGTAGCTAAGGGTTTTAGTGAAGTAAAAGTTGAAGTAAGTGAAGTAAAAGGTGATGTCAAGTCTTTTAGAGATGAGGTAAATCAAAAATTTCAAGAAGTTGACGAAAATTTTAAAGAAATAAATATGAAGCTTCACGATAGGGATGAAAACGTTCGTAGAAATACAACACGTATTGAAAAATTAGAAGAAGCGAGTGTTGTGTAAATTTTAAAACAAAAAAACACCGAATCTAAAATAGATTGGCGCTGTGGGGAGGAGTTCTGTATGTTTACATACAGAACTCCCCCTGAAAACTTAAATCACTATACGTACTTTTCGGTAATTTTAAGAATCTTTTTTACTTTCTCGCTATTCCAACCTTCTTGCGTGAATACATCCTGTATAAAATAATTGGAATCTTGAAAAAAATTCAAAACTTTTTTTAACTCGATGCGTGTACTGTAAAAACTATTCAACTCCTTAAGTTTTTCTATTACTGCGGTCTCGTTTTTACCGAGCATTAGATGCAACTTATCTACTGTCACTACAATTTTCTGTACAATCTTCAGATCTCTTTCTGATACATATGAATATGAAATCTTTTTTAATATGTTATCAGTTGTCGTCATTAGTTTTTCGTAATTTTGGGTAAGATCTGTTGACTGTTTGTCGAGATCACTCTCGGCCCCTAATACAGGACTAATGCAAGCAAAAGAAAATATACAACAAAATATAGATAAGACAATTAAGTTTTTCATTTTTTCTCCTTTCGTAGAGAAAAAGGTTTTAAAAGTACATCTTTAATATTTCCATAACAGAATAGCATATTTTAGTATGTTTGTCAAGTGTTTTATAAAAAACCGCTAAGTTCTACAGAATTTAGTGGTTTAGCTCTATTTTGTTGACAATACGCCATTATTTGATACACTCTATAAAAGCTCACAGGAGCTTATTTTTTAAGCAATATGGCAAAAGCATCAGTAATAGCAAGGGCAGAAAAGAAGCCTAAATTCGCATCACGAGTAGTTCGTAGGTGCTTTAAATGTGGTAGAAAACATGGCTACATGAGAGATTTTGATATGTGCCGTATTTGTTTTAGAGAACTAGCTAACGAGGGTATGATCCCTGGAATAAAGAAATCATCATGGTAAGCGATCAAATAGGAGATTTTATAATACAGCTTAAAAATGCTGGCAACGTAGGCCTTGATTCTATTTGCGTGCCATATTCAGAATTCAAATTCAATGTAGCAGAAAAGCTAAAAGAAAAAGATTACGTAAAATCAGTTTCAAAAAAAGGTAAAAAAATCAAAAAGTTTCTTGAGGTAGAACTCCAATACAAAGATACAAACAAAAGAAAGCCAAGAATAAGTGACGTTGCACGAGTTTCAAAACCAAGTAGGAGAATTTACAAAAAGACTGACGAAATCTTCCCGATAAAATACGGAAAGGGTTCACTTATACTTTCAACTCCAGAAGGTATTCTTACAGGAGAAGAAGCACGAAAGAAGAAAGTGGGTGGAGAAGCATTATTTAAAATTTGGTAATATGAGCCGAGTAGGAAAACAACAAATTAATATTGGGGATAAGACAGAAGTTAAACTAACTGATGGTGTTTTTACTGCGAAGGGTCCTTTAGGAGAACTTTCTCGCGCATTTAAATCTGACATTGCTATAAAGATAGAAGACAAACTAATCACACTTGAACCTGTAAAGGTTACAAATGCAAACAATATGCTTTGGGGTACATATGCATCTCACATTGCCAATATGGTAAAGGGAGTTAATGAAGCATTTGTGAAAAAGCTTGTAGTAGAAGGTATTGGGTATAAAGTAGCCAAAGAAGGTAACGACATAGTTTTGAACGTTGGCTTTTCACACCCCGTAAAGATCACAATACCAGAAGGTGTAAATGTAGAAGTTGAGAAAAACGTTCTTACTATCTCAAGTATTGATAAAGAAAAGGTAGGGCAGTTTGCAGCTAAAGTACGCGCTACTAAAAAGCCAGAACCATACAAAGGTAAAGGTATCCGCTACGACGACGAAGTAGTACGCAGAAAACAAGGTAAACGAGCTGTTACATAGAATAATATGAGTAAACTAAACGAAAAAACAAGAAATAGGGTAAAGCGTCACAAGAAGATACGGACGCGAGTTTCTGGTACTAAAGATACTCCACGACTTTCTCTATACAAATCAAACAAGCGTATTTATGCGCAGATTATTGATGATGTAGCAGGTACTACTATAGTTAGCGCTCTTACAGATAGCAAAAAAGGTAAGACAATGACACAAAAGGCTACAGAAGCGGGTAAAGACATTGCCAAAAAAGCTATAGAAAAGAAGATCAAAAACGTGGTGTTTGATAGAGGAGGTTTTCTATATACTGGAAAGGTAAAAGCATTTGCAGACAGCGCACGTGAGAGTGGACTTAAATTTTAAATATTATGACAGAAGAAATTAAAAAAGAAGAAATAAAAAAAGAAACTCCTAAGACTGTGAAAAAAGAGTTCACTAAAAACACACGACCAAAAAACAAACGTCATTCAAAACGTCCTGAAAAGCCACGTTCAGAATATGACAACAAGATCATAAGTATAAGAAGAGTGACTCGTGTTGTAGCAGGAGGACGAAGATTTAGTTTCTCTGTAGCTATAATCTCTGGAAACAAAAAAGGTTCAGTAGGTGTAGGTATTGGCAAAGCATCCGACACAGCTCTTGCTATTGAAAAGGCAACAAGGTCTGCAAAGAAGGCAATGATAAAAGTTAAGCTTGATAAAAACATGAGAATCGCTCATGACGTCTCTGCAAAATACAATGCATCTGTTGTTTCAATAATCCCATCACCAGAGAAAGGTATGGTAGCTGGATCATCACTTCGAGATGTACTTGAACTTGCAGGAGTTAAAGACGTGACAGCAAAAGTAATATCACGAAGTAAGAACAAGCTAAACAACGCACGCGCTGCTATAAAAGCACTTGAGCAATTAAATTAATACTATGCAATTACACGAATTAAAAAGAAAAACTAAAGCAAAATCAAAAAAGCGAGTTGGACGCGGTGGTCTTCGTGGTAAGACTTCAGGACGCGGACACAAAGGTCAGAAGGCACGAGCAGGGCATTCAATCCGTCCAGAGATTCGCGATATGATCAAGAAGCTTCCAAAACTTCGTGGACACGGTGTGAACAGATCAAGAACTGTAAACAGTTCTGTAGTGAAGCCAACCCCTATTAACCTTAAGGTATTAGAGGAGAATTTTGGAAATGGAGATAAAGTTAACCCTAAAGTACTTGTTTCAGCAGGGCTAATAGACAAGAAAAAGGGAAGAATACCTAAAATAAAGATCCTAGGTACTGGAGAGATTACAAAGAAGCTAGAGGTTTCAGATTTTACTATTTCAGAAAGTGCCAAAGGAAAAATAGAAAAGGCCGGAGGTAGCGTAAAAGTATAAAACTATGAGCAAATTTCTTAGTAAATTAGGTTTAGTATTCAAAGATGCAACATTGCGCAAAAGGATACTTTTTGTATTTATAGCACTTGCGCTTTTTAGGTTGCTTGCAGTTATTCCTATTCCGGGTGTTGATGTGTTTCAGCTTGAGCAGTTTTTCGCAGGTAATCAGTTCTTAGGGCTCCTCAACATCTTTTCAGGTGGTGGACTTTCAAACCTATCTATAGTGATGCTTGGTGTTGCTCCGTACATTACTTCATCAATCATTATGCAGCTTCTGACTATTATGTCACCAAAGCTTAAGGCGATTTATCAAGAAGAGGGGGAGGCAGGTAGAAAGAAGTTCAGCCAATACTCACGACTGATTACGATACCACTTGCGTTTATGCAGGGTTTTGCATTTTTGACACTTCTTTCAAGGCAGGGAATCGTTCCTGATCTTGATATGTTTGGAATGATAACAAACGTACTTGTGATAGCAGCGGGTTCTATACTTCTGATGTGGATAGGTGAACTTATTACGGAGTTTGGTATTGGTAATGGTGTGTCTTTGATAATTTTCGCAGGTATTGTGGCTGGACTTCCAAGTACAATAAACCAACTTATCTTTACATTTGATGTATCACAGATTCCGCTTTACCTTGGATTCATAATTGCAGGACTTCTTATTACTGCAGGGGTTGTGGTTGTTACAGAGGCGGAGCGGCCGATACCTATTACATATGCGAAGCGCGTGCGGGGTATGAAGCAATACGGCGGTATATCTACATACTTACCACTTCGTGTAAACCAAGCTGGAGTTATTCCTATTATATTCGCACTTTCAATATTGCTGTTTCCACAAATGATACTTAACTTTGTTGCAAACGTTGACAGTCAGATTATCGCTAGTGTATCTAGTTTTATACTTCGTATCTTAGAAAACGGATGGATCTATGGCGCTATTTATTTCTTACTGGTATTTCTATTTACATATTTCTATACTGCTGTTACGTTTGATCCGGATTCTATCGCTACGAACTTACAGAAGAGCGGTGCGTTTGTACCAGGAGTTCGACCAGGTAGAACTACATCAGAATACATTGGTAAGATCCTAACTAGAATCACACTAGTTGGAGCTATCTTCCTTGGACTTATCGCTGTTATTCCTCTTGGTATGCAAGCTCTTACAGGAGTTACAGCGCTTGCTATCGGCGGTACAGCGCTTCTGATTGCAGTATCGGTGGTCATAGACCTAGTACGCAAAATCGAAGCCCAAATCTCAATGAGAGAGTACTAACAACTACTTTGTGTTTTGTGTTTAATAATTTTATACTTAAACCATGACACCACAAACATACATAATAATAGGTCGCTCTGGGGCTGGTAAGGGCACTCAAGCTGATTTGCTTCAGGAATATATAAAACAGCAAGACTCTAATGCAGGTATACTTTATGTAGAATCTGGCGATGAATTTCGAGAGTTTTTGAAGCGTGATACTCATGCAAGTAAGTTGGCTCAAAATATCAATATAGAAGGTAAGCTACAACCTGCATTTTTGGCTATTTGGGTATGGGCAAAGTCTTTAATTGAAAATCTAGACGATAAAAAACTTCTGATAATAGACGGTACTCCAAGAAAGATAAATGAAGCACATGTGCTTGATGAAGCGTTTAGTTTTTATGGACGTAAAGACACTAATGTAATTTTTATAAATGTGTCTGATAAATGGGCAAGTGACAGACTAAAAGAACGCAAAAGGTCAGATGATACAGATGAAGGTATAGAAAAACGTCTTAATTGGTTTGACGAAGAGACAATGCCTGCAGTGGAGTTTTATAGAAACAACTCACAGTATAATTTTTTTGAAATAAACGGCGAACAAACTGTTGAAGAAGTACATAATGAAATAGTAAAAAATTTAGAAAGTAAAAATGGTTAAAACAAAAGAAGAAATAGAAATAATGCGAGAAGGTGGTAAACGTCTTGCTGGTATCTTAGCACAGGTGGTAAGTCTAACTGTGTCAGGTGTAAGTACTGCAAAATTAAACGAAGAAGCTGAAAGGCTGATACGAGAAGGTGGAGATGAACCGTCGTTTTTAGGTTATACACCAGAAGGCGCAAACCGACCATATCCTGCGACACTTTGTGTATCTGTGAACGACGAGGTAGTTCACGGTATTCCCAATGAAGGCGACAGGACTCTGAAGGAGGGTGATATAGTAGGTCTTGATTTAGGCCTCAAACATAAAGGTCTGTTCCTAGATACTGCTATCACGGTAGGAGTAGGAGAAATTAGTAAAGACGACCAGAAGCTTATAAATATTACAAAAGAAGCGCTTCAGGTTGGGATCAATGCAGCGCGCGTAGGGAACACTGTAGGGGACATAGGGTACGCTATAGAGCAGTTTGTAAAACCACATGGTTATGGCTCACCGGTAGAGCTTGGTGGTCACGGTGTAGGGCATAAAGTTGCTGAGGAACCCTATGTGCCAAACGTTGGTGAAAAGGGAGAAGGTCCTGAATTGAAAGCAGGAATGGCACTCGCACTTGAGCCAATGCTAAACCAAGGAGATGCGCGCATTACTCTAGCTGAAGACGACTATACATACAAAACCGCTGATGCTAAAAACAGCGCGCATTTTGAACACACTGTTTTGGTCACAGAAGACAAGCCAGAAATCTTGACTAAAATATAGTTTTCTGGTACACTGCCTTTGGCAAGTTATTTTAATTTATTTATATAGAAAGGAGGGAAAAGAATTGTTTGTTACAGTAAATATTGTATTAAACGCTATTCAGGAATTCTTTGTGATTTTTGTTATGAGAGCATTGAGGTTGAGCGGATATAAGATAGAAATAAAAAAAGAATTTAAAAATACAAAAGAAAAAGAGGAATTTTCTGAAAAAGTTACAAATTTCAAAGAAGCTATGCTTAAGGGTAGGCTCTAGTGTGCTGATTAACATACTAGAGTCTTTTTATTAAGATACAAAATCAATTACAGCTTTGTCTATTTCATTCACTGCATCTTTTTCAAATTCCCCCAACTCTTTTTCTGTTTCCCTAAAATCTTTCTCTGTAGAATCTACATCTTCATTTATATCTGATATTATTTTATTTGTCTTTTGTTCAAAATCAGCATTAGCTTGTTTCATTTCTTTGACAAGCTCATCAGCTTTTTTTAGTAAATCATTATTATTTTGAGTTGAATTATTGTTCATATTATTTGTTGATAGATTCGGCGTCTCTTATTAATTTAAACATTTTTTTTAGCTCGTCATCGGATACTCTTGAAAAGAATCCCTTAGAATTGTTATATTCAACAATAACTTCTTCCATTCTCTTTAACGGAAGTTCGTTTATACCGTTTGGCATCTCAAGTATGTTTAGTATTTGCTCATCATCTAGTTTTAACCCACCACCAAACAGTTTGTTACCAAAAAGATTATTCCACTTGTTCATATATTCGTTTGGGTAAATCTCTCTGTTGCCTAAGTCTTCTTTTACTGATTCGCTCGTATTATCATAATTTTTTACTTCAGATTCTTCTTTATCTTCTCCAGTAGATTCCGTATTTGCAACATTTTCCATATCCTCTTTAGACAAACCACTTGCTTTATACCAATCTTTTGTCTTGTCATATTCATTGATTTTCTCTTTAGATGGCATTACAGCTTCATACCAATCTTTATTGTCTTCTGGGTTTTCTTTAGTACTTTCTGTAGGTTCAGTTTCTAGATCAGGCTGTTTTTCTTGTCTAGGTGCGTTGTCACTTTTAGCTGTTTCGACAACTCTATTCCAGTAGCTAATCTTATTTTCAAATTTGCCTATTTTCCTGTTAATACCTTGCTTCTCTTTTTCAACTGATTTTACAATATTATTCATTCTGTTGTATTCAGTATCAACCTCTTTTATTTTCTCTAAATACATTGTACTTTCTGATTCATATATACCAGCTTTTGATTCCTTAAGGTTTTTAAATTCTTCCTTTAGCTCATTCAATTGGTTTCCAAAATTATCTCTTTTTGAAGTAAAATCTTCTATGTCTTTATCAAGCTCCGCAGTATTTTCTTTGAGTTCATTTATTCTTTCTTTGTATGGATCTGTCTTTTCACTGACAAACGATTCTACTCCTGCTATTATTTCTTTTCTTTTTTCTTCGTATTTCTTAAGCTTCTTTTCATTAAATACTTGTTTTGCTATAAGCTCTGTTTCTTCATAATTTGCATTTTCAAGTTTTTTCTCTAATTTCTTTTTTTCTTTCAATATCTCTTCTTCGGCTTTTTCGTTCAATCCTCCAAACTTATCGCTTAGTTTTTGTGTGCGTATTTCGTGTGTTTCGATGTCAGCCTCTATTTGCTCTATAGCTCTCTTTTTCATTATTATATCGTTTTCAAGCTTGCCGACTTTTTCTTTGTGGCGGTTGTAGAGTTTGTTACTATCTGATGCTCTGTATCTGTCTATAAATCCAATTTTTACGTTTTTATATATACTTGAGATAACTTCTTTTGTTGATGTGCCTAGTTGTTTAAATACGTCTTGGTTTTGTTTATTGTCAAAAATCTTTTCAGAAATTTTTTCTTTAGGTTTGCTAACTTTTTCAGGCTCTTCCACTCTTTTTTCTTTATTCATTTCACGGATCTGTGCTTCTGTTAGTTTTAATATTTTCTCTCCTTCATCATTGATTTCATAAGTTGCGCCATCTTCAATAAGCTCCTTGTCAGAAGCCTCTCTTTTTCTAGTTTTTGTCTCCTCTCGTTCAATTCGTATACTTTCTTCTATAGCTTTTCTGTCTTCTTCTGAAGGTTGATATTCCGTTTTTTGCTTTGGCGCTTCCATATAGCTTAATAGTACCATTTTCAATCAAAAGGCAAAACAGTCTGTTAGATCTTCTGTCAAACAAATTTATACCCACAAAGGTCTAACCTTTGTGGGAAATAACCTTATTTTAAGTTGGAAATTGATATCAATAGCGGTATAATCAAAATATGGAAAAATTTGAATCATCAAAACAGCCATCTTCAGAGGAGATTATTGCGGAAGAAGGTCTTTC